>NZ_CP182357.1:1637500-1951599 GCF_048571275.1 Marinarcus sediminis (SeqCode)
AGGACGACGTCAAGTCATCATGGCCCTTACGGCCAGGGCTACACACGTGCTACAATGGGGTACACAAAGAGCTGCAATACGGTGACGTGGAGCAAATCTCAAAAATGCCTCCCAGTTCGGATTGTAGTCTGCAACTCGACTACATGAAGTTGGAATCGCTAGTAATCGTAGATCAGCAATGCTACGGTGAATACGTTCCCGGGTCTTGTACTCACCGCCCGTCACACCATGGGAGTTGAATTCATTCGAAGCGGGGATGCTAAAGTAGCTACCTTCCACAGTGGATTTAGCGACTGGGGTGAAGTCGTAACAAGGTAACCGTAGGAGAACCTGCGGTTGGATCACCTCCTTTCAGAGAAGACTTAAGTCATTTGTTTGACTTAAGCAAAATTAAGTATATGTTCGGTTTATAAAGATTATAGAAGTAAGTTGGTTAAATGGGCCTATAGCTCAGCTGGCTAGAGCGCTCGACTGATAATCGTGAGGTCACAGGTTCAAGTCCTGTTAGGCCCACCATTTTTAAGCTTACATGTAACCTTAAAGTATGTAAATGTGGGGAATTAGCTCAGCTGGGAGAGCGCCTGCCTTGCACGCAGGAGGTCAGCGGTTCGATCCCGCTATTCTCCACCATTTTCACAACATAAATCAAAGAATTTTTAGAGACCAAATATAAGTTTTACAAGAGGTAAGATTTATATTTGGTTTGTAAAAGGATCAAAAGTTATTTAAAAACATAATGTTAAAAGTCTTTAATTTTTCCATATGAGTAGAAGAAATTCTGTTTGTATAAGAAAGAAAAAAAACACAACTTTTTTATTAAATATGTAATGTATTTAATAAGATAGTAGCCAAGGAATAATTATTCAAAAAAGGTGAAGTAATTTAATTACTTTATTATCAAATAAGCTATTAAGGGCTAATGGTGGATGCCTAGACTGTAAGAGGCGATGAAGGACGTATTAGGCTGCGATAAGCCTCGGGGAGCTGCCAAAGAGCTTTGATCCGGGGATTTCCGAATGGGGCAACCCAATATGGTGAGAGCTGTATTACCCTGCGGGGGGCGAACCTGGCGAAGTGAAACATCTCAGTAGCCAGAGGAAGAGAAATCAAAAGAGATTCCCAAAGTAGCGGCGAGCGAAATGGGATTAGGGCAAACCCAATGCTTGCATTGGGGGTTGTAGGACCAAGATGTGAGACTTAAGAGAATAGATGAGTAAGTTGGAAAGCTTAAGCATAGAAGGTGATACTCCTGTAATCAAAATTCTCAAGAGCTCTATTGGTATCCTGAGTAGGACGGAACACGTGATATTTTGTCTGAATCTGGGGGGACCACCCTCCAACCCTAAATACTACTTACAGATCGATAGTGAACAAGTACCGTGAGGGAAAGGTGAAAAGTACTCCAGCGAGGAGAGTGAAATAGAACCTGAAACCATTAGCTTACAATCATTCGGAGCCCTATGATTTATCAGGGTGACGGACTGCCTTTTGCATAATGAGCCTGCGAGTTGTGGTGTCTGGCAAGGTTAAGTCAAGTACGAAGCCGTAGCGAAAGCGAGTCTTAATAGGGCGAATTAGTCAGATGCTGCAGACCCGAAACGAAGTGATCTATCCATGGGCAGGTTGAAGCTGGTGTAAGAGCCAGTGGAGGACCGAACCGATGGGCGTTGAAAAGCCCCCGGATGACCTGTGGATAGGGGTGAAAGGCCAATCAAACTTCGTGATAGCTGGTTCTCTCCGAAATATATTTAGGTATAGCGTTGTGTCGTAACATATGGGGGTAGAGCACTGATTGGGCTAGGGCTGCTTACCGCGGTACCAAACCCTGTCAAACTCCGAATACCATATGTGTAATCACAGCAGTCAGGCGGTGGGTGATAAAATCCATCGTCGAGAGGGGAACAACCCAGACTAACAGCTAAGGTCCCAAAGTCATATCTAAGTGGAAAACGATGTGGAGTTACTGTGACAACCAGGAGGTTGGCTTAGAAGCAGCCATCCTTTAAAGAAAGCGTAACAGCTCACTGGTCTAGTGATTCTGCGCGGAAAATATAACGGGGCTAAGATATGCACCGAAGCTTTAGACTTGGATTTATCCAAGTGGTAGGAGAGCGTTCTATTCAGCGTTGAAGGTATACCGACAAGGAGTGCTGGAGCGGATAGAAGTGAGCATGCAGGCATGAGTAGCGATAATTAAGGTGAGAATCCTTAACGCCGAAAACCCAAGGTTTCCTACGCGATGCTCGTCATCGTAGGGTTAGTCGGGTCCTAAGTCGAGTCCGAAAGGGGTAGACGATGGCAAATTGATTAATATTTCAATACCAACAATTAAGCGCGATGTGGGGACGCATAGAGTTAGTCGAGGTCACTGATGGAATAGTGGCTCGAAGGATGTAGGTTGATACTTAGGCAAATCCGGGTATCGTTAGACCGAGATCTTACAGGCCGAATAATCCTTTCGGGGAGCATTTGGAATCGATGATACTGTCGTGCCAAGAAAAGCCACTAAGTATATTAATTGTTGCCCGTACCGTAAACCGACACAGGTAGGTGGGATGAGTATTCTAAGGCGCGTGGAAGAACCCTGGTTAAGGAACTCTGCAAACTAGCACCGTATCTTCGGTATAAGGTGTGCCTACTATTGTATATGGACTTGCTCCAAAAAGCGATAGAGGTTGCAACAAAGAGTCCCTCCCGACTGTTTACCAAAAACACAGCACTTTGCTAACTCGTAAGAGGATGTATAAGGTGTGACGCCTGCCCGGTGCTCGAAGGTTAACTGATGATGTCAGCGTAAGCGAAGCATTTGATTGAAGCCCGAGTAAACGGCGGCCGTAACTATAACGGTCCTAAGGTAGCGAAATTCCTTGTCGGTTAAATACCGACCTGCATGAATGGCGTAACGAGATGGGAGCTGTCTCAACCAGGGATCCAGTGAAATTGTAGTGGAGGTGAAAATTCCTCCTACCCGCGGAAAGACGGAAAGACCCCGTGCACCTTTACTACAGCTTGACACTGTAGCTTGGATATTCATGTGCAGGATAGGTGGGAGGCTTTGATTACTAGACGCAAGTAGAGTATGAGCCATCCTTGAGATACCACCCTTGAATATTTGAGTTACTAACTGGGACGAGTTAACCTCGTTCAGGACAATGTCTGGTGGGTAGTTTGACTGGGGCGGTCGCCTCCTAAAAAGTAACGGAGGCTTACAAAGGTTAGTTCAAAGCGGATGGAAATCGCTTGTTGAGTATAATGGCATAAACTAGCCTGACTGTGAGACATACAAGTCGAACAGAGACGAAAGTCGGTCATAGTGATCCGGTGGTTCTGTGTGGAAGGGCCATCGCTCAAAGGATAAAAGGTACGCCGGGGATAACAGGCTGATCTCCCCCAAGAGCTCACATCGACGGGGAGGTTTGGCACCTCGATGTCGGCTCATCGCATCCTGGGGCTGGAGCAGGTCCCAAGGGTATGGCTGTTCGCCATTTAAAGCGGTACGCGAGCTGGGTTCAGAACGTCGTGAGACAGTTCGGTCCCTATCTTCCGTGGGCGTAGGAAAGTTGAAGAGATTTGTCCCTAGTACGAGAGGACCGGGATGAACGTACCACTGGTGTACCAATTGTTCTGCCAAGAGCATCGTTGGGTAGCTACGTACGGATGTGATAAGAGCTGAAAGCATCTAAGCTCGAAGCCAACTCTAAGATGAACTTTCCCTGAAGATCCCAGCAAGACTAGCTGGTTGATAGGCTGGATGTGTAAGCGATGTAAGTCGTTTAGCTGACCAGTACTAATAGATCGTTTGGCTTATTTTTATATTTCTTGGTTTACTATCTTATTAAGTACACAATACTTAGTAAAATGTGTTTATAAAGACTTTTAACATTATATTTAACTCTAATCAGAGTTGAGTAAAGAGTATATTTTTACAATATCTTCTTTACTCAATTTGCTGGTGGTTATAGAGAAGTGGAAATACCCAGACCCATTCCGAACCTGGAAGTCAAGCACTTCATCGCTGATAATACTGCAGGGTCCCCTTGTGGAAACGTAAGCCGCTGCCAGCTTTGAGTTTTACAAGCCTTTACCTAACCTATCCCTTTGATAGCTTTGGTAGAGGCTTTTTTTTACTTAATTAAAAGGAAATTCATTGTCTAAAGAGAAGTTAAAACCAAAAATACCGCTTATTAAAACATCTATTGTCAAACAGCCTTCTGTATTTGCAGGTGGAAAACCTGGCGTCCCTTCTAAAATTACTACGAATAAAGATGCGTATAAGAGAGTGTAGTCTATTCTTAAGATTTAATGTTGAGTTGATAACAGAGTTTAACGCCATATAAATAGATGATCCAAGAGATATAAATCCAAAAAAAGAAGAACAGAAGTGTTGCCAGTGAGCCATAAATGGTTGTATAGGTTTTATTGTAAATCACATAATAGACAAAAAGGTTTTTAGTGATACTCAGTGTTACGAGCGTAATAAAAGATGAAATAAAAGCGGCTTTATTCGATACAAATCGGTTGACTGTCAGTTTAAATAATCCAAAGAATATGAGCCATGCGTACAAAAAAGTGATGAAATAATCAAAGATTGTACTATCAAAAAGTGATATGGTAATGATATACAATGCAAATACGATGGGGAAAAGTAAAAGTACACTGATATAAAAGAAAAAAGATGCATAAAGTGATTTTCTTTTTGCTTTATGAATTTTATTGACAATGTATTCATAATCTTTAAAAAACATTGTAAATACAAATAACATGTAGATAATTCCAATATTTCCTAAATGATTTGAATTGGATATAAAGTTTTTGACTTGTTCTATAAATTGTTCAGAGTGTGTTGGATTAATGATTTCTATAATGTATTGTAAAAAGACATCAATATAGTTGTTAAACTGTGGCAGGCTTGATATAACATAAATTGCCAAAGCAAGAATAGGAAGCATTGAGAAAATTGTAAAAAAGCTTAAACTCGCAGCATAGTATGTGGTATCATCATTAAAAAATGAATCCAACAACTCTAAGAGTTTTTTAATTGGCTTTTGAACAAATTCCTCCTTTTTCATTTGAGTTATTATAGACCCATTTTAAATGGATTTAATATGTTATTGGGATCAAAGGCTTTTTTAATGCTTTTGAAAAGATCCATTTCTGCTTTGTTAAAAGCAATTTCCATAAAAGGCGCTTTTGATAAACCAATACCATGTTCACCTGAAAGTGTTCCTCCCATAGATACAACCAGTTTAAAAATCTCTTTTATGGCTTCATGACCATTGTCCATCTCTTGTTCATCGTTTTTGTCTTTGACCATGACATTAACATGGATATTTCCATCTCCAGAGTGACCAAAACATGGGGCTTTTAATCCATATTTATCCGCAATTTTATAAATCTCTTCTAAGGCAATTGGGAGTTTACTTCTGGGCACGGAGATATCTTCATTGAGTTTTTTTGTTCCATAAACCATCGTAGCTGGAGAAGCATTTTTTCTGGCAAACCAAAGTTTAGCCGCCTCTTCATCATTTTGAGCTATTATAAAATCATTTGAACCATTCTCTTTAAAGGATTGTTTTAAGGTTTCCAGTTGAGAAGTGAGTTCTTCTTGAGATGAACCATCTACGTCTCCTACTAAAATCCCACCGGCATGTTCTGGCAGTTTAATTTCTGGAAATTTTTGTTTTAACGCGTCAATAACTAAGGCATCTAAAAACTCCATGGCAACAGGGTTCGCACCAGCAGCAAGTGATTTGAATACCGCATTCATTGCTTTGGTTACATCAGGGAAAACACCCATATAGGTTTTTTTGTATTTTGGTTTTGGGATAAGTTTTAGGGTTATCTCTGTAATGACAGCAAGTGTTCCTTCTGAAGCTATAATAATACCAGCGGTGTTATATCCAGCAACATCTTTGATCGTTTTTTTACCCGCAGTGATGATTTCACCATTGGGTAAAACAGCTCTTAGGGCAACCACATAATCTTTTGTTATTCCATATTTAGCTGCTCTCATTCCACCTGCATTTTCAGCAACATTGCCCCCTAAAGTACAATACATTTCACTTGCTGGATCGGGCGGATAAAAAAGTCCCACCTCTTCAACGGCTTTTTGAAAATCCATGTTAATCACGCCTGGCTGTACAATCCCTAGCATGTTCTCCATATCAATTTCAAGTATTTTATTCATGTATCGCTCAAGAGATAGAATAATCCCTCCATGAGCAGGCAATGCCCCACCTGTAAAGCAAGACCCTGAGCCTCTTGGAACGATGATAATTTTATGCTCATCGCAATATTTTACAACTTTTGATACATCTTGTTCATCTTTTGGGAAAACAACCGCATCGGGTTCAAATCGTTCACGTGTCGCATCGTAGCAATAAGCAATTAAATGGGCTTTATCACTCTTAACATTCTCTTCACCTACAATGGCTTTGAATGCTTGTAAATGGCTATTTTCTATCATTATTTTATTCCTAATAAATTCTTGTAATATGCGTCATAATGAACTTGTTGAGTCTTTTCATCTTTGATGTTTAAAGAGTCATTGAGATAATCCTCTTCGGTTTTCTCTTTAGGAGAGACGAAACTTTTTAGCATATCAATATATCCTGAAAAATCAATGTCCCAAAAGGCTTTGTCAATCTCTGCAACTCTGGTATAAAAAGGGAGTTGCTCTTCATTATTGGCATAGATAATTTTATACGATTCTAAAACATTAAATGTTTTTGCATCAACGACATAGACTTTGTTATTGAGAACAAAAAAGATGGTTCCAATATTTTGGAATTTTGCAAATTGAATAAAAGTCTCTTTTGAAGGTAAAGGTTCATTTTCTACTTTTAGATGAGTTGCAAAAATATCAGAGTGTAAAAAATTGTGTTTTTTGAATTTCTCTCTGACCACATTAAAACTGTCTGATGTTGGTGCAATAAGCAATGAAGCATCGTATAAATAGTTTAAGATAAGTGTATCACCCTCTTGTGCTTTTTTTGAAGTTGTAGGAATTGCATTTTGTTTTAAATCATCAAATTTACTCAACGTTAAAGTAGATGTTGTGGCATTGCTGCTTGCAACAAAAGCATTGGCAACAATGACCGAACGGCCATTTGGATAGGTGTGTACTACAATGCCACTTTGACCTGTTCTTAAATTTGGCAAATGAATGGTAGCCGTGTTATTACTCACTGCGCTGATTTTTGTATATTGAATATCAAATGATGGAATTTTAACTTCATCTCTGGCATTAACATAAGGACTCACAGCTGGCTTAACATCGGTTAAAATATAGGTGTAGTTTAATCCTTTTTGCGATGATGCTATTTGAATATCTTTGATATGCCAACCATTTTGTTTCATCTGTTCGATAGAGTTTTGAGATTTACACTCTCCTCCCTCTAATGCTACTGTTTCAATAGTAGAGGGAGAAAGCCAATCTTTTTTATAACACGTTGTTTCTGTGGCATTCAAAATAGTGGCAATCAATAATGCGCAAAGTAGTAATAATTTCGTTTTCATTGTGTTCCTTAATGTGCTTTTAATTCTTTTAATTTTTCTCTGACTTCATTGACATGGAGAACCTCCACGGTTTCGCCTTTGACTTTTTTCTTTTTTCTTACATTTACTTTTTCCCAAGCTGCGGCAATATTACCTTGGGGATTAATGATAAAAGTCGTTCTTACAATGCCCATAGACTCTCTGCCCATAAACTTTTTAAGTTGCCATACGTTGTAATCTTCACACATTTTTTTGTCAGTATCGGCTAAGAGGGTTATCTCTAAGTTTTGTTTTTCAATAAAGTTTCTGTGTTTTGCCGTAGTATCTGTACTGACACCTAAAATTACCGCATCCAAATCCTCAAAATCAGGCAGTGCAGCTGTAAAATCGCACGCTTGCGTTGTACATCCTGGGGTATTGTCTCTTGGATAAAAATATAAAACAATCCATTTCCCCAATATATCTCTTAAACATATCTCTACATCATCTTGATTTGGCGCACAAAAATCGGGAGCTTTACTTCCTATCTCTAACATCTTTATCCTTTATTTTATTGCAATAAAAGTTGCAAAATTTACCCATTTGAAAAGTGTTTCACAATGCGAAAATCCTGCGTCTTTTATCATCTGTTTGTTCTCATCTTCACTGTATGGAATGAGCACATTTTCTAAGGCTTCTCTCTTTTGAGAAATCTCAAACTCTGAATAGCCTTGCGTTTTTTTAAATTTATAATATTCATCAATGGATTGTTTGTTTAAAATTTTATTTGATGAAATGACTTTTTCACTGAAAATAAAAATACCACCATTGCTCAAAGAATCATAGATTTTTTGTATGAGTTTCTCTCTTTGCAAAGGTCTGATAAATTGTAAAGTATAGTTTGAAATAATCAATTTTGCATCATTCAAACTCACATCGTGCAAATCTCCATGGATTAAATTGAGTTCTACTCCAAAGGCTTTGGCTTTGTTTGCAGCACGGTTTAACATGGCTTGTGAATTGTCAATACCAATCAAATCAAGCCTCTTTTCACAATGTTTTGAAAGCTCAATAAGGGTTGAAGCCGTTGAACATCCTAAATCATATACTTTGTCGTTCTCTTCTAAGAAATTAAGTGCAAAATCAATGGTTAAACGCTGCATCTCTTTGTAGTAAGGAACCGATCGATTTAACATATCGTCAAATACAGAAGCGACCTCTTCATCAAACTCAAATTGTTTTGTAATGGACTTTTCAAATACTTTATCTATCATGTGAACATTGTACCTAATTGTATGTTATATTAAAATAATTTCTTGATGTGATTGTTTGATATTTTAATAGACTTGTTGAAAATATTTTTTTACATTTTCAATATCTAAATTGATTTGATTTTTCAATGCTTCAAAAGAGTCGAATTTTTTGTTTTCTCGAATTTTTTCAAAAAACTTTATTTGAATATCGTGAGTGTGATTGGTTAAGTTTTCATCTAAAATATGCGTTTCAATGGCATAACTTCCATCCGTAGTTGTTCGATGCCCTAAAAAGGTTACTGAAAAATAGCTGTGATCATTAATGATGGTTTTAGTAGCATAAACTCCTTCATTGGGAAGAAGAAAATCTTCGACGAAAAGGTTAATCGTTGGTACAAAACTTTTAGAACCTAACCCTTGTCCTCGAATTTGAGTGCCGTGAATTTTATATTTTTTCCCTAAAAGGGTATTGGCGGTAGAAAAATCGCCTTTTTGTACATACTCTCTGATGATTCTTGAGTGTACGGGAATGTCATTGATACTGATTTCGTTAATGACGACAACTTCACCTCCAAAAAGCTCTTTTAAGTTTTGAATACAATCTTTTCTGTTCGCCCCAAAACAAAAATCAAACCCCACAACGATTTTTCTAATTTGAGGAAACTCCTCTTTTAAAAGCTCTATAAACTCTCTACCGCTTAAGTGTTTGATATTTTTTAAATCATAATAATAAATGGGAAATTTGGTGTACTCTTCTCGGTGTGTTTTGGGCGTTAGGTTGGCATAACCTGTGTCAATAACTACAATGGCACCGTTTTTGGTCAGATTTGAAAAAAGTGTTTGATGCGCCATATGCATGCCATCGAAGCCGCCAATGGCAATAGAAGTTATGGTTTTTTTATCAACACGCATGAATTGTCCTCATTTTGTTTTGTAAAATAGAAAAGCTCTTCTGCATTTCCATCTTTTCCTTGGAGTTTACTCATGGCATTATACTCTAACTTCCATTTGTAATTCTTTGTTGCATCGATGAATTTTGTACGTGCATGTGCAATGGCTTTATTATCTTTTACCACCCCTTTTTTGTCTCTTTTAACATTGGTTCCTACTTCAAATTGAGGTTTAAAAAGCAGAATAATTTCGTTTGATGAAAGGGTCTGTATGGCAGGTAAAATATGGTGCACACTGATAAAAGAGACATCGCACGTGACCACTTCAAACGTTTTATTGGGTCTGAAATCTCTGATGTCACAGTTTTCAAAAAAAGTGATACGATTATTGCCCCTTAAAGTTTCATGCAGTTGATTGGAACCCACATCCACACACGTAACATGTTCAATGCCGTTATTTAAAAGAATTTGGGTAAAGCCTCCTGTACTTGAGCCAATATCCAAAGCCTCTTTATTTTTAAATGCAATATCTGTCTCTTCTAAAAAGTGTTTTAATTTATAAGCAGCTCTTGAAACAAAAAATTCATCTTCAAGCAGTTCAATTTTATTGTGGGCTTCAACATTAAAAGATGGTTTTGATATAATGATGCCATCTATTTTTACTTTGTTTGATTTTATAAGTTCATGCGCTTTGTTTCTGCTTTGAATATTGAAAGCTTCTGTTAAAAATAAATCTAATCTCATAGGTGGAATTATAGTTGAAATTTGTTCAAAAAGAGTTTAGTTCAACTTTTGAAGAAAAAAAGTCAAAATTTATTGCACATTTGTGTCCTTTTCCCCTTTTTGATGAAATCATGAAGCGTTTAAAAGAGGAACACCCCAAAGCCAGACATCATGTTTATGCCTATCGATATTTAAATGAATTTGACCAAATTGTTGAAAACAGCAGTGACGATGGAGAACCAAAAGGTACGAGCGGAAAACCTTGTTTAAGTGTTTTAGCAGGAAGCGATTTAATCAACACAGCTGTCATTGTTGTGCGCTATTTTGGTGGAGTGAAACTGGGAACGGGAGGATTGGTAAGAGCATACAGTGATGCGGTCAATCACGTCATAAAGGAAGCTCAGCTCAATGAGTTTTTAAAGTTAGAACAAAAGAGCATAACGTTGAGTTATGCTCAATTATCTCAACTGGAGTATCTTTTAAGCAGACATAAAATCAGCATTATTGACAAACTGTTTGAAGAAGGTGTAACCCTTAAATTAGAAGGAACACAAGAGCAATTTGGTCTACTAGAAACACTTTTACCCCTTAATGTAACATTACAATAAGCATTAAAATTGTATAATTGTCAAATTTATACGACAATTGAAATTCTAACTTAAAGGGATAAGTTATGAAACTCTTGAACATAATGCTCTTATTGTCTGTTTTCTCTTTTATTTATGCTAAAGAGCAGCCTTTAACGATTAATTTTAAAGATCTCTCTGTTGAACAACTTATTCATCTTACCTCTAAATATAGCCATAAAAATATACTCATGACTCAACCCCTTGAAGGCAGTGTTGATTTTGTATCTCATCAGGCAATTTATAAAAAAGATTTAATGGAAATTTTGGCTTTAGTGCTTGATGCCAAAGGCTATACAATGGTTGAGTCTCATAATATTTTAACCGTTGTAAAAAAAGAGAAGAGCAACTCAGATGAACTTATTTTAAAAGAGAATAAAAATCTTCAAGATGAACGAATAATAGCAGTGATTCCTCTAAAAAATATTGAAGTAAAAAGTGTGATGGCCATCCTTTCTGAGATGGTAATGAAGAAAAAATATGTAAATGAAAATGTAAAACCTTTTATTTCAAAAGATGAAGAGTCCAATCGTTTGATTGTAGTGGGCATAAAAAGTGAAATTCAAATGATACAACACTTAATAAAAGAGCTTGATAAAGAGAGACTTCAAGTGTATGTCCAAGCAAGAATCATAGAACTCAGTGAAAACAGAACAAAAAATATTGGTTTAAAGTATGGCTTGACTTCTATTAATAGCAATGGCAATAACATTTTTACCTTAGGCAGCAATTTAGGGGGAAGTGTGAATACGTTAAATACAGAAGCACTCTCTTTGTTTTCGATTGCCACACCCACATTAAAATCGGGTATTGCTTTAGGAGCGACGTTAAATCTTTTGAAAAACAATCAAGCCATAGATATCATATCTGAGCCATCTATTTTGTGCGTTAACAATAAAGAGTCTTCCATTTATGTGGGAGAGACAAAGTCTTTTCAAACGGGTTCAAGTATTACTGATGGGGGAACGACCAACAACAGTTTCCAAAGAGAAGACATAGGCTTGACCCTGAAAGTAAGACCGCGTATTTCAAGTGAAAAGAAAGTGATTTTAGATATTCAAACCATACTTGAAGATGCCAGAGAGTTAAAAACTGGACAAATCAATCCCGATACAACGAAAAAAGAGGTCAAAACCACTGCCATTGTTAGCAATGGGGAGAGTGTCATTTTAGGTGGATTAATCAAAAGTAAAAAAGACAGTACAGAAGATAAAATCCCATTTTTAGGAGATATTCCCATTTTGGGACATCTGTTTAAAAATAACAGAGAATCCAAAGATAAAATTAATTTGGTGGTTATTATGACACCTTATATTATTCCACAATCAAAAGATTTGACCTTTATTCGAGAGCAACTTTTACAACTTAAAATGTTAGAAGAACAATATAGCAAAGATTTGGAAGCAAAATTAGAAAAAAAAGTGAGTGATGAAAAAGTTTTAGAGAGTAAAAATGAGTATACAACTCATGAGAAGTTGAATCAACAACGGCATAAAGAGGTCTTAAAAACGTTTGGAATTTATTGATTGTGGATTTTGGAAATTAAATGGTCAAACGCTTCAAGTGTGTCTATGGTTTTTGCGAGGTTGGTTGATTTTAAAATTTTATTACAATCCGAACAGACGGTAACAAGATTTTCAACATGATAGGTTCCCCCTTCGGCAATATTTCTTAAAAAGTGAAGATACGAATTATTGAGTGTGATACTTTTCCCGCATCGTTTGCATTTCGCGTGGTCTCTTTTAAACACCAGCTCTTTTCTCATGGCCAAATCTTTTGGGAGTTTATCTTTTTGTGGTATGCACAATATGTCATACGTTCCCCAAAGTGAATCTTTGTTTACTCCCGTTGGTGTCTCAATTTTAATATCTGCATGCGCATATTGGCTGACCAAATCTTCGATAATTTCAATGTCTCTGACATCGCTGTTTTGTTCATTACGTGTTTTTTCAACAATAGCGTAATCCAGATTAATCAAAGGGTGTACGGTTTGAAAATAGATTTTAATCTCTTTGACCAAATCTTTTGTGTCTGATTTTTGAGTAAAGTATTGTTTGATTTGTTTTCTTTTTAAGTATAAAGGGATTAAACATGCAATGAGAATGAGTGCAGAAAAAACAAATTCGTATTCAAGTCTCATTGCGTATCTTTTTTAGATAATTTCAGGATTAATTGTGTGTAAATCCAAACTTTTTTTAACATCATCATGCAGACCACACACCAGTTTTGAAAGTTCATTGATGTGTAATACCGGTAAAAGTATATCTCTTCCAGATGCTTTTCCGAGCTCTTTTCTGTTGTAATCAAGCAGATAAAAAGTACTCTCATTGTCTACGACAATAAAATCAGCATCATTATCAAACGCATCCAACATCATTTCAGCAGCCAATTGATAGGTGAACTCTTGATTTTTATGAAAAGTATCCATGGCCAAATCATTGTTAAGTGATTGCAGTTGAAGATTTTTTGCTTCTAAATTCTCTAAAAGGGTTTGTGCTTTTTCACACCCTTTGTTTCCTCTGTAATATGCAATATTAAAATCATTGAAGGTGTGTTTAATAATGGATGTTCCGCACATTTTATCAAAATCTATTGTTTTTTTATTATTGAGTTTAAAGTTTTGTTCTTCAACATTTTTTGAGATGTGTAAACTCTTTTTTAATGCAGATATTTTCTCTTCATTCTCTTGATTGTATTGGTAGATTTTGTTTGATAAATTTGTATGAAAAGCGATGCCAGTTTCACTGTTTGAAATGATTTTTAAAAGAGCATCTTTGTTGCTGTCATCTTTTTTAATGAGGGAGTCTACCAATAAAATGAGCGCATCACCCACATAGTTTTCATTGTATTTTAAACTGTTTGAAGCATAATAGTCTAATTTATAACTTTCATACTCTTTTTTGTTTTCATCGGTGATATACTCTTCAATTAAATTGAGTTTATCATTGAAATCATCTTCATTGATTAACAGGTCTTTGTATGATCGTTTAATGCTGATAGGTTCAATGGTTAAATCTTTCCCAAAATCGTTTTTAATTGCTTCAACTGAGGTTTTCAGTGTGGTGTATAATCCGTTTAATACAATGGCAAAATCTTCTTTTTCTTCAAATCCAAAATTTCTTTCACTCTTGATGGTTTTTAAAATATCCAATAAGTTTTTTTCCTCTTTGATTTTAACAAAGTGTTTTGTGTAATAAGGAAGATAGTCTGTTTTTGCATCAAATTTGTACAATGATATTTCGAGTTTCATACTGTTTGTTTCACCTTTTTTATGGTTTGATAAATTTTAATGCAATTTTGCTTAATTTATCGTGTTGAATGTTTTTCAGAAGGGGCATCGTTTATTCGTCAACTCGCTTCACAACAGCACCAATAGCCATGAGTTTCTCTTCTAAATTTTCATACCCTCTGTCTAAATGATAAATTCTGTGAATATTGGTTTCACCAGAAGCTACGAGTGCTGCAAGTACAAGCGCAGAACTGGCTCTTAAATCGGTTGCCATGACATCTGTTCCTGTCAATGCATTTGGCGTTCCAGTAATGGTTGCAGTGTGCCCTTGTAGGGTAATATCAGCACCCATTCTGAGCAATTCATTGACATGCATGTATCTGTTTTCAAAGAGTTTTTCATCAATGATGCTCACTCCATTGGCTTGTGTGGCTAAGGCCATGAATTGTGCTTGCATGTCTGTTGGGAATCCTGGGTATTCTGTGGTAACAATTTTGACTGATTTTATGGTATGTGCAGGCAGTAATGTAACTGATGTTTCATCTTTTAAGATACTGAATCCCATCTCTTCAAGTTTTGATAACACGGCGTCTAAATGCATGGGAATAATATGGGTGATGTTAAGTCGGGTATTGGCAATAGCTGCTGCACAAAGATAGGTACCTGCCTCAATTCTGTCTGGAATAATATCAAAGTTTTTGAACTCAAGAAGTTCTTGTTTGGTTCCAACGATTTCAAGTTCATTTGTGCCAATGCCTTTGATGTGTAAACCAGCTGCTTTTAAAACTTCACACAGTTGCACCACTTCTGGCTCTTTTGCTGCGTTGATGATTTTTGTTGTTCCATTGGCTAAGGCTGCTGCCATAATAATATTTTCACTTCCCGTTACGGTGATTTTATCAAATACGATGGTAGCCCCTTGAAGCCCATTTGGTGCAGTAGCGTGAATGTATCCCCCTTTGATTTCAATAACAGCGCCCATTTGCTCGAGTGCTTTTAAATGTAAATCAACGGGTCTCTGACCAATGGCACAACCTCCAGGAAGAGAGACTTCACAATGACCAAATCGTGTAAGCAATGGACCTAAAACCAAAATTGAGGCTCTCATGGTTTTGACAATATCATAGGTTGCTTTTGTTTCATGAATCTTTGAAGTATTAATTTCAATGGTGTTGTTGTCGGTTTTTGAGTAAGAGCTTCCAAGCATCTCTAAAAGTTTTAAAAGGGTATTAATATCCACAACATTAGGTAAATTCCCAATTGTTACACTGTTTTTTGCCAATATCGTAGAAGCTAAAAGAGGCAATGCCGCATTTTTTGCACCCGAAATTTTTACATCACCGCTTAATTTTTTTTGCCCGATTATTTTTAAATATTTCATTTTTTTCCTGTTAGTTTAATTCTGTGTTTTTTTCACTGTTTTCAATATAAATTGATTGGCTTGGAAAGGCAAAAGCCGCCCCATTGTTTTGAACAATTTGCATTACTTTTAAATTGACATCTTCTCTGACTTGCATATATTCTCCCCATTGTGTTGTATTGGTAAAGAAGTAACAAAAAATCCCTAAAGAGGAGTCATTGAAATCTGTAAAATGGATATAAATGGTCTCTTGATGAATACCTGAATGCTGTTTTAACATCTCTCTTAATTGGTTTAAAATATTTTGCATTTGTTGTGCTGTGGTGGAGTAAGTTAAGCCAATGTTCATTTTAATTCTTCGTTTGCCCATACGTGACCAGTTTAAAATAGCACTGTTTGCCAATACGGCATTGGGTACGGTAACAATCGCTTGTGCAAAGGTTCTTACTTTGGTTGATCGAATACCTATTTGTTCCACAATGCCTTCAACATTGGGGGTATAAATCCAATCCCCAATTTTAAAAGGTTTGTCAGAAAAAATAACCAGTGACCCAAAAAGGTTTGCAGCAGTATCTTTTGCTGCAAGTGCCAATGCCATACCTACCAATCCAAGTGAAGCCAAAAAGCCACTGATATTGTAGCCCCATTCATGCATAATAGCAACAAATCCAATAGAAATAACAATGAATTTTAGACTTTTTGTAATAAAATTGGTAATGTCATCACTGACCTCTTTCCCCCATTTTACCGTAAAGCCATGAATGACTTTAGAAAAGGGTGTTAAGACATTAAAAATACCCCAAAAGATAACAAAAGCATAAAGCGACTTCATACCGTGATAGACAAATACTTTCATCTCTTCCGGCAGTTGAATATAATTTAAAGCCACATGCGTTCCTATAATAATGAAAACAAAATTCATAGGTTTCGTCAAAGATTCAAGCACTTCATCATCAAAAGTGGTTTTTGTTTTTTGTACAAGTTTCATGATGGCTGAGTAGATAATAATTCTAAAAAGTTTTCGGGCAAATAAAAAAAATATAAAAATAGTTATGGCAATGGGTATTTGTAATGCAGGGTCATTTAAAAACGACATTGGCGCTCCTATTCTAAAAATAATGCGATTTTAACAAAAAACTGATTAAAATTCGATTTTAATCAAAGTGGGTAACGAAATGACGAACGAAACCAAATTGGGTATACAGTATATGCTTTTTGCCTCTTTTCTTTTTGCTTTTATGGGGGCTTTTGCCAAAGAGTTAAGCACCCATATGAATTCTGTAGAGATTGTTTTTTTTAGAAATATATTTGGCGTAATTTTAATTGCTGTTTCAGTATATAAACGTCCCTTAAAACAAGTGGGAGGAAAACCCTTTTTACTTTTTTTCAGAGGTTTGATGGGCTTTTTAGCCTTATTAATGTTTTTTTATAATATTGCACAAATTTCACTGGCTGAAGCGATGACTTTCTCAAAAACTTCGCCAATATTTACGGCCATTTTTGCTTACATTTTTGTCAGAGAAAAACTCTCTTTAAAGGGTTGGATTGGTATTTTTGTAGGTTTTGCGGGGATTTTGTTTATTACAAAATTTGATGGAAGCAATTTGGACAAAACAGACTGGTTGGGTATTTTGTGTGGTGTGGGTGCGGGGTTGGCGTATACATCTATTCGAGAATTGAAAAACTTTTATGAAAACAGAACCATTGTGTTATCTTTTATGACATTAGGAACAATTGGGCCTATTATTTTGATGTCTTTAGCGCAATATTACCACTCTGTAACCTTTGATTTTATGCTGGCTCCTTTTGTCATGCCTCAACGTTCAGATTGGATTCTTATTATTGCTTTAGGGATTTTCTCAACCTTTGCACAAATTTATATGACCAAAGCATACTCTTATGCAAAAGCGGGAATTATTGGAACAATAAGTTATTCCAATATAATATTTTCAATTATTTTAGGACTTTTTTTAGGTGACAAATTTCCTGACATTTCGATATTTTTAGGTATAATCCTTATTGTATTTAGTGGGTTATTAGTAAGTAAAGTAAAGGATTAGTATGGTTATCAGTGAAGAGATGATATTTTTTGGTTTGGTTGGTCTTTTTTGGATTGTTATTTTAGCATGGTATGTTCATGATAAATATGTTCAAAGAGCGCATCAACTTCTTGTAAATTATCCGATAATTGGGCGATTACGATATGTTTTGGAAGAATTCAGAGAACCCTTCAGACAATATTTTGGTGATGAAAAATTTTATGAGTCAAAAGACAAACTTGATTGGGTTTATAAAGCAGCGAGAGATTTACCCAATTATGCCTCTTTCTCTCCTTCACAACCTTTGCCTAAACCAAAGTTTTTGTTGCGTCATGCAACGATTGTGTTAAATGACAACGAAGTTTCAAATGATTTCAGTGTTACTTTCGGTGAAAACAGAAAAATTCCTTTTGTTTCAAAATCAATCATTGGACGTTCTGCTATGAGTGATGGATCAATTTCTCCTGAGGGTACGAGAGCGTTTGTTCGAGGGGCTTTTATGGGTGGTTTCCCTATCAACAGTGGGGAAGGTGGATTAACCAGTAACTTTTTTTGTACACACGTAAAATACAATGATGGTTATATGGATATTCATGAGGGTACTGCTGTTCAAAAAGTGATCAAAAAGGTGGTTCGAAAATTGTTCAATGGTTCTATGGCCGCTGAAGTTTATCGAAAAATGGTTTTTAAAAATAATCCTGAATCCGAAACCTATACTTTTGATGAAAAGACAAAAAGATTGCATCGAGTTAATTGGAATGCGGATATCAAAGAGTTCCCCAAAGAGGTACCTGATGATATGCCCGATATTATTTTACAAGTAAGTTCAGGTTTATATGGTGTCAGAAAACTTGATGGCTCTTTTGACCCCGTGCGGTATGAAAAACTGATGCGTTTTTGTAAAATGACGGAGATAAAACTCGCACAAGGAGCAAAACAGACAGGAGGAAAACTTATTGGTTCTAAAGTAACTCCTGCAGTGGCTTATTATCGAGGAGTAGAACCATACAAAGATCTTTTTTCTCCCAATCGATTTCCTTATGCCAATACAATTACGGAACTTTTTGATTTTATTGGTGAGATGCAAACAATATCTGGAAAACCCGTAGGCATTAAAATTGTTATTTCAGATTATGATAACATTGTTCCTTTTGTTAAAGAGCTTGCCAAAAGAGTTGAAGAGGGAAACAGTGCTTATCCTGATTATTTTGCCATTGATGGGGGAAGCGGAGGAAGTGCGACTGCTCCTATTGAAATGATGGAAAGAATAGGGTTAAGTATCAAAGACTCTATTTATTTAGTGGATAAAGTTTTAAGAGATTATGGCGTAAGAGAGAAAGTCAAAATCACTGCCAGTGGAAAAGTTTTAACTCCTGATGACGTAGCAATACTCATGGCATTAGGCGCTGATTTTATTCAAATTGCACGTGGCTTTATGATGAGTGCAGGGTGTATTCGTGCCAGATATTGCTCAGGTACAGGGAAACATCAATGTCCTGTTGGATTGGCCACACAAGATAAAAGCAAACGAAAAAAATATTTTGTCTATAAACATGCCAATTATGTGCGTGATTACCACAAAAATCTTCTTAAAAATTTACGAGGATTGTTGGCAGTTATGGGGTTAAAACACATCAGTGGACTCAATAAACATTACATTATGTTTATTGACAGAAACTTAAAAGTACAAGACAATATTGATGATGTTTTTGGCAGAAAATTAGATATTGGAAAAGATAAGGAGGGGAAAGATGAACTTAGATAAAGTAATAGCAGGCTTTTTTATCATATTGGCCATGACCATTAACTTTGGGTTTTTTTATGGTGATATGGGAAGTTTAGAGACACACAGTAAATACGAACTCTTTGCTGCAATTATTATCAATGTCATTGCCACGACACTTAAATTGGGTGATAAAACACAAATGGGATCGGTTTTATTAGCAACATCTCTCGTTGCAGACATTCAACTCATTGCCGCGGCAATTATTTGGGCAATTGTGGATAATTCGTATACCATGAACCAAGAGGTGATTGCGATTATTATTTCATTGAGTGGTGGGGCATTGCTTGCTAATTTTACATCGGTTGCTCTTTATATTGCTGAAACCATCAAAGCTAAAAGATAAGCTTTTAAAGAGGAAAAAAAGTGAAAAATAGTTCGTTGTGGATTGTCCTTCTTAAAATGAGAATGCCTTTTATTGTTATTATTGTAACGTATACAATAGCAATTATAGGGCTTTTGGTCATTAATGGAGTTGATGAGAATGGCAACCCTTACCATATGACTATTTTTGATGCTTTTTATTTTGTAACCTACACCGCAACCACCATTGGGTTTGGAGAAACACCGTATGTTTTTACCTATGCTCAAAGGCTTTGGGTGGTGTTTTCTATCTATCTTACGGTTATTGGGTGGTTTTATGGAGTAGGGTCACTTATCAGTTTATTGCAAAATAAGATGTTTTTAGATGAAATGGCCAAAGTCAGATTCAGAAAACAAGTCAGAGCCATCAAGAAAAAATATATTATCATTTTAGGCTACAACTATATTACCCATGAAATCATCAAAAAACTCATCGAGTTTGAGATTCGTGTGGTTGTGATTGAACAAGATGAAAACAGAGCAAACAGTTTGATTTTGGAGAGTTTTACTCCTACTGTTCCTGTGTTGGTTGCCGATGCGTATTCTCCTTTATCTTTAGAAGAAGCAGGAATCAGAAACCCAAATTGTAAGGCGTTGGTTTCTCTCTTTGAAGAAGATGCTTTAAATTTAAGAATAGCCATTGTGTCTAAACTGTTAAACAAAAACATTATGCTTATTATTAAAGCTTCTACTAAAAACAGTGCGGATAATTTGCTGGATGTCAATACGGAAATCATCGAAAATCCTTTTTTAACCATTGCCAATGAGTTAAAAATGGCCATTCAATCTCCTCATTTGTTAAAACTTGAAAAATGGATTTATAAAATTGATTCATTGGATGCTTTTATGCCCAAACTTCCCAAAGGTAAATATATTATTTGTGGTTTTGGAAGAATGGGAAAGAGTATCTATCGTGTTTTTAAAGATTTGGACATTGAATTGTGTTTTATTGAATTGGATGCTCAAAAAATGCAAGGCTGCGAAGAGAGAGGTTTGGTCTCATTTATACTTGGTGATGCAGACGATAAAGAGGTATTGCTAAAAGCGGGAGTAAAAAATGCTGCGGCCATTGTTGCTTTTACAAACAATGATACGGTCAATATCTCTATTCTTGCCACGGCAAAAAAAATCAATAAAGATATTATTACGCTTGCTCGTGAAGATGAGATGGACGATATCTCTATTTTTACCAATGCCCAAATAAATTATCTCTTTATGCCTTCAAAAATCTTGATCAATAAAACAACCAATGCTTTAATTAATCCGCTTTCCGATCTGTTTGTCCGTGCCATGTTTTTACAAAATGAGCAGTGGGCACAACTGCTGGTTAAAGAGCTCATTCAAACCATCGATGAAGACCCCTTGCTCTTTGAAATAGAGATAAATGCATTTGAAGCGTATGAAATCAATAAAGCATTAAAAGAGGGGCATGAGATAAATTTAAGTATTTTTCGTGTATCTTTGCACAATCGAAACCAAAATAATAATGTTGTTCCTCTGTTGCTTAAACGCCAAGATGAAGAGATACTTTTGCCTGAATGGGATATGAAACTCAAACCCGAAGACAAACTTCTTTTTGCTTGTGATACCAATGCTGAAAATGACATAGAATATATTGCACAAAATATGTATGAATTTCATTATGCCTTAACGGGTAAAGAGAAAACAATTTTTAATAAAGGATTATTCAAATGATTATATTAACGGGACCTTGTGTTTTAGAAGAGAGAGACACGGTATTTAGAATTGCTGAAAAATTAAAACCATTAAGTGAAGACAAACGAGTTGAATTTTATTTTAAAGCCTCTTTTGATAAAGCCAATCGAACCAGCCTAAGCTCATACCGAGGGCCAGGATTAGAAGAGGGCTTAAAACTTTTTCAAGAGATTAAAAAAGAGTTTGGGTATAAACTCGTAACGGACATTCACGAATCGCACCAAGCTGCCAGTGCTGCTGAGGTGATTGATGTTTTACAAATTCCCGCATTTTTATGCCGACAAACCGATTTACTCGTTGCTGCTGCTAAAACCAATGCCATTATTAACATTAAAAAAGGGCAATTTTTAGCCGCAGATTCCATGAAACACCCCGTGGAGAAAATATTGCAAACGAGAGGAATCAATGAAATTTCATATGAAGCCAGCAAAAAAAACGGGGTTTGGTTGTGTGAAAGAGGCAATACTTTTGGATACGGTGCGTTAGTCGTAGACATGCGAAACTTACTCTTAATGCATGAGTATGCACCTGTGATTTTTGATGCCACACACAGTGTTCAAATTCCAAGTACAGGTGGAACAACGGGTGGAAATTCAGCATTTGTTCCTTATATGGCAAAAGCTGCAGCTGCTGTGGGTGTGGATGGTTTCTTTTTTGAAACACACACTGATCCTAGTGTGGCAAAAAGTGATGGTCCCAATATGCTGAAAGTCGAAGATTTATACAAAACCGTCAACGACATCTTTGCTATCCAAGATGCACTGAAAATGAATGGTTAATAATGTACAATGTATAAATGTTGTATAATCGCAAAATATAAATAGCAAGACGGAGTAAACATGAAAATTATAGAAGGTAAATTGAACTTAAAAGGCAATGAAAAAGTTGCTATTATCAACGGCAGATTTAATCACATTATTACAGACAGATTGGTTGAAGGTGCTAAAGATGCTTTTGTAAGACACGGTGGAAATGAAGAGAATTTGGACTTAATTTTAGTGCCAGGTGCATTTGAAATTCCATTTGCTTTGGAAAAAGCTTTGAGTTCTGGAAAATATGACGCGGTATGTTGTGTGGGTGCAATTATCCGTGGAAGCACACCTCACTTTGATTATATTGCTGCAGAAGCGACAAAAGGCATTGCAACCGTTGGACTTAAATATGGAAAACCTGTATCAAACGGTGTTTTAACCACAGATACCATTGAGCAAGCCATTGAGAGAGCCGGAAGCAAAGTAGGGAACAAAGGTTCAGAAGCGATGATTACAATTATTGAAATGCTTAATCTTTACAATGAGATGGCATAATGGCGACACGAGCACAAGCCAGAGAGTCAGTGATTGGTCTTTTATACGCGTATGATTTAGGAAATGAAGGCATTGTAAAGTTTGTAGATGAGATTTTAGAAGATAAGAAAATCAGAAACAAACAAAAAGATTTTGCGTTAAAACTTTTTAATGGGGTGGTCAATAACCTTGAAAAAATTGATACAGAAGTAACCTCTCACCTTGACAAAAGAGGATTGGATGATATCGGTTCAGTTGAAAAATCAATTTTAAGATTGGCAACGTATGAAATTTTGTTTGAGAGTTTAGACAAACCTATTATTATCAATGAAGCCATCGAATTGGCTAAAAGATTGGCAGGGGATAATGCACCAAAGCTTATCAATGGTTTATTAGATAAGGTTGCTAAGTGAAACTCTGCGTTGCTTTAGATTTGCCCAGTGCCAAAGAGAATTTGGAACTGGTTGAAAAGATAAAAGAGTACGATGTTTGGTTAAAAGTAGGGCTTCGGGCATTTATTCGAGATGGGTATAATTTTTTAGGGGAACTTAAAAAAATCAATCCCAATTTTAAAATATTTTTAGATTTAAAACTTCATGATATTCCCAATACTATGGCCGATGCAGCACAAGAGATTGCCCAATTTGGTGTTGATATGTTTAATGTTCATGCCAGTGCGGGAAAAGTGGCTATGCGTACAGTAATGAAACGATTAGAGAGTTGTCAAAAACAACCCATCGTTTTAGCTGTTACTGCACTTACGAGTTTTGATGAAGCCAATTTTCAAGCAGTGTACAATCAAGACATTGCTTCAAAAGCAACACAGTTTGCAAAAGATGCGTATGAATCGGGTATTCATGGTGTGGTTTGTTCTGCTTTTGAGAGCCAAGAGATTAAAAACAATACCTGTGCAGATTTTGTCACTTTATGTCCTGGGATTCGTCCTTTTGGAGAAGATTCAGGTGATCAAAAAAGAGTGGCAACCATCCCTTTTGCACAAGAGAACAGTGTAGATTTTATCGTGGTTGGACGACCCATTTATGAAAGTACTGAGCCTGCAAATATTGTCAAAAGAATTTTAGATATTCTCTAGAATTCTTGTGCAAATTTAAGCAATGTTTTAACTATATTGCAATAAAATTACAACCTCAAATTAAGGACAGTTGGGTGAGTTGGCTGAAACCACCTCCCTGCTAAGGAGACGTACTGGCAACGGTACCGAGAGTTCGAATCTCTCACTGTCCGCCATTAAAATTAAATAAACTAATATCGGGTCATTAGCTCAGCTGGTTAGAGCACTCGGCTCATAACCGAGTGGTCGAAGGTTCGAGTCCTTCATGACCCACCACTTTATCATCCACGATATTATCAAATCATCAATTAATCACTGTAAAAAAACACTATAAAGCAGTTTGTTTTTGAGCATACACAAAGAAAAAAATTAAGAGTTTTGAACTCTGTAGTATCATTATGTTGTAAGATTTTTAAAAAAAGAAAAAGAATTCAGGTTGGTTTCAGAAAAGTTGCCAAATGGGGTCTGACCCCGATGTTTTATTTCTGAAACATTAGGTTATCGTTATCATCTACCCCTATTTATAATTATAGGTTTAGGATAATGGAAGCCTTCCAATTTAATAGTATTGTATGAGCTGAACAATATACACTAAGTCAAGCAAAAGTCCTGCAAAACCTGAGGAATAGACTTAATCTAGAAAGTAGAAGTTGAATGAAGACACTGAGATAAAAAAGGTGGTTAGTTTTTTGTGATGTTAGAATATTGGTTTAGATTAATTATTTATGATTTTTAAAGCTATAAAATAATAATCAAACAAAAAATAAGATAAAATACATTTACTCAATGTTTAGGAAACTTAATGCAAAAAAAGTTAAGAGAAGAATTAAAAAATATACTTGAAAATGACCCCAATAACTATTCTAAGATTTTAGAGTTGTCATCCGACCTATCAAAATTTGATGAAAATAATGTAAGATTTACAATTGATGCAGGGATAATTGATAGGTTAGGTAAAGAACTTGTAGCTAGGCATGAAACTGCAGTATCAGAATTGGTTAAGAATGCTTATGATGCTGATGCTAGGAGAGTTAAGTTAACATTTATTAATACTCTTGAAATAGGTGGAATTATTGTTATCAATGATGATGGTGTTGGAATGACAAAAGAGCAATTGATTAATGGTTTTATGAGATTAGCATCAAGTGATAAAATCCATTATCCATTTTCTCCTACTTATAAAAGAAAAAGAGCAGGTAAAAAAGGTATAGGTCGTTTTGCTGCTCAAAGATTAGGTAAACAACTAACAATTACAACCCAAACAGAAGATACTGAAAAAGCGCTTGAAATTACGATAAACTGGGACAATTTTAAAAATGATAAAGATTTAATGTTTATTGATAATAAAATTGAATATAGAAATAGAATACGTAATAAAAAAAGTGGTACAAGACTTATTATTAAAGAGTTAAGAGATAAATGGACTGAACCTCAAATTAAAAGAGTATATAGATATGCTTCAGAAATTTTACAACCTTTTCCACTTGCAAAAGTTAAGACTAAAACAGAAGACCCAGGATTTAAACTAATATGTAAAACGAAAGAAGGAGATTCTATTAATGTAATTGCTAATGATAATACTATGTTTTTCGAACATGCATTAGCAGAAATTAGAGGTAATATTGATGATGAAGGTTACATGAGAATTAGTATCAAAAGCCAAAAGTTAAAATATCACATTAAAGATGTCTTATTAAATGAAAAGAAAGCATATAAAAATATAAGAAATGTAAATTTAAGAGCTTACTATTTTGTATATGAAAATAAGTATTTATCTCCTCAAATAAAAACATTTATAAATGAAAAAGCTAAAGAACAAGGTGGAATAAGGTTATACAGAAATGGATTTAGAGTTTTACCTTATGGAGAAACTCATCAAGAAGTACCAAATGATTGGTTAGGATTAGATGCATCTGTTAGAAGAAGAACTGTTTTACCGACTCATGCAAATATTAACTTTTTTGGTTTTATTGAAATTGATGGACAAGATGATAAATTTGAAGAATTATCAAGTAGAGAAGGGTTATTAGAAAATGATTCTTTTAAGGAATTAACTGACTTTGGCTATAAAATTTTGACAGATGGTGTTACAAAAATAGGTTCAGAAAGAGGTGTAAAAACTAGAACAAATGAAAAAAATTGGAAGAAAGAGCCTGAAGAAGAAATAGATGAAATTATTGAAGAATTAGAAAGTATGACTTCCTCTCGAAGTGAGAATGAAGATGAAGAAAGTTTTAATAATCAAGAAGATAGTGAAGATGTCAAAGAAAAAATAGGCTATATTACTCAAAAGTTAAGAAATGCACAAGAAGAACAAAAACAAAAACAAAAAGAGCAATTAGAAGAAAAAAATTTATTAAGAATATTGGCAGGATTAGGACTTACTATAGGAGAATTTATACACGAGATTAAACAGTATCAAGGAGCTTTATCTGCTGATATAGAAAATATAAGAAATATTGTTACAGATGATGAAGAAATAAAAATAATAGATAGATTAGATACAAATGTAAAAAGTATTAATGCATATACTTCTTATTTTGATGAAGCAATATCAGAGAATATTCAAAGAGAGTTAACTCCAATTGAATTAAGAAGTGTAGTTGACTCTTTAAAAGATAGTATTTCCAATGATTTACAAAGACGAAATTTTGAATTTGAAGAAAAAATTAATGGATATAATTTATTTACTTGTCCTATGCATAAATCTGAATGGGCTTCAATTTTATTTAATTTATATACAAATGCGAGAAAGGCCATTAAAAAGACTGCTGTTCAGAAAGGGAAAATATGCATTGAGATTGGAAAATCAAGAAATATTGTATTTTTAGAGTTTTCTGATAATGGTATTGGAATACCACTTGAAAATAGGGATAAAATTTTCAATGCTTTTTTTACTACTAGTGAACCAGTTGGTAAAGTATCAAAAAATCATGAAGAAATGACAGGTACTGGCTTAGGTTTAAAAATAATAAAAGATATTATTACAGGTTATGGTGGATTAATTTATGTAAAAGAACCAATTAATAACTATAATACAACAATTAGAATAGAGTTACCGTATTACAATGAGGGATATAAAGATGATGTTTAAATATTTATATATTGATGATGCAGAAAAACATATAAGAGAACCTTACTCCCAAAAATTATCAAATGACTATATAAAGGTAGATACTATACATGTATCTGAAGTTGAATTAGGAGATACAGAAAAGTTCATAGAATATGTTAAAGAATATGATGGACTATTATTAGATTTAAGACTTGATGAAACAGCAAGCGAAGATACTAAAAAAATCAAAGTACCTTTTACTGCAACGGTCTATGCTCAACATCTTAGAACGTTAGTTACGAATGGGAATATAGATAAAGATATACCTATCGTCTTATTTTCGACTGATGATAAACTAAAAAAAGTTTACTCTGTTGATTTAACAAGTCAAGATTTATTTGATAGATATATTGAGAAGACTAGAATACCTAAAAATGCAATTTTAAAACTATTATCTCTTGCTACTGGATATAAAACAATAAATAAAGAAAAAGATATTAAAAAATTATTAGGATTAGCAACACTTGATGAGTTAGATGAAAGAATATTTGCAAGATATGATGAAGATATTTCTATTCCAACACATGAATATGCTCAAACTATTTTAAAAGATTTAATTTATTCTTCAGGAGTTTTAATAAATGAATTATTATTAGCATCAAGGTTTGGTATTGATATAGAAAAATCTGCAGATTGGAAACACCTAAAAGAATATTTTAAAGATACCAAATATAATGGTGTGTTTTCAGATGGATGGAATAGATGGTGGATGCACTCAATTGATAATAAGTTTTATGATAAAACAGAAACTTATTTATCTTATTTAGATGCCAATGAAAGAGTTGATATTTTAAAAAAAATTACAGGTTTAGAAAACTTAACAGTTTCAGAACCAATAGAAGAAAATCATAGTAATAGATTTTGGACATATTGCAAAGTATTAGAAAAGCCTTTAGACCCACTGGAAGGATTTAAAATTAATACTCCTATTGAACCAAAGCCATGGCAAGAGTATGATTACTGTTCTCTATATGCTATCTTAACCCAAAAGCATAAATCTAAAGGAATCACAATACATCCTAGTGATAGAGAAAGACTAGAAGCAATTAGAAGTGAATATTAAAATGTTTGATGATTATAATGAAAAAACATTTATACTTAATATGGCAAGTGATTTGCATATCTTAAGTCAAATTTTAAGTAAAGAATATTCTATTTGTTTTTCAACAAAACAAATTACTGATATTGCTACTGAAATAAAAAGAACTAAAAACTTTGACTATTCATTGAAACCTTTAGAATTTAAATTTATAGACTATCCTTCTCATCTTTCACATACTAATATAGATAACCTACGATTAGGGTTCAGTATGAGGATAAAAGGAACTCATAATAAAATTCCAGAATTAAAAGATTCATTAAACCATTTAGAATTCAATATTTGGATAACTGGTACTAATAAAAATAATAGAAGCTCTAATCCTTTTTATTCTATACATTTTGATAGGCATATAGAAGGAGATAATCCATCAAAAGAAGTACATCCCATTTATCATTTTCAATTTGGCGGAAGAAAAATCAAAGATAAAAGTATTGACTTAGGACAGGCTTTATTTATGGATACTCCTAGAATAATGCATCATCCAATGGATATTTTTTTAGGTATTGATTTTGTATTATCTAACTTTTTTCCGAAGATTTGGGACAAATTTAAAAAAGATGGTAAATATACTAATTTAATAAAAAAATATCAATCTTATTTTGTATATCCTTACTTTAAAACAATTACAAGGCATTTTGAAGAATCAATATCTCAACCTTGGAGTTCCAAAGATATTTATCCTCAGTTGGTTGAGGTAAAATATTGAACCAACAAGTTTTTAATTATTTAAAAAATTATACACAAGAAGTTTTTTCAATGAACAGACTTCTTGTTTCTACTTACGTATATTTAAAAAAAATAGAAGTAAAAAAAAATAAAAGAATAAAAGAATTATTGATTCAAAAGGAAGACAAAGAAGAGTATCAATCACTTAATGAATTTACTGATTTAATAAAAAATATTGATAGAAGTTTTAATTACGAAGAACTTTTAGAATTATTTGAGTTTGTAATATCTCCATCAGATAAAGTGATTAATGGTGCTATATATACTCCTTGTGATATAAGAGAATTTATAACTACTCAATGCTTTCTTTCTTATTCAAAAGATATATCAAAAGCTAAAATTGTAGATATATCATGTGGTTGTGGTGGATTTTTGATTGATTCAGTTAATTTTCTAAGAATACATACAAATAAGTCATATAAAAAAATATTTGAAGAAAATATATTTGGTATAGATATTCAAAAATATAGTATTGAAAGAACAGAAATATTATTATTGTTATTAGCATTAGAGCATGGAGATGATGAAGAAGTATTTAAATTCAACTTGTATGATGGTGATTCCTTAGAATTTGAATGGAACAAAGAGAATAAAGCAATAAATAAAAATAATGGTTTTGATATTATACTGGGAAATCCTCCATATGTTTGTTCTAGAAATATGGATGATAAAACAAAAAGTTTAATGTCAAAATGGGATACTTGCTCAACAGGACATCCCGATTTATATATTCCTTTTTTTGAAATTGGATATAAATTATTGAATAAAAATGGAATTCTTGGTTATATAACAGTTAATTCTTTTATAAAAAGTGTTAATGGTAGAGCAATAAGAAAATTTTTTCAAGATAATAATGTAGATTTAAAAATTATTGATTTTGAAGATGAACAGATATTTAATTCAAGGATGACTTATACATCTATATGTTTTATATCAAAAAATCAAACTACAAGTATAAAATACAAAGCTTTGAGAAAAAAAGATTTAGTAAATAGTTTTGATTATGAAGAACATTCATATTTAGAAATAGATAATAAAAATGGATGGTATATAAAAAATAGAGAAATTGTTAAAAAAATTGAATCGATTGGAACTCCATTTGGGAAATTATTTAATACTAAAAGTGGAATAGCTACACTAAAAAATAGTGTATATATTTTTAAACCAGTTAAAGTAACTGCAAAATATTACTTTATTGATGAAAATATAAAAATTGAAAAAGAAATATGTAAAGATATTATAAATTCAAATTTTTTAGTCAAAACAGATAATATTGATAACTTTATAGAAAAAATTATTTTTCCATATTATTATGATGAAGATAATAAAGTAAATGTAATTGAGATAGATGATATAAAGAGTAAATATCCATATGCTTATAAATATTTATTATCAAATAAAAATGAATTAGCAACAAGAGATAAAGGAAAGGGAGAAAATTATAATCATTGGCATGCTTTTGGGAGAAATCAATCTTTAGAAAGAACAAAATATAAGCTTTTATTTCCTCAGTTAGCAAAAAAAGGATTTCAAAGTTGCATATCAGATAATGAAAATTTATATTTTTATAATGGAATGGCTGCATTATCTGATGATTTAGAAGAACTACAATTATTAGAAAAAATATTTAAATCAGAAATATTTTGGCTATATGTAAAAAGTATTAGTAAGCCTTATGCTTCAAACTATTTATCTCTTGGTCGTAATTATATGAAAGAGTTTGGTATCTACAACTTTACTGAAAAAGAAAAGGAATATTTAATTAATGAAAATGATATTGAAAAATTGAACTCATTTATAAATAGTAAATATAAATTCAAGGGACAGGATACTTAATTATTGGACTCACTTTTTTTCACTCTTGGTTCAGATTTTCGCTGTTTCTAGTCCTATATTGCCAACAACTTTATTTTATCATAAAACTTTTTATGTTCACAAGATTTTTTGTTTTTCCTTTTAATAATGCAGCTTGTCTATTTGTCGTTTTTATCTTTAAAAAAAGGATTTTTAGTAAGGATAATCTTTTTGACAGAATGTATAGCAAATGCTAGTAATGCATCTGTTTTTAAATAAGTAAATTTTAATGTATAATTTACTATACTTCCACTTCATAAAACGTATATGTATTAAGTATTTATTTTTTAAAAAGTTTTATTTCGGTAAAATTTTTTTCATGCGGGAGTAGCTCAGTTGGCTAGAGCCTCTGCCTTCCAAGCAGATTGTCGCGAGTTCGAGTCTCGTCTCCCGCTCCATAGAGTTTAAAAGAAGTGGTAAGCCTTTTAAATTTTTCAAATTGTTTTACCAACCCATGCGGGAGTAGCTCAGTTGGCTAGAGCCTCTGCCTTCCAAGCAGATTGTCGCGAGTTCGAGTCTCGTCTCCCGCTCCATTGAAAAAAGTCAAGATTTAAGATTTCTTTTGAGGTTTTAAATCTTGGCTTTTTTTTTACTGAAGAATTCATTTTCTTTACAATAAATTTTTTTTGTGGATAGGTGTCTGAGCGGTTGAAAGAGTATGCTTGGAAGGCATATGTAGTGAATAACTACCATGGGTTCAAATCCCATCCTATCTGCCATTATGCGTGTTATAAACAAAGAGAAACTCTGTAAATTTTTTTACTCTGTTTTACAACAATCAAAACCAGAAATCCCACAACAATACCCAAAATAATTTGATTGACTATCACAGGAATAGTTTGAATAAAAAGATGATGAAAGTTTGGAATATTGTGTGAAAGTATTCCTCCACCTACTAAAATCATCGCAAAAGTACCTATTACAGACAAAAACTTGATGACTTTAGGCATGAGTGAAATTAAAAAGTTCCCCACGGCAATGCTCTTTTTTTCAATCAACCAAAAGCCAATGTTATCCATTCTGATAATAAGTGCAACAATGCCATAAACTCCAAACGTTGCTGCCAGTGCTACAAAACACGTTGAAAATATTTGTATGGGCAATGATTTATCAAGCACCGTTCCTAAGGCAATGACCACAATTTCAATGGAGAGGATAAAGTCGGTAAATACAGCAGATTTGATTTTCTCTTTTTCAATGTCCAAAATATTTTCAGAGGTGGATTGTTTGATTTCCTCTTTATGTTGGGTGTGTGATTTTTGATGAAAATACTCTTCAATTTTTTCTGCCCCTTCATACAAAAGATATAACCCACCAAGAATGAGAATATAAGGAATAACAAACGCCGCAAAAGCACTCAACAAAAAAGCAACAGGCAATATTATGGCTTTATTTTTGAGTGAACCTTTTATGATGGCCCACACGACTTTTAGCTCACGCTCTTGCGCAAATCCCAAAGCTTTTTCGGCATTCACTGCCAAATCATCGCCCAATATTCCTGCTGTTTTTTGCGTGGCAATTTTAGTAGTAACTGCCACATCATCTGCTAAAACAGCAATATCATCTAAGAGTAAAAAGAGTCCTGAAGCCATTGTTTTCCTTTTTGGTTTTATTGACCGTATCATAGCCATATTTTAATATTTTATCGATACATAAAAACTCAAATCAAATTCGTTGTCGTTGCTTAAAAAATTGTTTTTATTGTATATGGCATAGGAGGGTTTAGTCGTGGTCTCATAGTCGCTTTTGGGAAGCCATTCATGATAAACCCAATGAATAAATTTAAGCATATCTCCATGTTTGCCTTGTAAATCAAATTTGGCATAAACCCCATCTGATATTTTAAAACGAGGCAATCTCTCTTCTGAGAGGGTTTGATGCTCTTGCGTGACGATACACGCAATATATTGGCACTCATTTAGAGGGGTAATTGTTGGATTATCATGCAAAAGTGCAATTTGTTTGTAGTGGGTAATGTTGTTGGTTAAAAGCCACGTTTGCAGTTTTTGCCATGTCTCTTTGACATTGACATTGTACCCCTTGTTTCGAATATAAAAACTCTCAAAAATGGGCATTTTTACAATGGTGGGAGTAAGATTATTGAAGCTTGCGGTTGAAAGCATTGCTTTTTGTGATTGTTGCAAAATTCTGCTTGAATAGGTTTTATAGCCCCCTTGTTTCCATGCTTTTGGATTCATCTCAAATCGGTGATGAAACGCTTTTATAAAAGAAGATTGAGAGCTGTATCCACACAAATTGGCTATTTCGGAGATGGTGGAGTATTTATTGGTTAAAAGCAGATTGGCTGCTTTTTGAAGACGGATTGATTTGATGCTTTCATAGATATTTTTTCCAAAAGCCTCTTTAAATATACGATGCATATGGAATTTACTGACATCTAAATCAAAGCTCAACTCTTCAATGTCGATGTGCGTTTCAATATGGGTATAAATATAGTACATAATATCATTGGATATTTTGGTTCTTTTTTGCAAAGTATCTTTTTTCATTGCCTAAGTATAGCACTAAAAAGCTATAAAATTAGCACTATAAAACAATAAAATAGGCAAAAAAGAGGAAGAACTATTCCTTTTAATACTCTAAAATAGTGAACAATTTAAAAAAGGTGAAAAAAGATGAAAAAGATTTCTAAAGTCCTGATTGCAAATCGAGGTGAGATTGCTTTACGAATTATACGAGCATGTAAAGAGTTGGATATTAAAAGTGTATCTGTTTTTTCTGAAGTTGATGTTCAAGGCGTTTGGCTAAGAAAAGCCGATGAGTGTTACCCTATATTGGGAAATCCAATTGAAGCGTATTTGAATTATGACAATATTATTTCCCTTGCACTTAAAGCCAATTGTGATGCCATTCATCCTGGATATGGCTTTTTATCTGAAAATGCAGAGTTTGCACAAGCTTGTGTGGACAATGGCATTATTTTTATTGGTCCAAAAGCCGAACACATTGCTCTTTTTGGCGATAAAATGGCATCAAAAGTAGCCATGAAAAAAATCGGTGTTCCGGTATTAGAAGGGACAGACACACCCATTGAAGATATCAAAGAAGGCGCAAAGATTGCCAAAGAGATTGGTTTCCCTATTATTATAAAAGCTGCTTTTGGAGGTGGTGGAAGAGGAATGAGAATTGTTCGAGCTGAAAAAGATTTTCATGAACTCTTTGAATCAGCTACGAATGAAGCGAAAAAATATTTTGGCAAAGGGGATGTTTTTATTGAAAAATATGTTGAAAACCCAAGACATATTGAAGTACAAGTCATTGCAGATAAATATGGGAATGTGGTTCATTTAGGAGAGCGAGATTGCTCAATTCAAAGACGACATCAAAAAGTCATTGAAATTGCACCTTCTCCTCTTTTAAACGATGAGGTGAGAAAAGAGTTATATCGGGTCTCAACCAAAGCCATGATTCGATTGGGATATGAAAGTGTAGGTACGGTTGAGTTTCTTGTTGACAGTGAAGATAATATCTACTTTATTGAGATGAACACACGAGTTCAAGTAGAACATCCTGTAACTGAACTCATTTCTGGCATTGATATTATTCAAAGAATGATAGAAATTGCCGAAGGGGACAAACTTAAATTTCTTCAAGAAGAGATTAAATTTAGAGGTTATGCCATTGAGTTTAGAATCAACGCAGAAGATCCAAAGAAAAAGTTTATGCCATCATCCGGAGAGATAACAAACTATATGACACCAGGAGGTCCTGGTGTCAGACTTGATACGTCATTGTATGCAGGGTACAAAGTTCCTGCCAACTATGATTCAATGTTGGGGAAACTCATTGTTTGGGCATTGGATTGGGAAGGTGTTGTTAAAAAAGCCAGACGTGCTTTAGATGAGTTTTTTATCGATGGATTGCCAACGAATATCCCTTTACATCGAGAAATTGTCAGAGATGAAGATTTTATAGCAGGAAAGTTAGATACCAGTTATTTGGATAAAAAACTCGACAAATTTAATCTTGATGCCATTTCACACAGCCAAGAAGAGGATAAAAAGATGAAAGCCATTCATCAACTTATTGAAAAAATCAAAAAGAATAACATCAGTGTGAGACATTAAGTAAAAAGCAATAAAGAGAAATTCTTTATTGCTTTTTTGAATCAAATAAAGTGTTTATATATGCGTGAATGTCTTTTTTGGTTTGTGTTATGGTTTTAGTATAAAAAGAGAGAATAAAAAATCCCACCATGGTATTAATGATTGAATCAACCATTTTGATGCTTTTAGGAGGAAATATTTTTTGATTGATGCCTTCTTGAATTAGGTGAGACAAAAGATTGAAATTGTCGTCATACCAATTTTTCTGGAACTTTATAATGGCCTCATTATTGCACGAGTATGAAATAGCAATAAACTCTTTAAAAATTTTACGATAACAGTTGAACTCATCTTCATAAAGAAGAGTAAAAATGAGTTCAATTTTTTCTTTAATCTCTTTTTTTTGTTCAATTTGGGTACATATTTTGAGTTTAAAGTTTTCATACAATTGGGTAATTAATACCAAAACCATCTCTTCTTTATTTTGAAAATATTCATAAAGAGTGCCTTTCCCAATATTGGCCTCTTGTGCAAGTTCTGCTATGGTTAAATCTTTTAGGTTTTTTTTGTAAAGTATCTCTTGACAAGAAAGTGCAATGCACTTTCTTTTTTTCTCTTTATTGACGACAAGAGGCATAAATGCTCCTTACTCTTCTTTTGTATTTCTGCTTAATTTAGAAACCAAAATAAAGAACAGTGGAATAAATATAATGGCTAAAAAGGTTGCTGCCAACATTCCTCCAATAACACCTGTACCAATTGAGTGTCGACTTGCTGCTCCTGCACCGCTGCTGATGGCTAAAGGAACAACTCCCAATGTAAATGCCATAGAGGTCATAATAATGGGTCGTAATCTGATTTTGGCCGCTTCAAGAGCAGAATCCATTACACTCATTCCCTCTTTTTGTTTTTGCAAGGCAAACTCAATGATTAAGATGGCATTTTTAGCTGCGAGTCCTGCTAAAACTAAGAGTCCCACTTGGAAGTAAATATCATTCTCTAATCCTCTTAACAAGGTTGCTAAAATCGCTCCAAAAATCGCAAATGGAACGGCTAAAACAACTGAAATAGGCATCAGCCATTTTCCATATTGTGCCGCTAAGATGAGGAACAATAGGATAATTCCAAATATAAAGGCTTGGGCACTGCTGCTTGAAATTTGTTTCTCTTGGAATGCTGTTCCTACCCAACTTATGGTGTATCCTTGTGGCAATACCTCTTTTGATACCTCTTCAATGGCAGTTAACGCATCCCCTGAACTGTATCCAAGTGCAGGCTGACCTGAAACTTTTGCGGCTTGAAATAGGTTGAATCTTTCAATTAAATCTGCACCAAGAGTAGGTACGACATCTACTAAAGAGCTAATAGGAACCAGTTCGTCGTTATTGCCACGTACGAAAATGAATTTTAAATCATCAACTCCTTTTCTGTACTCACTGGCAGCTTGTAAATTCACTTTATACGTACGTCCAAATAAGTTAAAATCATTGACATAATAACTTCCTAAAGTGGCACTTAATGTTGAGAAAATTTCAGCAATATCAACCCCTTTGGCTTTGGCTTTTTGAGTATGCACTTTGATGGAATATTGTGGAATATTGACATTAAGTGAACTTCTTACTCCTTGTAATTCGGGTCGTGTATTGGCTTTTTCAATAATTTGTGACACATATTTATTTAAATCTTGTACCGTTCCACCACTTCTGTCTTGTACATACATCTCAAATCCACCTGAAAGACTCATCCCCATAATTGGGGGAGGGAGTACTCCAAAAGTAAATCCATCGGTGGTTGTCCCCATGAGTTGAGCATTGAACTTTTGATTAATAACATCTGCTTGTTGATCGGGTCTTTGTCTTTGATCCCAATCTTTCAACTTAATAATGGTTGCAGCCGCATGCGTTCTTTGTCCAAAAGTAACTAAATCAAGACCTGCTAGGGTAATAATATCTTTTACATTTTCATTTTTTAAAACAGTGTTGTTAATTTCAGTAGTTAACTTCTCTGTTCGATACAGTGATGAACCCGGAGGGTTATAACTGAATAAGAAAATAGTTCCTTGATCTTCTTGGGGAACCAATCCTTTTCTCATATTATCAAACATATCGTATGAGATATAAATTAATCCACCAAACAATAAAATACTGATTAAAGAGTATCGAATCGATTTTTTGACCAGATAAGAGTACCCTTTTGTTGCTTTTTCAAAAAGTTCATTAAACCATTTGAAAAATCCTTGTGGTTTGGTGTGATCCGCTTTTAAAATGGATGCACACAGTGAGGGCGTTAATGTTAATGCCACAAATCCAGAAATAACAATAGATACTACAATGGTAATGGCAAATTGTCGATACATTTCACCACTTAAACCACCCATAAAGGCTACAGGAATAAATACAGCAGAGAGTACTAATACAATGGCAATTAAAGCACTGGATACCTCTTTCATGGCTTTATATGCTGCATCTTTTGGACTCATGCCTTCACTCATATGCCTCTCAACGTTTTCAATTACAATAATCGCATCATCGACCACGATTCCAATGGCAAGAACCAAACCAAAAAGAGTCAGTAAATTGATACTAAATCCCAAAGCATACATTCCCGCAAAAGCTCCAATAATTGAAACAGGTACGGCTAAAATAGGAATAAGTGTTGCTCTCCAGTTTTGTAAAAATAAAAATATGATGGCAATAACTAAAAGAATGGCTTCAATGAATGTTTTTGCCACCTCTTTGATTGAAATTTCAACAAAAGTCGTACTGTCATACGGAATGCTATACGCCACACCTTCTGGAAATTTTTGACTGTCCTCTTTCAATATTTTTTCAACCGCACGTGCAGTATCGAGTGCATTGGCACCACTTTGTAAAAAAATACCAACAGGAATGGCTGGGGTATTATTTAATTGAGTGGTCATGTTATAACTTTGTGCCCCCAACTCAACAGTTGCCACATCTTTTAGGTGCAGTGAACTTCCATCTTTATTTGAACGAATAATAATCTCTCCAAACTCTTTTGGCTCACTTAGTCGTACAGGCGTTTGAAGTGTATAGGTAAACATCTGTTTATTTTTCATTGGTTCTGCTGCAAACTTACCTGCAGCATATTGTGCATTTTGTTCCTTAATGGCACTAATAACATCTGCAGTTGTCAAATTTTGATTTGAAAGTTTTTGTGGATCAATCCAAACACGAATGGCATAATCTTTTGCCCCAAATATTGTTGCATCTCCTACTCCACTGATACGTTTGATATCATCTACGATATTAATCAAAGTGTAGTTTGATAAATAGGTAATGTCTCGGCTGTTATCAGGAGAGTAGAGCATGAAAACTTGCAACATACTAGGCGATCGTTCTCGAACATTGACCCCTTGACGTTGAACTTGTTCTGGCAGTTTTGATAAGGCTGCTTGTACTCGGTTATTGACGTCAATTTTTGCATCATTTGGATTGGTTCCAACTTGAAAAAATACGTTAATACTTACGCTTCCATTATCTGCAGCAACTGAGTTCATGTAAAGCATATTATTCGCACCATTGATTTGCTCTTCAATAGGGGCTGCTACTGTTTTTGAAATGGTTTCAGCACTTGCCCCTGGATAGTTTGTTGAGACAATAATTTGTGGAGGAACAACTCTGGGGTATTGTTCAATGGGCAAGTTGATTATTGAAATCAAACCTGCTAAAACAATAATTATTGATACAACCGCTGAAAAAACAGGGTTTTTAATAAAAAATGACGAAAACATTTAGTTTGCCTCATTTACAATTTGTACTTTGGTATCTGGCCGTACTTTTGCAATATTTCCGATGATAACTACATCATTGGGTTTGAGTCCTTTTTTAATTGCCACACCTTCTTCTAATAGAGCTCCAACTTCAATTGGAGTTATTTTTGCTTGGTTATCTTTAACAAGATATACAAAATTTCCTTTTGCTGTTTTAAGAAGAGCCTCTTCTGGAATAATATAAATGTTTGGAATGTTCAAATTCCCCAACTCTATTTGTACAAACTCTCCCACAAGCAGTTCTTGATTTTTGTTATCAAATTTGGCACGTAAAAGTAAAGTATCGGTTTGTGTATCCAGTTTTGGCGCAATATAATCAATGGTACCATTTTCATATCTTTTTCCATTATTGATTAAAGTTATGGTTGCTTTTTTTGATCTCACTTGTGAAAGAAAGGTACCAATATCATCGTTTGATAATGAAAACTCTACATGAATAGGATCAACTGAAGTTACAGTAACAAGTAGAGTATTTGTGGCATCACTTCCTACTAAATCCCCAATATCACTCTGTTTGATTCCCGCAATTCCACTGATAGGAGAAACCACTTTCGTATAGCTGTATTGAATTTTTGCTTCGGTTAATTTTGCTTTCGCATCTTCATAGGTATATTCATAAGTATCGTAATCTTGAATACTGATGGCTTTGCTTTTTAAAAGTGCATTGGCTCTTATATAATCTTTATCTGCTTTGTTAAAATTGGCTTGAGCTTGATCTAAATTGGCTTTATAGGTATCTGGTTCAATCGTATAAAGTAAATCCCCTTTTTTAACCAAACTTCCTTCTTTGAAGTGTTTTTTCTCCAAAATACCTTTAACTCTGGCAGTTACATCTGCTTCTTCAAAAGGCGTAATCAAACCCGGATAAGATTTTGAGATGATGGCATCTCCTGCTTTTACGGTAAAAGCTTTTACTGGTAAAGCGGGTCTTTCTTGTGCTTGTGCAGGTTTATTTGTAGCTTGTTCTTCGTTGCATCCAGTAAATCCCAATACAATCGTCATAACTGTCAATAATAATCTTTTCATTTAATATAATCCTTTAAATTTTCTCCAGTGTAATAAATAATTGTCGCTTTTTTGATTTGTAAATCATATTGGGCACTTTTTAAAACACTCATGGCATCATACTTTTCAGTCAATGCCTCTAAATAAGCGACATTGTCAATCAATCCATTTTGGAATTTTGATTTAATCACTTCATATGCACTTTGCGCGGCATCTAAACCGGCTTTTGCCGATTCAATTTTCAGCTTACCGATCTCATATGCTTTGTTTGCCAGTTGTAAATCGACATTGGCTTTGTTTTTTTCATATTCATAGTTTGATTTTAGACTTAAATATTTTTTGTACTTAGATTCGGTTTTATTCATGGTCTCCCCAAAAGAGAAGATATTCCAAGCTAAGTTGACTGAAAAAATATTTTGTTCATCTAAATTGTTGCTGTACTGATTGCTTTTATAATTTGAATCATAATACGAGTATGTGTCGTTTAGGCTTATTGTTGGAAAGTAATCACTTTTTTCAATATCGGTACTGCTTTCACTGGCTTTTAAATCATACTCTAAAGCTTCAATATCGGCTCTTTGCATTTTGCTTGTATTTTGTGGTTCTTCAACATTTGAGCCTGCCTCTATTGTAACACTTTCACCTGTAATATATTCTAAATTATGCACAATTGTTTGAAGTTGAAGTTCAATTTCATGCAGATCAACGTTGGCACTTTGTACCCGTGAAATGATTTTTTGTAACTCATCTTCTGTCACAGTCCCTACATCCAGAAAATTGCTCAATCTTTTGTATTGTGCATCAAGTTGTTCAATCTCTTTTTGTTTTGCCTCTTTTTGTGCCAAATAAGAGAGATAATCATAATAATATGTAATGACATCTAAAGCCACTTGATTTTTTACCGATTCCAGTGTGGATTGGCTGCTTTTTATGCTGCTTTTATATTTTGAAAAGGTGTTTTCTCTTTTGCCACCATCAAAGAGTGTAAAACTCACTTTTCCATACGATTGCGAACTTTTGTCTGGAACTGTTGCTGTCTCTTTGTTGGTTGTAGAGTAACTTGCACCCACATCTACTTTTGGATAATATCCGCTTTTAATGCCTTTATATTCATATTGCAATGATTCCAAATCATACTCATATGCATTAATGAATTTATTTTTAAGGGATAAATTTAACAATTCATGCAAATTTTGACTCCACATAAAAATAGGCATTAAAAAAATAATACATAATTTTTTCACTTGTGCTCCTTATATCTTGCTGGAAAGATAACATAGAATAACTTAAATGTATCTTTCTAAGAAGATATAGTTTTTTAATTTTAATTGTGATACTATTTTACCATGGATAAAAAACATTTAGAATATTTCTTTGAAAATACAGCAAAAATGCAGGAGTATGAAGTGGCAAATTATACTCTCCCTTTCAGTTTAATTTATAAAAATATGTTTAATGCGACTGAACATATTTTAAAAGAACAGTTTAATCTGATACACTCTGATTTAGATGTGTTGGCTGCTTTATACTTTAATGGGAAAACGCTTTCCCCCACTGATCTATATGCTGCAACAGTTTTCTCTTCTGGTGGCATGACCAAAGTGCTTAAAAAGTTAGAACTTTTAGGATACGTTTCACGTATACCTTCATTTTTAGATAAACGAAGCACTTTGGTTAAAATAGAAAAAAAAGGTGAAGAGGTGGTGGAAGAGTCATTAAAAGAGATAATGAAAGTCAACCAACCAATGTTTGATATTTTAAGCCATGAAGAACAAGTTTCATTAAAGGCAATGTTAAAAAAACTGACCTTAAGCCTCTTTTAATACGCTTAACCATTGAATAATTTCATTTAATCCTTCGGGCTTTTTATTGCTGAGAAAAATATAAGGTTTATTTTTTCTGTTTGCTTTAACATCTTCTTCCATGGAAGTGAGATTGACATTCACATAAGGAGCTAAGTCGGTTTTATTGACCACCAATAAATCACAAAAAAGAAGTCCAGCTCCTTTTTTTCTTGGAATATCCGCACCTTGCGCCACATCAATAACATAGAGATAATAATCGACCAACTCATAAGAAAATGTGGCACTTAAATTATCGCCACCACTTTCAACAAAAATAATATCGGGATGAAAGTTTGTTTCAAGTTCTTCTACTGCTTTTGCATTCATTGTTATATCATCTCGGATTGCCGTGTGAGGACAACCTCCTGTTTCTACCCCAATGATTCTGTTTTCATCTAAGTCCAGTGTTTTTTTAAGATAATTTGCATCTTCAGTGGTATAGATATCATTGGTTACAATGCCCAATGAGTACTCATTTTTTAACGCATTGGTCAATTGTTCGATGATTGAAGTTTTACCACTTCCTACAGGTCCTGCTATGCCTATTTTTAAACTCATGTTGTATTTCCTTTATGTTGCGAACATCTTTGGTTCTAAATTTTTATGGGCAAATATTACCTCTTCAAACAATGGATTAAAATTGGTGATTTTTTTATTTATTTTCTTAAAATCAATTGACTCTAAAATTTCATCAAATTCAAAGAGCATTTTTTGTATTTGTGAAGGTTGTATTCGTGATATTTTTAGCGTGGTTGAGGCTATGTTTATGAGATTTTTTTTTGTCCACATAACAATAAAATTTTCCATCGCAATATCTAAATCATACGCCAAAGCACTTAAAACCACAATTTCATTGGCAGGGCAACTTTTTGTTTTTATGAGGTTAAAATATGTTTTTACACTCTTTTTTTTTGGCAACGTTTCTATTTGGGCAAAATAGTTTTGCCCAATATCACGAGAAGCTTTCGCATATTCAAACGTCAAATAAGCACCATATTCATTGTCAAGTTTTTTAAGCCAATCTAATTTCTCTTTTTCCAAGGCTTCATAGACTTTTTGAACACAGACAAACTCCATTTTGCTGTATTGATCAATAAGAAGGTTTTTAAAATAAACTTTTAAATCGTCAATATTGTTTACGTGAGCCTTTAAGATATGCGGTTCAAGACCAAATGAGTGTACAAACATGCCGGATGGAAAGCTTCCATCCAGTATTTGTAAAAACCGACTCAATGATTTTAGGTTTGTTGAATCAGTGTGAGTGGTGTGCTTTACCATTTGGTTTAAAATACCCTTTTGTTTTTTCTACGTTAATGTTTTCATTTGCCATGCATTCTTTGATGATGTCTGAGAGTGAAATATCATCTAAAATGATGATTTTAAACTCTTCGAGCATAACAGGTTGATGACGATTGCCTATTTCATACGCTGTTTTAGCAAAGGTGAGGGCGTCTGAAAACTCTAAAACAAAAATTTCATCGGCACAACGGCTTACTTTAATGGCATAATTATCTTCACATACCAAAATATCATTTTCATGTAAATGGGTAAATTTGGCTTTAATTACAAAATTTACGCCTGCTTTACTTACGGCGGTTAAATTGGGCTTTTGCATATCAAACCAAGAGAGTTCCACTTCATCTGAAGCATCTGTGCCTTTTTTTATTTCAATTACTTTTTTTATCATGGTATTTCCTAAAACATAAAATATTTTTTAGCCATTGGAAGAACACTTTGATAGTTTGACTCGATGAGTTCACCATTAATCGTTACATCATAGGTTTCAGGATTGACCTCTATGTTGCCGATAAAATCATTGAGTTTCATATCTTTTTTGCCAATGGTTCGAGTGTTTTTAACAGCCAATACTGCTTTGTTGATGTCCAGTTTATTTTTCAGTGTTTCAGTGGCAATTTGCGAAGTGAAAATGGCACTTGTTTTTGAACTTGCCCGTCCAAGACTTCCAAACATTTTTCGATACATACTGGGTTCTGGGGTGGGAATTGATGCATTTGAATCGCCCATTAAAGAAAGTGCTACAAAGCCCCCTTTGATGATAATTTCAGGTTTGACGCCAAAAAAAGCTCGGTTCCATAAAACCAAATCCGCCATTTTCCCCACTTCCACACTTCCTACATACTCATCAATACCACACGCAATGGCTGGGTTAATGGTATATTTAGCAATGTATCGTTTGATTCGATTGTTATCACTGAACTCATCGTCTCCCACTAAAGCACCTCGTTGTTGTTTCATGGAATCTGCCACTTGCCATGTTCGTATAAGCACTTCTCCTACTCGTCCCATGGCTTGAGAGTCTGAACTGGTGATACTAATAGCACCCAAGTCATGTAAAACATCTTCTGCCGCAATGGTTTTTCCCCGAATTCTTGATTCTGCAAAACTGACATCTTCGGGTATTTTAGGGCTTAAATGGTGACACACCATGAGCATATCCAAATGCTCTTCGATGGTATTTTTTGTATAAGGTAAGGTAGGGTTGGTACTTGATGGCAACACATTACATAAGCCTGCTACTTTCATAATATCAGGCGCGTGTCCTCCTCCTGCACCTTCTGAGTGAAACGTATGGATGGTTCGGCTTTTAAAACTGTCAACCGTATTATCCACAAAACCAGACTCATTGAGCGTATCGGTGTGAATGGCAACTTGTACATCGTATTTATCAGCTACACTCAAACATGTATCAATGGCTTTGGGTGTACTTCCCCAATCTTCATGCAGTTTTAAGCCCATTGCACCTGCTTTGATTTGAACTTCCAAAGCTTCAGCACAAGAGCTGTTCCCTTTTCCCATAAATCCAAAGTTTAAAGGCAAATCATCAACACTTTGTATCATTTTTCCTATGTTCCATTCACCTGGCGTACATGTGGTAGCATTGGTACCTGTATTTGGACCAGTTCCCCCACCTATCATAGTTGTAACTCCACTGCTTAAAGCTTCATCGATTTGCCCCGGAGAGATAAAGTGAATGTGTGAGTCAATTCCCCCCGCTGTGATGATTTTACCTTCAGCTGAAAGTATTTCAGTATTCGCACCTATTTCTAAACCCTCGGTAATGCCATCACAAAGGTTGGGATTACCCGATTTCCCGATGGCACTGATTTTCCCCTCTTTGATTCCAATATCGGCTTTGTAAATACCCGTATAATCAATGATAATGGCATTGGTAATAATCAAATCTGCCACATCTACTGCTGTCGGACTTTGCGCCATACCATCTCTTATGGTTTTACCTCCACCAAATTTGGCTTCTTCTCCATAAGTGGTATAATCTTTTTCTATTTTTGCAATTAACGAGGTATCGGCCAGTCGGAATCTGTCATTGGTAGTTGGTCCATACATTGAAGCATATTTTTCTTTTGATATTTTCATCTTATACTCCTAGGAACTTTTCTAAATTTTTCATGGCAGATTTTTGGGTTGTTTCATCGTCTAAAAAGCCTTCAACCAAACCATTAAAACCACTCATGTATCTTTTTCCACTGAACGCTATTAGATTAATCTCTTTAGAAGAACCAGGTTCAAATCGCACTGAGGTACCAGCGGGAATATCCAATCTTTTTCCATACGCTTGGGCTCTAGGAAAAGAGAGTTCTTTATTGACTTCAAAGAAGTGATAATGTGAGCCAATTTGTACGGGTCTGTCCCCTTTGTTTTCTACATACAAGGTGGTACGTTCTTTGTTTTCATTGAGTGTTATTTCACCACTTGATATAAAATATTCCCCTGGTTCCTTGTCCGCTTTTTTTGTTGTAGCAATAGGATTATGCACAGTTACCAGTTTGGTTCCATCATCAAAAGTGGCTTCAACTTGTACCATGTGCATCATAGAAGCAATCCCTTCCATAACGTCCTCTTCTTTTAAAACGTTTCTGGCATCCACCATGAGCTCAGCGACACTTTTACCGTCTCTTGCCCCTTCAATGATATATGAGCTGATAATCGCCGTTGCTTCTGGAAAATTAAGCTTTAAGCCTCTTTCTTTTCGTTCATGAGCGAGTTTTGAAGCGGTATAAAGCATCAGTTTTTCTTGTTCTCTGTTGGTTAAAAACATTTTGCTCTCCTATTTATTTTTCTCTATTATATTATCTAAAATTCAGAACTAATTACTTTTTTAACTGTATACTTTATATTCACTAATTATATAGTTTTAGCTTTATATTCTCTTCTATATTTATGTAAAAGAGGTTCAGTATAACCTGATGCTTGCTCTTTTCCCTCAAAAATAAGTGCACAAGCTGCTTTAAAGGCATATCCATCATATGAAGGTGCTATATTTATATAACTTGAGTCATTTTCATTTTGTTTGTCAACAACTTTTGCCATCTGTTTTAAAGATTCCAATACTTCCTCTTTTGAAGTGATTTTATGCTCAATCCAGTTTGCTAAATGTTGAGAAGAGATTCTAAGTGTTGCCCTATCTTCCATCAGTGCTACATTATTTATATCTGGAACTTTTGAACATCCAACCCCTGCATCAATCCATCTAACAACATATCCTAAGATACTTTGGCAGTTGTTGTCAATCTCATTTTTGATTGTCTCTTTTGATAAAGTCTCTTTTAGTAAAGGAATAGTTAAAAGCTCATCTACACTTGCTCTTCTTTTCCCTTTAAGTTCATTTTGAATACTAAATACATCAACTTTATGGTAGTGAATAGAGTGTAAAGTTGCAGCTGTAGGAGAGGGAACCCAAGCAGTGTTTGCACCTGATTTTGGGTGAGATATTTTTTCATCCATCATTTTAGCCATCTCATCTGGCATAGCCCACATCCCTTTTCCAATTTGAGAGAAACCTTGAAGTCCACACTCCAAACCAATATCAACATTCCACGTCTCATAAGCTTTTATCCAAGTTTCACTTTTCATTTTTGTTTTTGGTGTCATAGCTCCAGCTAACATAGAGGTATGAATCTCATCACCTGTTCTATCTAAGAATCCTGTGTTAATAAATACAACTCTTTTAGTAGCTTGTCTAATACACTCTTTTAGGTTTATAGTTGTTCTTCTCTCCTCATCCATAATACCAATTTTTATAGTGTTTTTGGGAAGATTTAGAGCTTTTTCAACTTTTTCAAATAGTTTAACGGCAAAGGCAACCTCCTCTGGTCCATGCATTTTTGGTTTTACTATATACATAGATTTTGTTCTACTATTTTTTTTCTCATTTTTATTAGTTAAATCAGGAATTGCAGCTAAAGTTGTAATCATACAATCCATAATTCCTTCAAAAACTTCATTTCCCTCTTTATCTAAAATAGCTGGATTTGTCATAAGATGACCAACATTTCTAATGAAAAGTAGACTTCTTCCATGCAAAGTTAACTCTTTGTCATCTAAAGTTTTATATTTTCTATCAGAGTTTAGTTTTCTAGTAACTGTTTTTCCACCCTTTTCAAAGCTATCTTCTAAATCACCTTTCATAAGACCGAACCAGTTTCTATAAACTTCAACTTTATCTTGGGCATCCACTGCCGCAATGGAGTCTTCACAATCCATAATAGTAGAAACAGCAGCTTCTACAACTATATCTTTTACCCCTGAAATATCAAGTTTTCCAATAAAGTTATCTTTATCAAACTCAACTATTACATGAAGGTTGTTGTTTTTAAAAACTATTGCTGTGGGGTTTTCTTTCTCCCCTTCGTAAGCAACTAATTTTAAATCATCTTCTAAAGTGGTTGTAATATTTTCAAGAACAATTTCTAATTTGTTATCTACAATCTTATAAGATCTTGCATCTTTATGGCTTCCTTTTTTAAGTGGAGCAACTGTATCTAAATGCTCTTTTGCATAATCTACAACTGCTTTTCCTCTTGTTTCATTGTACTCTTTTGTAATTGCTAGTTTGCCATCTGTTGAGATTACATTAGTTCCATATAAAGCATCATATAAACTTCCCCATCTAGCATTTGCAGCATTTAAAGCAAATCTAGCATTTTTTACAGGTACCACAAGTTGTGGTCCCGCTTGAAGTTTTATCTCTTCATCTACATTTGAAGTTTCAACTTTGAAATCCTCTTTTTCATCAACTAAATAAGCAATCTGTTTTAAAAAGTTTTTATATTCAGTAAGACTATTTTCATCATATTTATTATTTATATGCCATGAATCAATTAGTGTTTGAAAAGCATCTCTTTTTTTTAATAAAGCTTTATTTTCAGGTGTCAATTCCTCAATAATATTTTCAAAGTTTTTCCAAAAAAGCTCTTTAGAGATTGTTGTTATTGGTAAAATCTCTTCATTGATTAATTCATAAAGAGATCTATCTACTGTTAAATTTCCCTCTAATACTTTATATTCCATAATTTCCCTTTTTAGTTAAATGCTAATTGTTCTTCTGTTCCATTTTTTGCTAATCCTAGATGAATTATCCCACCTAGAATTGCACCAATAATCCAACCATAACCATTTAGTGAACTTAATGCGTCAACCCATACCGTACATATTGAGAAGATTGCACCAATTGAAAATGCAATGATTGTATTTTTATTCCAACCCTTATCATAATAATATTCACTATTTTCACTTTCATCATATAAAGCATCTATATTTAATTTTTGTTTTTTTATAAAATAGTAATCAACAACTAAAATTCCATATAAAGGAGCTAGTGTTGCACCAAGAGTGTTCACTATTGGACTAATTCCAACTTGACTAATAAAACTAACCCAAAATGCACCAATTATAAGTGCAAATAGTGATGTAATAACTCCAGATTTTTTAAAAGAAAGTTTTTTGGGTGCAAGATTTGAGATACCATTAACAGCAGGAATAAAGTTTGCAACAAGGTTAATACCAACAGTTGCTGTAAAAAATGTAATTGCAGCAATTAAACTTAAAATCGTACTATCAGCTCTTTCAACAATATCCATAGGATTTGTTAATTTTTCTCCAAATACTACAACAGAACCAGCAGTAATCAAAAGTGCTAAAGCAGAAAAAAATACCATATTAAATGGTAGTCCAACTAGATTTCCTACAACCATAGATTTATTATCTTTTGCATATCTTGAGAAATCACTAAAGTTAATCATTACAGCAGCAAAATAAGCAATCATAGTTCCCAAAATTGCAAAGAAACCATTGATTTCACTACTTAAATCTGAGCCTTTATTTGAAAAAATATTGTTTGCCACATTAAATAAATCTCCCCCAGATTTACTCCATAAAACAACTAATAAGCCAATCATAATAATATAAACAAATGGAGCTGCAAAGTTTAAGAATTTAGATACCCAAGACATCCCTTTTGAGAAAATTACCATTTGAAGTATCCATACAACAAAGAAGGATAACCATCCAATTGAATCTATTCCTAAGAATTTAGCCTCTGGATGAATCCCTGTTAAAGCAGTAATTAAAAGATGAAGCGCAGTTGAAGCAAAATATGTTTGAACCCCAAACCAAAAAACAGCAACTATAGCTCTTATAATAGCTGATAGTTTAGCTCCATTTATACCCATACTTGAACGTGCTAAAACAGGATAAGGAATTCCATAATCAACTCCAGCTTTACCTGAAATATTTACTAAAAAAGTAACCAGTAATCCAGCAACAATCAATGCAAAAAAGGCAGTCCAACCTGTTACCCCATAATTTATGAATAGTGAGGCAACTAAGGTATATCCAAAAAGACTTTGTATATCATTTGCCCATATATTTGACACTTCAAACCATTTCCAATTTTTTTCACTCTTTTTTGTAGGTGACAACGAGTCACTATTTACATCTTGTATCATAATCATCCCTATGTATTTTTTCCATGGGCACTACAAAAAAGGCAATAAAATATTGTTTTGTAGTGCAAACTAAAGTATTTTCTCTCTCATTATTCTTCTTTTTAATATATCTTTATTTATAATCACGCTGGCGAAAGCGACTTTTTTATGGATATATAAAAATTGAAATAAAAAAGTCACTTATGGTGGTTTAATATTAATATCACTCATAAATCACTCTTTTATTAGAAAAATCTCTTTTTCTTTAATTTCATATTCAATACACTCAACAATTTTGTTTTGCTTTTGATTTTTATCTGTTCTATCAATTACGATGAACTCCTCTTTATCTTTGAGGCAAATTAATGGAAAATGCCAAACACCTCTATTGTAATGAACCCCTTGATTTCCGCTTGTTACAAAAGCCTCTATTGTTGAAAAATCAGGCTTTTCCTCACCTAAAGCAACAACACATAAAAATGGCTCTTTACTTCTTGGCATAAAGGTTTGGGAAAAGTATGGGTGTTTCTCTAACATATTGATGTGTAAAGGAAACTCTCTATTTTTTCCTATATAGATATGTAAAGTTGAACTTCCATCTTTTTCATTTGCATCCATAGTACAAAGCTCATAAAATTTTTGGGCATAACCATTATTTATGATTTTTGAATCTCTATTTTCACAACTTACAACTTCTCCAAACTTTTCAAAAGCCTCTTTTGTAAGAGGTTTTGGCTTAAGTTCCATTCTCATCTTAAGCCTTTATCTCTTCTTTTTTAACAAATTTTCCAAACAGTTTAAGTCTTGAGACTCCACCATCTGGGAAAATATTTATTCTAATATGTGTAATTGGTTTTTGATGCTTTAAAAAACTTTTATCAAAATAGTGTTTGTTGTGCATCTCTAATTTTTGAGGTGCAATTAACTCTTCCCAAAACATACTCTGTGTTACAACTGAATTATCTGTTGTTTCTTCTAAATAAGCTGCACTAATTGAAAACTTATCTGCAAAGTTTCCTTTGAAAAAGTTTGTATCAATCATGATGTTATCTATAATTGCAGGCTTAGCTAACTCAATAATTCCCCAATCAAATCCTGGTTCTCTTCTTCTTCTAGTCTCCCAACCATCACCCATATTAACAGCTTCTTCATCTTTTAATATATTTTTTAAAGGACCAAAAAACTCATTGTTTGTATAAACTGCCCTTGCTGCATTTCTCATAGATGCTACATTGATATTTTCTTGTTCATATAGTTTTTCATCAAAACAGATTTCACCAAAAGCTTTAAATCTTGCAATTCCTCCATCTGGGTAAATATCTACTCTTAAATGGGTTAATTCAGTTTGAGAAAGGGAATTAAAATCGTGTTTTGTATGACCTTTTAAATCACTTTGAGTTAAAAGGTCAATCCATTCAACACTATCAATCTCTTCTAAAAATGTTTTATCATCTTTATTTTTCACACAACATCCTTTTATAGATATTGCTAAAGGATAATTCCCTCTAAAGTGTGTGGTATCAACTAAAAATGAGTTGATTTTTGATAAGTTTCCTAGTTTTATAATACAATGATCGTTTTCACCATCTCTTCTTCTTCTAGTCTCCCAACCATCCATCCAATGACCGTTATCATCAAACTCATCTTTAAATACAGCTTCTGTTTCAGCTAACATTCTATTTGCACTTGCAAAAAATTCATCTGTTGTATATATTACTTCTGCACCTAATTCGCAACTTGCAACATTTATCATTTTGTTCCCTTATTACTAAAATTATCTATCCAATGGTTTGCAATATCACCTCTTGTTGCAAACCAAACATCATCAAAACCTTTTACATACTCTAAAAATCTTCTCATAGCCATGATTCTTCCAGGTTTCCCTAAAATTCTACAATGCATCCCTATAGACATCATTTTAGGGGTTTTACTTCCTTCAAGGTATAAAGTATCAAAACTATCTTTTAGGTAGTTGTAAAACTGGTCACTATAAGAAAATCCTCCAAAAACAAATCTCATATCATTATTATCCATTGTATATGGAATTACTAGGTGTTCTTTTGTTGTAATTTCTGGTGCAAAATATGGTAAATCATCATTATATGCATCACTATCATATAAAAAACCACTCTCTTGAACTACTAGTTTTCTTGTATTTTCACTATCCCGTCCTGTATACCAACCAAGTGGTCTAGTCCCAATCATTTTCTCTAATACTTCAATACTTTTATAAAGGTGATCCCTTTCAATAGATTCTTCAATTGTTTGGTAGTTTATCCATCTATATCCGTGGGAGCATATATCATAATTGTTAAGGGCAAGGTATTCAGCAAGTTTAGGATTTCTAGCTACTGCCATAGCAACAGCAAAGATTGTAAGAGGTATATCAAAATCTTTGAAAAGTTCTAAGATTCTCCAAACCCCAACTCTAGAACCATATTCATACAATGATTCCATAGATTTGTGTCTTTGATTATAAAAAGCTTGGGGATTGTTCATCTCTGATAAAAATATTTCGCTTGCTTCATCCCCATGTAAGATGCAGTTTTCTGCTCCCTCTTCGTAGTTTAAAACAAATTGTAAAGCTACTTTTGCGTTATTTGGCCATTTTGGATTTATTGGTTTATTTGAGTAACCAATTAAATCTCTTGGGTAGTTGTTATTAATCATTTTCTCTCTCGTAAAAAAGCAAAAACTGCTTTTAAAATTTATTTATGAGAGTATTTTATCAGATTGTCTACAATTTTTGTCTACAATTTTTGTCTATTTTTTATACAATTGTTTTTAAAATAGAGTAAAAGTGGGTAAAATTAACTAAGTTATACAAATAATTAGTTAATAAAAAGAAATTTATTCTTTTTATTAATAGTATCTAAATCAAAATCTAAAACATCAAGACAGTGATCTAAATGTTCTAACATAACATTTTTTGCATTAGTAACATTATTACTTTTAATTGTCTCAATTAAAGCTCTATGTTCATCATATGAAGAAAACTCAGTATTTTCATCTTCATAAATTAAAGCAGCAAGAATACTTAAAGGGATTAAAGGTTTTAGGGCATTAATTAAAAATTCATTTTCACTTAATGCAGCCAAATTTAGATGGAAATCACAAGATGATTTAACATATTCTCCATTTCTATTGGATAGTTTCAAGTACTCTTCTGTATTAATGTTTTCTAAAATTGATGATAGGTCTAAATTTTCCTTTGAATGTCTTTTGGTAACAATTTCAACAATACCTGCTTCAATTATTTTTCTTGTTGTAAAAATATCTTTTGCATTCTCTTCACTAATCCAAACGACATTAAACCCTTGATTCTTTTTATAACTTAAAATTCCCATAGTTTGTAGTTTACTAAAGGCTTTTCTTACAACATCTCTACTTATGTTTAACTCTTTTGCTAAAACACTTTCTGATAATTTAGTACCTGGTTGAAGATTTTTTGTAAAAATTGCATCAAATATAAAATTTACAATATTATCCTCTAAAGTAAATAAATTTTTTTTATCCATTAAAAGTTTCTCCCACTTTTTCTCATTTTGTGCTAGTTTATTATATTATAATTTATATTCTAGTTTCTGTAAACAATAACCAGAATGCAATTAATATAAACGGCACACCAAAATTTTACGTTAAAGCTATCTCATATAAAGCTAATGTTTATCACTTTTCAATAGGATAAGCATATGCATTTATTTTGCTTGTCATTAGTTTTGCTCCAACCATTGATTCAGCCATCTTAATTGCACACAATACACCATCAACAACTGGAATATTACACCTTTTTGATAACTCAATTGTTAAATCAGCCATTCCCGCACACCCTAAAATAATAGCTTCGCAATTATCCTCTTTGACTGCTTTTAAAATTTCACTCTCTATTTTTTTCATTGCATTACAAGTACCATCTTCTAATGCTAAAACGGGAATATCAGCTGCTCTTACTTTTCTACAAAACTTATCCATACCATATTTATGAGATAACTCTTCAATAATTGGAATGGATCTATTTAAAGTAGTTACAACTGAAAAACTAGAAGAAATAATAGATGTCATATGCATAGCTGCTTCACAAATACCAATAACTGGACCATCTACAAGCTCCCTTGCTGCTTCTAATCCTGGGTCATCAAAGCAAGCAACTACGAAAGCCTCTGCTCCCCACTCTTTTGCTTTTTTAATTTCATCCATAAGTCCCATTAAACTTTTCACTTCATCAAAATGTCCTTCAATACTTTTTGGAGTATTTGTAGGATTAGAAGCCCAAACTTGGGTATCAGGATTTTTAAATTTTAAAGCTACCTCTTCACACTTTTTTGTCATAGATTCTGTTGAGTTTGGATTTATAATTGCTAGTTTCATTAGTGAGTTCCTCCTAAATATAGCTCAATTATTCGTTCATCGTGCATTAAATCTTTTGAATTTCCACTTAATAGGACTTCCCCTAATTGCATTGCATAGGCTCTATTTGAAACCTTAAGTGCCATTCTTGAATTTTGTTCAACTAAGATAACAGATACTTTATCCTCTTTATTGATTTGTACAATTGATCTTGCTATATCTTGAACTAGTTTTGGAGCAATTCCTAGACTTGGCTCATCCATTAGTAAAACTTTGGGTCTAGACATAAGAGCACGTCCAATAACCATCATTTGTTGTTCTCCACCACTCATAGTGCTTGCTTGTTGTTTATATCTCTCTTTTAGTCGTGGAAATTTTTCTAAAACTTTTTCTAAATCTTCTTTAATCCCATCTTTATCTTTTCTGGTAAAAGCACCCATTAGAAGATTATCCTTTACACTCATATAAGGAAATACTCTTCTCCCCTCAGGAGTCATGGCAATACCTTTTTCAACTATTTTAGAAGGACTGATTCCATTTAGACTTTCACCATTGAAAATCACTTCTCCTGAAGTTGGTCTTTTAAGACCTGTGATTGCTTTTAGAATTGAAGATTTTCCAGCTCCATTTGCTCCAATTAAAGTGATAGTCTCACCCTCTTCTAAAGAGATGTTAACATCTCTTACTGCTCTTACTTGGTCATAGTTTATCTCTAAATTTTTACACTCTAATAATGCCATATTAAATTCCTAACTCTTCATCTTCTATACCTAAGTAAGCTTCAATTACTTTAGGATTTTTTTGAATCTCAGCAGGTTTTCCTTCTGCTATTTTTTCACCAAAACTAATTACTACAATTCTGTCTGATATTTCCATAACAGCTGGCATATCATGCTCAACTAAAAGTACTGTAACTCCTGAGTTTTTTATCTGTTTTACCATATCCATACATCTTCTTGTTTCATCATGATTCATGCCAGCAAAGGGCTCATCCAATAATAAAACTTTTGGCTTACACGCTAAAGCATTTGCTATACCTAAAGCTCTTAAGAGACCATGTGGTAAGTTAGAGGTTAATTCATCTCTAACATCAGATAAACCTAAAAAATCTATAATCTTATCAGCTGATTTTCCAAACCTTTCATTATCCTCTTTTGCAAGTTTTGTATTAAAAAAAGAGCCTAAAAGATTTGATTTTGCTTGTAATTGATGAGCAATAATAATATTGTCTCTAACGCTCATACTTTTAAAAACTGTAGTCTCTTGAAAAGTTCTAACAACACCTTTTCTTGCAACCAAATGTGGTTTTAGACCTGATATTTTTTCTCTATTAAATATAACTTCACCTGATGATGGTTTTAAAAATGAAGCAATCAATTTAAAAGTAGTTGATTTACCTGCACCATTTGGACCAATTACAGATAAAATTTCACCTTCATACACTTCAAAGGTAACATCATTAACAGCATATAAAGAACCAAATTTTTTTGTTAAGTTGTTTATTTCTAAAATTCTTTTTTTCATTTTTTAAACCTTAAACTTAATATCCCATTTGGTAAAAATACCATTAATAAAATCATAATCCCTGAGTAAATCAATAGTTGATACTGTTTAAAAATAAATAATAAATCCCATGAAAAGTATAAAACAAAAGCTCCTAATATTGGTCCAAATACATATGCCAATCCACCTAAGAATGTATATAACATATAATTAATTGAATCTGCTACTTGAAAAGTAGTTGGATAAACTGATTGGGTTAGGTTAATAAAAATTGCTCCTCCCACCCCACCAAAAAATGAAGCAATAGCATAAGATATCACTCTTAAATAAGCAATATTAACTCCAAAAGATGAAGCTAATTCTTCATTTTGTTGAAGAGATCTTAATAAGATACCCATTCTTGATTTTGTTAATCTATACATTATTGCAAATGTGATAATCATTGCAATTGTTCCTAAATAGTAAAATCCTATTTTACTGTTTTCCATAGTTGCAAAATCGGGGATAATAGTAAGTCCAAATATGTTTAATTCATCTGGTAAAGGAATATTTGTAATTCCTCTAGGTCCATTTGTGATTGGGACTAACACTATTGCCAAAAGTTTTGCAACTTCAGTTAATGTTAGTGTAATCATAGAAAAATACACCCCTTTTAATCTTAAAATTGGTAAACCAATTAAGATACTAAAAAATGCTGCAACAATTCCCGCTAAAAAAATAGATATCCAAAAAGATAAACCTACACTTGTCACTAAAACTGCTGTTGTATATGCTCCAATTAATGCATATGCACCTTGCCCAATATTAATTCTTCCCATATAAAATGTCAACCAAACACCTGAACTAATAGTTGCTAAGATAGCAACTGAAGTAAAGCCATAAAAGTAGTCATTTCTCTCAGTACTAATTAAAATAGTTGGAATAACTACTAGTAAAAAAACTAGGGCAATTAATACTTGTATTATAAATTTTTTATTTTCCATAAATCACCCCCAAGGTTTTCCCATAAGTCCCTGTGGACGTAAAGTAAGAAATATCATCAGACATACAAAAATAGTAAGATAAGTTACATCTCCTGGCAAATAATATAAACCAAAAGCTTCAACAAGTCCTAAAATAAATCCACCTATGATAGCTCCAGAGATAACGCCAGCTCCACCAATCATAATCATTGTAAATGCTTGTATTGAGATACCTCCACCAATACCAGAATTAACCCCCGTAATAGTAACAAGTAAACTTCCTGCTACACCTGCAAGCATTGCTCCTAAAGCAAATCCAATTAAACTATATCTATCCAAATCAACACCCATTAGTTGAGCTGCTGTTTTATCTTGAGCTAAAGCTCTCATAGCTCGCCCAGGTTTTGAGTATTGCATAAATAAAATAAATGATACAATCATAACAATTGCAATTAAACCAATAACAACTCTGTTATATGGAATGATAATGTCTAAACCAAAATCTTCACCAAAAAATACTCCATCAACAAGTGCTGGAACACTTCTTTGTTTCTCTCCAAATACAATAAGAATCAAAGAGTCTAAGAAAAATGCAGTACCAGCTGCAAGAAGCATTGAACTCTCTTCCCTGACAGATCTTTTCAAGACGGTGTTAAAAAGATATTTTTCAAATATTGCACCTATTAGTGCTAATGTTAACCCTGAAGCAACAATAGCTACAATAAAAGGCATACCTAACTTACCATACACATAGTAAGTAATAAATGCTCCTAAGACGTACATCTGACCATGAGCAAAATTTAAAATACTCATTAAAGAGAAGATTAGTGTCAAACCAAGTGCGATTAAAGCATATTGCGCCCCTGTAATTAAACCATTAAGTAATATCTGTTCCATTAAATCATTTCCTATTTTAAAATAGAGGTATCAAAAGATACCTCATATAACTAGTCTGCTGAACCTACGAATAATGTTTCAAACATTCCATTTTTATAGATTTTTGGAGTTAAAGGAACACCTAATTGTCTATCTTGACCAAATGTTGTTTTACCTACAAATTTAAGTTTTGCATCTTTATCTTTAAAGAATTTATTTGGAGCTTCCCATCCTGCATCAACAGTTTTAAGGAATTCATCTGCATCATTAATCGCTTTTGGATTTGATTTCATTACTTCTAAGATATATTCAAGTGCAAATACTTTTGTATTTGATTCATCATTGTACTCACCAAATTTCTTTGTATAATGTGCAACCCAGTTTTCCATAACCTTTGATTGAATTGAAGCATCAGCTCCACCTTGACAAATAAACCCATTTGCAGCATCACCAGCTCCCTCTTTTAAAATACCAGCATCAAGTGCAGTACCAGCAGCCATAAAACCTTTAAATCCTAATTGTCTAGCAGTTTTAATAATAAGTGGTGCAGTTGCAGGAGATACTCCTGAAAGAACTAATAAATCTGGTTTCTTTTTAATAATTGGCGTAATTACAGAAAAGAAGTCTCTAGTATCAGCTTTATAAGTAGCTTTTGCTTCAACAATATCTAAGCCTAAATCTTTAGCAATTTTAAGTCCATTGTCTCTTTGGTTAAGAGGATCAGAAGCATTTGCAGCTAAAAATGCAACAGTTTTTACACCTTTATTATCTTGTAGCCATTTATAAACTGCTGGTTCCCATTGATATGATGCAATCATTCCAAATACAGCATAGTTAGCAGGTTTTTTGTATAAAGTTTTATTAAATGCATATGGGAAATATACAATTTTATTTCTCTGTGCAATTGGTCTTACTGCAATCGCTTGAGCATCATCATTTGGTCCTACAACATATTTGATACCCTCTTGTGCCATCTTTTCCATACCTGCAACTGCAATTTTTGGATCGTATGCATCATCAAAAGGTACAACTTCTACTTTGTATTTTTTACCGCCAATTTCAACACCACCTTTTTTGTTATAAATCTCTGCTGATGTTTCCATTGATCTTACATTTGAAGTTCCCCAAGCAGCATTTGCTCCAGAAAGTGTTCCAACAAATCCAATCTTTATAGTATCTTGAGCTAAAAGAGCACTACTTAGCATCCCTACTGCTAAACTTATTTTCAGAAATTTTTTCATTTCTTTCTCCCTTGATATATGTAATATTTATCAATGATAAATTATTAAAATCATCTTATCAGATTGTATACAATAATTGTATACAATGATTGTATATATTTTATACAGTTTTACGAAAACACATTCTTTATTTAATCTTTACAAAAAGTTTATAAACTTTAAAATGGATTTATTGGATATTTTTAGACACTTATATATATATTATATACAATATATTATTTTGCACTTAGTCAATTAGATTATAGATTATTCATATATATTGAAACAAGGAATGAGAGAACTAATTATTTTAGTGTAAAAAAAGACATTTAATCAAAGATTTAAACATTAATTTTTCTTCCAAGATTAAGACATTTAACTATATCTCCTAAAAAATATCTTAATTTCATGTATGCACTTTCCCCTGTAGCAAAAAGTAAGTAGTGATTGTCCTTTTCTATATAAAGAGAAAGCCCATGTTCATTTTTTTAATCTTTTAAATCACATTTCAAGTTTTCTGATAAAACAGTTATATTCATAAAATTTATCCCTATAGCTATCTATTAGTTTTAGCTTTCAATATATTAAATAATAAAAAAATACTTCCAAATAAAAGCAAAATAATACAAAGTATTGCAACTCCTATATAATTGTAATACTCCCAAGCAAGTGAGGGTATAAAAGTTCCTAAACAACCACCCAGATAAAAAAAGCTTTGATATAAAATAGATACTGTTGCTTTATTTTCAGGTACTAACTCTCCTAAATATGTGGGTGTAACTGATTGCACAGAAAACATTCCAATTGTAACAAGCCCAATTCCTGCTATCACAAAAGTAATTGAAGAAGAAAAAGTTAAAAATATACCTACAATTAAAATACAAATACCAAAAAATAGTATTCTTACTCTTCCAATAATATCAGAATATCTCCCCGCAAGAGGGCTTATAATAACGCCTAAGAGTAAAACTAAGAATACATTACCCAATTGGCTAGCATCAAGATTAAATGGTGCTTGAGCTAAATGATAGGTGGCAAAAGTTGAAATACCCATAAAGGAAAAAAACACTACCGTTGGGATGAGCAATACGGAGAGTATTTTTGTATTTGAAAGAAAAGAGAAGAGTACCTCTTTATTTATCACTCTTTTATTTGCTATTTTTGTTTCACTCACGGGTAAAGCAAAAATCATTGTAATAAAAGCAATGGCTAAAAGAATGGCAAAGAGTAAAAAAGCTATTTTCCATGAATAAAGAAACGTAATCCAGCCAGCTAATAACCTTCCTACAACTGCTCCAAAACTTGTTGCTGCCATATAAATCCCCATGCCAAAACCTCTATGGGATTTTGGATATATTTCTTGTACATAAGAGAGCATAATAGCTGTAATTCCAGGTACAAATATACCTTGTAAGAATCTACTAAAAAGTAATACATAAAAATTCGAGCTCATTGAAGATAATAAAACAGAAAGAAAAAGAAAAAATGTACAAAATACCATAATTCTTTTCTTTCCAAAACGATTAGATATAGGAGCATAAAAAGGAGTTGAGAACATCAATACAAATAACATACCAGAAAGTAAAAGGTTTGTTTCTAATACGCTGATATGAAAAGTATGTTTTAAAACGGGTAAGATTGCTTGTGGAGTATATATTGTGGAAAAGATTACTGACACTATAAAAAAAAGTGCAATTGATATTTTATTAATTGATACTTGCATTTAAATCTCTCCAAATAAAATCAAAACTTATTTATTGTTTCCCCAAAGAGAACTCTTTTTTGCCTAAATATTTTCTATAAAGGTTCCAAATAAGTTTTTGATTTTTTTTAATATCATTCATGTTGTTTGAACTGATTGTTCCTATGATTATCTCTTTTGATTTTGAAAAAGTAAATGAATCAAAACTATTTTGTCTTATTAGTTCTAAGAACTTTTCATTATCTTTTGTTTTCATATAAAATTTTATAAAAATAAAATTCGTACTCTCTTTTCTAATTATATAATCTTTTAATTCATCACCTATTACATCAAATTTTTCTATGTATTCTAATTTTTTATTTGAATAAAAAGTATTTTTCATCAAAACATTTGAAAAATCAAAATCCTCAAAACTTCTTCCCCGACTTAAGATATCTGAATAAAAAAAAGTCGAGCTATCATCATAGTTCAAATTAAAAAACTGAATATATTTTGCCTCTTTGTATAAAATAAGTTCATCATTTAAAAACTCCAAATTTGAACCATTTTCCAGTATGACATCTATTTTATTTATAGCAAACTCTTTTTTTGATGGGTAAATTTTTGTAGCGGATTCGGTGGTTAAAATTAAATTGGAACTGTTGAGTTTAAAAGAGGTTCGGATTTTATCTTTGGGGAAGATGCCTTCGCCAATATTGAGAAGTTTGATGTAGTTCTCTTCTTCTTGGAAATAGTAATGACGCGAAGGAAGTGCCAATTTCTCTAAAGAAAATTTTTCGTTTTCAAATCCAAACTTTATGCTCATGTCATTCCTATTTATACCGATAAATGTTGTTTGATTATATCATCACTCAGCTGTGAAATTTCCCCTTGTGCAACTACACTTCCTCTGTCAACCACATAAAAATCATCCCCGTGTCTTCTGGCAAAGGGAAGTTTTTGCTCTACGAGTAAAACAGTCATCTCTTCTTCTTTTGTAAGATAATCAATGACTTCACCAATTTGGGCTACAATATTGGGTTGTATCCCTTCACTTGGCTCATCTAAAATCAAAAATTTGGGATCAATACAGAGTGCTCTTGCAATGGCAAGTTGTTGTTGCTGACCACCACTTAAATCTCCCCCTTTTCTTTTTTGCATCTCTTTTAATACAGGAAAGAGTTCATAGATTTTTTCTGGAACTTTTGAGATTTTATTTCTGTTTGCCAAAACTCCGATTTGTAAGTTTTCTAAAACGCTCAGTTGAGAAAAAATCTCTCTTCCTTGGGGGACATAACCTATAGCAATACTGGCACGTTTATGGTCAGCAAGTTTTGAAATATCTTCTCCATCATAGATGATTTTTCCATCTTTGATTGGAAGCAATCCCATGATTACTTTACTCAGCGTTGTTTTCCCCACGCCATTTCTTCCCATAAGACACGTACATCGTCCTTTTTTAATCTCCAAGTTCAAATCCCAAAGGGTATGACTTTGTCCATAAAATTGATTGATTTTTTCTATTTTTAACATTTTATTCCCCTAAGTAAACACGTCGAACTTTTTCATTGTTTTGAATGGCATCCATAGAACCTTCAGCTAAAACAGACCCCTCATGCAACACCGTAACTTTTGAAGCAATACTTCGTATAAACTCCATATCATGTTCAACTACCACGACGGCATTCTCTTTTGACAGACGTGTTAAAATCTCTGCGGTTTTTTCTACTTCTTGGGGTGTCATACCTGCAACGGGTTCATCAACAAGCAGCAGTTTTGGCTCTTGCATGATAAGCATTCCAATTTCAAGCCACTGTTTTTGACCGTGCGATAAAATCCCTGCATCCATGTTGTAAAGCTCTTTTAGACCTATGAGTTTCATGGTCTCTTCAATTTTGTCTTTTTGTTCGTCTTTTAGTTTTGAAAAAAGTGTTTTGAAAAATCGTTTGTCATCTTTCATGGCAAGTTCTAGGTTTTCAAAAACGGTATGATTTTGAAAAACCGTTGGTTTTTGGAATTTTCTTCCAATGCCTATTTCAGAGATTGAGGGTTCATCCAATTCCAATAAATTGACCGCTTCACCAAAGATGACTCTCCCTGCATCGGGTTTTGTTTTACCTGTAACTACGTCCATCATGGTTGATTTTCCTGCACCATTAGCTCCAATGATACATCTCAGTTCTCCGTAATTGATAGAAAAACTCAAGTTGTTCAACGCTTTAAATCCATCGAAACTGACACTCACCCCATCAACTAAAAGAATTCTGTCCCCAATTTTAAGGTGACCAATGTTTTGTTCGTTTTCATGTCTTAAGAGTTTCATGTGTTCACCTTTCTGACTTTTTCATTGATTTTTCTGATAAGTCCAACTACCCCTTCAGGAAGATATAACGTTACAAGAACAAACAATCCCCCTAAGGCATATAACCAAACTTCTGGAAGAGAAGAGGTAAAGTAAGTACTTGCAAAGTTAACAATAATTGCACCTATAATCGCTCCATATAATGTTCCTCTTCCTCCAATGGCGACCCAAATCACCAATTCAATAGAAAACAAAGGTGAAAAAACACCGGGGTTTATGATTCCTACTTGTGGAACATACAGTGCACCTGCAACTCCTGCAAGTATTGCTGAAACCACAAATATAAAGACTTTGTATTGTTCCACTTTATAGCCTAAAAATCTCACTCGACTCTCGGCATCTCTGATGGAAATAATCACACGACCCAATCTTGAGTTTATTATAAATCGGCAAATGAAATATCCCAAAGTCAAAGCCAAAAAGGTGATAATAAGTAAACCCACTCGTGTAGAATCTGCTTGCAAATCAAAACCTAAAATATCTTTAAAATCGGTCAAACCATTGTTTCCCCCAAAGCCCATGTCATTTCTAAAAAAGGCTAACATAAGAGCATAGGTCATGGCTTGAGTTATAATGGAAAGATAGACTCCCGTTACTCGTGATTTAAAAGCAAACCATCCAAATACAAAAGCCAAAATTGCAGGGATGAGCATAATCATAATAAACGTAAACAAAGGATTATCAAACCCATACCAAAACCATGGTAACTCTTTTAAGTTCATAAATACCATAAAATCAGGTAAATCAGGATTTCCATAAACTCCTCTGTCGCCTATTTGACGCATAAGATACATGGCAAGTCCGTAACCACCAAGAGCAAAAAATGCCCCATGACCAAGACTTAACACTCCTAAATATCCCCACACCAAATCCAATGCTAAGGCTAAAAGGGCAAAGGCTAAGTATTTTCCTAAAATTGTAACCGTAAATGTTGAGATATAAAAGACCGAATCACTTGGTACAAACAAATTACAAAACGATACTATAAATACGACAACAGCAAGAATGGATAAAACAATCTTCCCGCCTTTGTCATTTTCTAAAATTTTTAATATTAAAGAGTTATTTTTCATTTTCTAATCCTGTGCATCTCGACCTTTTTGAGGAAACAGCCCTCTAGGTCTTTTTTGTATAAATAAAATAATAAATACCAAGATAATAACTTTGGCCAACACTGCACCCGCAACGGGTTCTATGAATTTGCTTATTTCTCCTAAGGTTAAAGAGGCAATCAATGTTCCCCAAAGATTTCCCACTCCGCCAAAAACAACTACCATAAAACTGTCTACGATGTAAGCTTGACCTAAATTGGGTCCCACATTGGTCAGCTGGCTTAAGGCAACTCCTGCAACCCCTGCGATTCCTGAACCAATCCCAAATGTTGCTGCATCAATAAAGCTTGATTTGATTCCCATGGCTCTGGCGATGGGTCTGTTTTGTGAAACGGCACGCACTTTTAATCCCAATGATGTTTTTTTCATCACATATAAAATGGCTAAAAAGACCATCAAAGAAAAGAGGACAATATACAATCGGTTATAGGTTAAAAACAGAGCACTGTTCACTTCTAATGCGCCACTCATCCAAGAAGGGGTTTTAACCTCTTGATTAAGGGGTGAATAGATGGTTCGCACCAATTGTTGTAAAATCAAACTCACCCCAAATGTAGCCAGCAGTGTTTCAAGCGGTCGTCCATATAAGTGACGTATGACTAATCTTTCAATCAAAATTCCCACAACTCCACTGACAATAAATGCCGCAGGAACAGCAATAATGACTGAGTATTCAATGAAGTTAGGCAGCAGTTGTTGAATGGTATAAGTAGTGTAGGCTCCAATCATAATTAACTCCCCATGAGCCATGTTAATGACTTTCATAACACCAAAAGTAATGGCAAGCCCAATGGCAGCAAGAAGCAGAACAGAACCTTGACTCAAACCAAAAAATGCGGTCTCAATAATGGAGAAAACACTTCTTTTTAACTCGACAATTTCAAGGCTACTTTTTGCGATGCTTTTTAACGTTTGATCTTCACTGTTAATGAGTTGTTTCAAAGTTTGTAAAGATTTTGAAGAGATAAATTCACTCAATTTTTCAACGGCTTCATACCTCTTTTGATTTGATCCATATTGGGCAATTAGAATGGTATTGGCTTCTTCTAAAACCTCTTTAACGCTGCTTGATTTTTCATTGGATAATGCTTCTACAATGACCTCTTTGTCATCAATGCTGAGGTTTTTTAACAGATTCTTTGCTGAACGCAATCGTTTATCTTCATCTTTTGAGAGAAGATTTAATTGAGCCAGCGAGCCATTGATAATATTTCTTAATTTATTATTGATTTTTATTTTTACAAAATCGTATTTTGATGCCTCTTTTAATGCTTCGTTACTAAAAACATCAACGGTATAGTAGTTGTTGTCAATTTTATCTTTTAAAAAAACAATTTGATTGTTCTCTTTGGTAAAGTATAAATCTCCCGAAAGCAGTTTTTGAAGCAACACTTCTAATCTTTCATTGCCTTTATAGTTTTTGGTTAAACTTAAGATGGCACTCTCTTTTTGGGCAAAATTGTTTGAAATGAGTGCTTGTGCATCTGTTTGAATATCATTTGCTAAAAGCGATGAGAACATTAATAAATTAAGCAATATTATTGTAAATATTTTCATGATGACCTTTCTTCTAAAATATGAGAGTTCCCTCTCATATTTTAATTATTTAGCGCCTACACACGTTTTAGTTTTAGTGTTATAGTTTCCACAATTGATTGGTTTAGTCCAATCTGAGATTAAATCTTTGCTTCCTGGTAAAAAGTCAGACCAAGCATCTCCTGGAACCTCTTTTTCTGTTTGCCATACCGTTTCAAACTGCCCATCTTCTTGAATCTCACCAATAAGTACGGGTTTTGTAATATGATGGTTTTTAAGTACAGTTGCTGTTCCCCCTGTAAGGTTTGGAACCGATAATCCAACGATTGCGTCTCTTACTTTATTTACATCTGTTGTACCTGCTTTTTCAACCGCTTTCACCCATAAGTTAAATCCGATATATGTAGCTTCCATTGGGTCATTGGTAACTCTTTTGTCATCTTTAATAAATTTGTGCCAAGTAGAGATGAACTTGTCATTTTCTGGCGTATTAACACTCTCAAAATAGTTCCAAGCCGCTAAATGTCCCACTAAAGGTTTTGTGTCAAGTCCTGAAAGCTCTTCTTCTCCCACAGAGAATGCAATAACGGGAATCGATGAAGATGAAATACCTTGGTTACCTAACTCTTTATAAAAAGGAACATTGGCATCTCCATTTATGGTAGAAACAACCGCTGTTTTTTTACCCGCGTTTCCAAATTTTTTGATTTCACTTACAATGCTTTGCCAATCTGAGTGTCCAAATGGCGTATAGTTAATCATTATATCAGTGGCTTTTACCCCTTTTGATTTTAAATACGCTTCTAAGATTTTGTTTGTGGTTCTTGGATATACATAATCAGTACCTGCTAGTACCCATCTTTTAACACCCATGTCATTCATCAGATAATCTACTGCAGGAATGGCTTGTTGGTTTGGTGCAGCACCTGTATAAAATACATTTTTACTGGACTCTTCCCCCTCATATTGAACAGGATAAAAAAGCAAACCATTTAACTCTTCAACCACAGGAAGAACAGATTTTCTAGAAACTGATGTCCAACAACCAAAAGTAACATCGACTTTATCTTTTGTTAAAAGAGCTCTCATTTTTTCTGCAAACAGTGGCCAGTTTGACGCAGGATCAACCACTACGGGTTCAAGTTTTTTCCCTAATAGTCCACCTTTTTTATTTTGTTCATCTATTAACATTAATACCGTATCTTTGAGTGTTGTTTCAGAAATTGCCATTGTTCCAGACAGTGAGTGAAGCACACCAACTTTAATGGTATCTGCTGCAAATGCAGTCATACTCATTCCAATTAACGCAGCTATTGATAAGCCTTTTGCGAGTGATTTGATCATTTTATCTCCTTAAAATATGTAACCGTTTGGGTTCTAAGAAGAAGTATAGAGAAGTAGTGTTGTTTTAGTGTTGCTTTTTATGTGGTTTTAGAAATATAATTGTATAAAAAATATACAATTATATTTTGAGCTCTTTTTTGCAGTATTGAATTAAGCCTTGAAAGTTAAACTCATGCAAGTAGTTTTTGATACTGTTTTTTGTCTTATTTGAGAGCTTTTCATCTTTGAGCAGTTCAGAAATTTTATTGCCATTGAGTTTTTTAGCATACAATAAAATGTGTTCTAAGATTTCCAGTTCTACGCTTTCATGAAAACTCTCTGGCACCATTTCATTTTTTTGCTGATAATTGAGTTTTAAATTAAGATGTTGAGAAATGATAAGTGCAATTTTTTGTTCATCGATGGGTTTGGCTAAAAATGCCGTTGCTCCTTTAGACAGAGCAAACGCTTTATCCTCTTCAAAGACATTAGCAGAAAGGGCAATCATAGGAGTAGAATCATAATCAGGCAGTTCTTTAATGATTTCAATGGCCTCTAAGCCTCCTAAATTTGGCATAAGTACATCCATAAAGATGAGGTCAATTTTGTGCTTTTTGCACACCTCAATGGCTTCGTAACCATCCTTGGCTTCATAAAAATGAAATCCAAAATATTTGACAATTTGAGCCAGTAAAACTCTGTTTTCAATAATATCATCGGCAATAAGAATATTGATGTTGGCTGTTTCATCAAGAAAATTAAGAATATGTTTTTCATGAAGCGTATCTTTTTGTTCTAAAGGCATTACCTCTTTTGTTGTTATATAAAAACAGAAGGTACTTCCTTGATTTAATTGACTGACAACTTCAATATTGCCATTCATTTTTGCAATCAACTCTTTGGTGATGGCTAAGCCTAAGCCCGTACCATTTTGACTGTACTTGAGTGACTCTATTTGTTCAAAGGGTTTAAAAATTTTATGGATATATTTCTTGTCAATGCCTATGCCACTGTCTGTGATTTTGAAGAAGAGTTGATTTTTTGAAAAGTGAATATCCAATTGGATAAAACCTTCATTGGTAAATTTAACACTGTTTCCCAAAAGATTGATTAAAATCTGTTTTAAACGTTGTTCATCGCACTTGATGTAGTGCGGGAGATTTTTTTTATTGAGGATAAAATTAAGCGATTTGCTTTCACATCGTTTGCTAAAGAGTATCTCAATGTCTTGTATGAGTTCAAATAGGTTAATCTCTTTGGGGTTGAGCTCCAATTTCCCTGCTTCAATTTTTGAAAGTTCCAAAATTTCATTGATTAAACTCAAAAGATGATTTCCACTGTTTTGGATAATTTGTAGATTTTCTTTTCGGTCTTTATTGGAAAGTGTCTCTGTTTTTAACAGACTCGTAAAACCTAAAATAGCATTGAGTGGGGTTCTGAGTTCATGGCTCATGTTTGCCAAGAAAAGTGATTTGGCTTTATTGGAATTTTCAGCTTCATTTTTTGCTTTTTTGAGTTCATCTTCCTCTTTTTTTCTTTGGGTAATATCTGTGAATACAAGCACAGAACCTACAATAAAATCTCCCTCATCATAAATGGGGTTGCTGATAAACTCAATAGGGAAAGCCGTTTTATCTTTTCTTTGAAACGTTAAAACAGACCTTTTTTGCTCTTGTTCAAGTAACAATCTTTTTTTCAATGTCAGCTCTTGTGTTTCATTGGAAATGACCGTTTCATAAAAAGGTTTATTCTGTAATTCAACGCTTTTATAGCCCAAAACAGAAGCGGCTAAGGGATTTAAAAAAGTGATGTGCCCTTTTTCATTTAACCCCAAAATACACTCACCTGCTGTATTTAAAATGAGTTTATTTTGAGTTTCACTTTCGATGAGTTTTTGCGCATTGGCTTTAAAAACTTCAACGGCTTTAAACATATCTCCTACTTCATCACTGATGTGAACTTTGGGAACGGATGTCTCCATTTTATTTTTAGACAAACGACGCATGACAGAGCTGATGGTCTCAATGGGGTAAATGATACGGGATAAAATGATAAAAAATGAGAACAACATCAGTACAATCAGTACAATGATGGAGGTGCTCATGTAACCCTCTATTTTTTTTACATTTTCATTGGCTTTTGCAATGATGCCATCGGTTCGTATTTCATATGCTTTATAAAAATCATCCAAAGGTTTCATGATATTGATTTTAATTTTATGGTATTGAAGTGAGTGCATGATGTCTCGCGCCATTTTCATATCAGGTTTTGCTTTAATTGTATAGTTCCCTTTTGTATCTTGAAAAATTCCTTTTACCGCATTCATTGCTTTGGCTTCAAGGTAGGTTAGTGCATCGGATTGTTTTTGTGATTCATACAACATATCAAGTTCATTTTGAGGGAAACCTGTTTTTTTCATGATCTCTTTGAGGGGTATTTTTTCTCCATCGGGCCGGGGTTTATTTTTATCATCTACGGCTAAAAAGTCCCAATAGATTCGGTTATACTCTTTGGGTCTTGGTTTGACTCCATTACGAATATCTAAGACTTCTTGAAATTGTTCTTTGTACATTTCATTGCCTGTAACAACGTATGTCCGAGCAAGTCTTGTTAAGTCATCAGAACTTTGTCTCAGTTCATTGGCAATTTTGAGGGATTTGTTTTTCATGATATAGGCAAGTTCAAGTTTTTTGGTAGCTTGGGTAAATCCATCAATGAGAAGTACCATGATTCCAAAGGAGATAATGTTGGATATTAACAAAATGATAAAGAGTTTTTTCAGCTTCAAAACAGAACCTTTATTAAAAAATACAATGAATTAAGTTACAATAGCAAAAAAAAGATATAAAGTTAATCATAAAATGGATAAAAAATATACGGTTTTAATTGTAGATGACCAACCTCAAAACCTACACTACTTAAATAATATCTTATTGGATACATATGAAGTAAGAGCAACCCCCGATGGCAACTTGGCATTAAGTGTGATGGAAAATGAAATACCTGATTTGATTTTGTTGGACATAAAAATGCCCACAATTGATGGTTATGAAGTGGCTTCAAAAATAAAAAAAACAGAAGCTTTTAAAGAGATACCCATTATTTTCATCAGTGCATTAGATGATGTGGATTGCAAAGTCAAAGCGTTTGAAAAAGGGGGCGTGGATTATATTACAAAACCTTTTGAACCTGCTGAAGTTTTGGTTCGAGTGCAAACGCAGTTAGAGTTGGCACAAAACAGAAAAACCATCAGCACACTCTTAGAACAGCAAGACCTTTTTTTGAAAAAAATTATGCATGAAATCAATACGCCTGTGAGTGTTATTGGTCTGAGTGTGGAGAATTTAGAGCGCACTATTGGCCCAAAAGATGAGCTTGAAACCATCAAAGCCTCCTCTAAAATTCTCTCTTGCATTTATAAAGATTTGAGTTATATGATTAAAAAAGAGTTGCCCATTTATGATAAAAAAGCGATTGATTTATTGATGTTTCTTTCTAAACGGGTCAATTTTTTTCATGAAATTGCTTTAGTCAAAGGGATCAATTTAGAGCTGCTTTGCAATGAAGAGGTCACGCTTTTTATGAATGAGACGGAATTAGAAAGAGTGGTTGATAATACCATTTCAAATGCCATTAAATACTCCTTTGAAAATTCAATCATAACGCTTTGTATTGACAAAATTGCAAATCGACACTGTTTGCAAATTATTGATACGGGAGTAGGGCTTGATGATACAAGTAAGGTTTTTGATTTTTATTATCAAGCTTCCAGTAAAAATTTGGGTTTAGGTTTAGGTTTAGCAACGGTGAAAGATATTTGTAAAAAATACGATATTGATATAGAAGTGCAAAGCGTTAAATCCCAAGGTACAACTTTTACGTACTGCTTAGACAATGTCATACATTAAGGAGATTCAATGAAAATATTTTTACTTGAAGATGATTACTCTTTAAACAAAGCCATAACAAAGGCATTAGAGCACAAAGGCTTCTTAGTTGAATCTCATTTTGAAGGAGATGATGCTGTCGATACCATTTTACAAAGCAAATATGATATTTATATTTTAGATATCAATGTTCCCAATTTAGATGGATACAGTGTTTTAGATATTATAAAAAAAGAGAACAGCAAATTGCCTGTCATTATGATCAGTGCCTCTTTACAAATTGACCAGATAAAAAAAGCGTATGATTTAGGGTGCAATGATTATTTAAAAAAACCTTTTGAACTGGAAGAGTTGTTTTTACGAATTGATTATTTAATCAAAACAACGTTAATTAATAACGAAAATAAAAGTCACATAAATTTGGGTGGAGGTTATTTTTTTAATTTAGAAAACAGTCGCTTATATAAACATGAACATGAGATTGATTTAACCCCAAAAGAGAGTCTGCTTCTTTTCTTATTGGCTTCTAATAGAGGCAATACTGTGGGCCTTGACTTAATTCGTGAGTATGTATGGGATGGAAAAGATGTGGAATTTGTCAGCATTCGCACCATCGTTCATAAACTTCAAAAAAAGATCAAAAATGGACTTATTGTAAATCTTCGAGGAGTAGGATATAAACTCTTAGAAAATGAAAAATAACAAAAAAGATATATTTTTTAATTCATCGAATTAATGTGACAAATGAAGATATTTTTAAGAAATAATTTAGTTTTTATTTATAATAATTGTAGAATATTATTGTACAAAGGAATTACAATGGAAATTTTAGATTTATTTTATGTAGTTGGATTAATTGCTTTAGCTGGTGTGAGTTTTGTAGTTTATAAAGAGAAAAAAAGAGTCAATTAATTTACTTCTCTTTTTTTTCATCTTGAAGGGGCAGTTGTATAATAAATGATGCCCCATAGTACTGTTCGTCTTGATATTCAAAACTTTTGTTTACCGCGTTTAACGTTCCTTTCATGTTTTTTTCAATGATATTTTTGCATATGTAAAGGCCAATTCCCGTACCTTGCATATCTTCTTTGGTTGTAAAATATGGTTCAAATATTTTGTCCAAATTCTTTTCATTTATACCACCCCCACTGTCTGTAATTTCAATGAGGAAAGAGTCATTAACTTTTTTTGTTTCAATCAAAATAATTTTTTTCGGATGATTTTGAATGAGCAGTTGATCTTTTCCATTGTTAAGAAGATTAATAAAAACTTGTAGCAGTTCATTTTCTAAAGCATACAAAGAGAAGTTTTCAATGTTCTTTACAATAATAATATTATGATTCTCAAATTGAACACTGATCAGTTTAAGTGTTTTTTCAATCGCATCTTTTATATAAAAATTATTGAGTTTTTTATTGGGTATAAAAAAGTTTCTAAAATCATCAATGGTAGTAGAGAGATGTTGTACAGAATGATTAATTGAGTCCATGGCTTCTATTAAAAAATCATCTGTGAGTATCTCTAACTCTTTATGCATTTTTATTCCTGTTGCTGCTACGGAAATGGTTGAAAGGGGTTGTCTCCATTGGTGGGCAATGGCTCCAAGCATTTCTCCCATAGCCGCCATTTTTGATTGTTGTACCAAAATATTGTGTTTCTCCATTAACTCTTTGTCTGCATTAATTTTATCGGTAATATCAAATCGGCTGGCAATAAACTTAACAATTTTACCGCTTGTATGATCTTTAATAGGCGAGATAGTGGTATTAAGATAGATATGTTTTTTCTCTTTTGTTATGCTAGGGATAATGCCTCTCCATGTCTGACCATTGGTAATTGTTTGCCAAAGATTTTTGTAGAAGCTATCAGGAACGGTGTGATTTCGCATAATATTGTGATTTTTCCCCACTAACTCATTTTGAGTGTAACCTGTAATTTCACAAAACGCTTCATTGCTATAAATAATAATACCTTTGTTGTCAGTAATGGAGACCAAATTGTTGTGTAAGATGACATTTTCATACTCTTTTTTTTCATCTAATGCTTTTTCCAATTTAATGTTTTGTTGTCTGTTTTTATTTAATTCTCTTTCGACGGTTCTTTTAAACAGATTAAATTTAATTTTTATTAAATTTGAAATGAAGATAGATATGATCAGAAGTATTATTGTCAGAATAACAGAAAAAGTTACGATTTTTTTGATGTATTCAATTTTATTGCTTTTGAGTTCTTTGATTTTGGACTCAAGCAGAAGATTTAAAGAGTCATTATAAAATCCTGAACCAATAACCCATTGCCACGTTTTGAAATCTTTTACATACGTTGTTTTTAATGATACCAGTTGAGTTGAAGGTTTTTTTACTCCATTGTAACTTAAAAAGCCACTCTCATTTTTTTTGGCAAAATGGATAATCTCTTTGATGATTGCATGCCCATTTTTATCGCTTAATAATGATGTATCGGTGTTAATAATAGTGGTGTCTTGATGGGCAAGCATGATGCCTTCGTAATTCAGAACAAAAACATAACCATCATTTTGATGAAATCGAATCGATTGTATATTTTTAAGTATGTTTTTTTTCGTTTCATTCTCAAAATTATCAATATAATTCCCTGTTCCAATGATAAACCCATAGGGTTCAAAGAGTTTAAAAAAACCCAGTTCTTTTTCATGTTTATTGGGGTTGTTCCAATAATACGTAAAAAAAGTTTCATTCTGTTTTTCCAAAATTTTTGACAAATTTCTAAAAGAGTATACCCCTTGTATATCTTTATAATTCCATAAACTTTTATGGTTTAATTCAGGATTAAAAGCATGCATAATAATTTTGCCATTGGGTTCGTAAAGAAAATAATAGCCCGTACCATCAAAGAATCGAATGTTTCTTAAACTCTCTTTGATGAGAGTAATAATCTCCTCTTTTGTTTTTTGGTGTTTATATTTTTCATAAAGGTTTTTTGCAATGGCGTAGGCTTCATTGACTCTTTGTTGAGTGGAGAGTCTAAAAAGTTTATCTCTTTTCTCTTTGTAATGTTCTAAGTTTGTAAATATTTCATCCACTTTCTCTTTGACTAAGAGTTTATTTTGTGCATAATATTGCTCTTCAAGCTGTTTTTTTTCTTTGTTAAAGGTTTGGTTTTTATCTAAAAGAAGTAAAAAAGTAATAACGAACGATAAACATAAGACTAAAATACTGGGAGTATATTTAATAACTTTTAGGAGTTGTTTCTCTTCTTTTAAAAAATTCATTTTAGCCTTAAAATAGAGTATTTACTCTTTATTTTTTAATTGTTTATAGAGTGTTTCATGTTCATCAATCTCATCTTGGCTTGCTTTTCTTCTACAAGAGAGATAACCTTTGTTGCCCTCTGAAGTAATGGTAGGAAATACGGTTGCAAATACCCAATAATAACCACCTGATTTTGTTGCATTTTTAACATATCCTGTCCAAACTTTTCCTGCTTTTACTGTATCCCATAAATCTTTAAAAGCAACTTTTGGCATATCTTTGTGTCGTACAATACTGTGTGGTTTTCCAATGAGTTCATCCACAGAATATTCGGCCAATTGACAAAAATCATCATTGGCGAAGAGGATGATACCTTTTTCATCGGTTTCACTGACTAAAAATGCAAAATCATTTAATTTACTCTCTTGACCTTTTGGCATATAAAACTCCTTAGTTTACTTTTTTTGTTTTGGCTTCTTGTGCCAATTTATCTGCCATTGCTAACGTTTCATTTGAAATGGTTGCAACTTTGCTGGCTTCATTGGCATTTTCTTGAGTGACTTTATCCAGCATCGATATTGAAGAATTGATTTGCTCAAGTCCTTCAAGTTGTTTCATGGATGAAGTGCTTACATTATTAATAATATCAACCGTTTGTGAAATGTGTTCGTTCAAACGTTTATATCCAATGATCATCTCATCTGATATTTTTTTACCATCATTGGCTTTTGCCGTGGCATTTTCAACTAAGTTTTTAATCTCTTTTGCCGCTTCTGTACTTCTCGAAGCCAAGTTTCTTACCTCTTGAGCAACTACGGCAAAGCCTTTTCCTGCTTCTCCTGCAGTTGCTGCCTCAACAGCAGCATTAAGACTTAAAATGTTTGTTTGAAATGCGATTTGATCAATGAGCGTAATGGCATCATTAATAGAGATAACTTGCGTATTGATTTCATCCATAGCAATAGCTGTTTTATTGGCTAAAGTCTCTCCCGTTGAAACGGAACTTTTAACCGTCTTGCTGAGTTGTTCCATTTTAGCAGCATTGGCAGCATTCTCTTTTGTAATAGAGGTAATTTCTTCAACTGAAGCTGCTGTTTGTTCTAAAGAAGCCGCTTGTTCATTGGCTTTATTGGCTAAATTTTCAACCGATTGATTCATATTAATAGAGTTGTGTTTGAGCAGTTCACCATTTTTGAGATTCATTTTTGCATTATTATTTAATTCAAGTCCAAGTTGGTTGATTCTTTGCATGGTAGCAAGCATTTTCCCTTTTAAAATGGGGTTTATTTTCATTTGAGCTCGATAATCATGATTGGTATACAATTCGACAACATTGACCAATTCACTCATATTTTTATCCATGGTTTCCAGCATTTCATTGATGACCTTTTTAAGGGCATGAATCATGAAGTTATCGGTATTTGAGTGTATTCTTGTGGTATATATTCCTTGAGAGAGTTTGTTTAATGCAATGACCACTTCACCTAGGACGTGCATATCTTTTTTTCTCATTTCATCAAATTTATCAGAGTAAATATTGAGCTCTTTTAAAATAAATCCAATGTCATCTTTTTTGATGAATTGCGCTTTTTGAACTCGATTTGTTCTGAAAAAAACAAATTCCATTAGGTCGTCCATATATTTTTTTAATCGTTCAATCCCTCCCACAATTCTTCGCATTGCCGCATAGTTTGTATAGGTTATCAGAATACCAAAAAGTAGGTTGACAGTGATGATTGCAATAATCTTTTCATCACTTAAAATGGCTACAATGCTGATAGCTGCAAAACCCAATTGAGACAGTAATAAATTAATTAATATCTTTGTTCGGGTATGGATATTTGTGAACATCTTAATCCTTTTATTCTTATTTAGAATGATAAAATAATGGTTGATATTATATATTAATATTTCTTGTTTTTGGTGACAATGGGGCAATAAGCTTTGATAAATGTAGAAATTTCTTGAAAATGTGGTTTCTCTGTTTTCGTTAAAAATAATATTTTGATATAATGCCATTTCACTATAATCTGGGAGGGTTTCTATTCGTAAATTTAAAAAAATACATACAGAAATTACCAATATTTGTAATTTAAGCTGTTCCTTTTGTCCCCCTAAAACTCTGCCTAATACAACCATGAGTTTAGCGCTTTTTGAAACGATTAATAAGCAGGCAAAAGCTTTTACCAATGAGTTGGCCTATCATGTGGTAGGTGATCCCTTGGTGGTTAAAAATTTATCAGACTATTTGGAGATCAGTTTTCAAAACCATTTAAAAGTCAACATTACGACAACGGCAAATATCCTAAAAGAAGAGATGTTTGAAACGTTGAGTCATGATGCCATTAAACAGGTCAATTTTTCCATTAACTCTTACAATGCCAACAGTCATAAAAAATCCCTTGAAGAGTATTTAGAACCCATTTTTCACTTTTGCAGTTATGTGTTACAGCATCAAAAAGAGTTGTTTGTTAATCTGAGAATTTGGAATTTGGACAATATTCAAAGTGCAAAAGCATTTAATAAAGAGGTGTTTGACAGAGCCAATACGTTTTTTGGTTGTGATGTGAAAATGGATGAAATATATGCAAATAGACCCAAAAACATTAAAATAGCACGAAAGATTTTTTTCAATTTTGATGACTATTTTAATTGGCCCAGTTTAAACAATGCTTTTGTTTCGACACAAGGGTTTTGTTATGGTTTAGAGTCTCACATTGCAATCTTAAGTTCAGGGGAGGTTGTGCCTTGTTGTTTGGATAAAGATGGTATTATTCCTCTTGGAAATTTAAAAGAACACACCTTAAAGGAGATACTCTCTTCCCCCAAAGCAGTGGCGATAAAAAATGGATTCGCACACAACAATGTGGTGGAAGAGTTATGCCAAAAGTGCGATTACAGAACACGATTTGATACAAAGGAAAACCATGAATGAGATAACACTGTTTTTTACTGCTTTAAAAGATTTTTTTACACGACCCATTATAAAAATTGCTCTGTATCCTCTTTTAATTACCATTGTTATTTTGTATGTGATGTTTTTTTATGCAGCGGATTTTGGTTTGGAAAGTTTTCATAACCAAGTCATACACATTCAACAAGAGCACAGTTCTATGCAAAATGGAGAGATGGTGACAACGACAACCAATGCTACGTATTTTGGAAAAGGCTTAGTTGATTTTTTATTACAATTCTCTGTGACTTCTTGGTTGGTTGGTTTTTTAGTCTATACTTTAGGTACGATTTTTGTGATGCTATTTTCGTTGTTTATTGCTTTGATTATTGTGGGATTTTTAACGCCTTCTATTTTAAATATCATCAAAAAAAGACATTATGAAAATTTGGAGTTCAGAGGCTATGGCAATATTGCTAATTCGCTGTTTGTGCTTTTGAAAAGTTTTATTGTGATGGGATTGCTTTTTTTTGTGCTTATCCCTTTCTATTTTATCCCTATACTTAATATTTTTATCATTAATATTCCTTTTTATTACTTCTTTTATAAATTGTTGCATTTTGATGTTACATCAACAATCATGACGCAAGAAGAAGCAGCTTATATAAAAGCAAAAGAAGGTGGGGTGTTTCATGTGCGAACCATTGGCTTATATCTGCTTTCAATGGTACCTTTTATTGCGTTGTTCTCTACGGTATTTTATATCGTTTATTTGGGACACGCTTACATGATTGAGTTACAAAATTTACGAGAAAAAGGGATTGATTTTTCGGCAAAAGTTGGTTAAATAACCAACTGGTAACCAATACCTTGTACGTTTTTTAAGACATTGGGTGGAAGTTTTTTTCTGAAGTTTTTAATAAAAAGTCTCAGTGCATTTTGGGTCATGACGCTGTCGTGTGTCCAAATGGTACTCTCCATCTCTTCATAAGAGATAATTCGGTGTTTTTTCAACAAAAGTTTTAAAAACATCGTCTCTTTTTTGGTTAAAATAAACTCTTCATTGGGACCTTTTATGGTACTTCTTCCTTCATCAAAAAGCCATTGTGGAATAAGAGTGCTGATTTTTGAATTTTCATAACTGTTAATAAAGTTTTCTAATGCATCAACAAGTTTGACTTCATTGATGGGTTTAATGATATATTTAACCAAATGCAATTCAGCTGCTTTGAGCATATAGTCCAAATCGGTATAGGCTGAAAGAATAATGACACGCACTTTAGAGTTGGTTTCTCGTATTTTTTCTATGAGTTCAATGCCATCAAGTTTTGGCATTCGAATATCAGTAATGATTAAATCGGGTTTTTTCTCTACATATATTTTATAGGCATCTTCCCCATTTTTGGCCAAATAGATCTCTTTAAATACATCTTGCAATATTTCAAAAATATTATTACGAATACCCTCTTCATCTTCTACATAAAGCAGTGTAAAGTTTGATAGTTGGTCTATTAATTCTTGATTGAGCAATTAAAAATCCTTTTGATATAAGTTATGTTATCATAGCAAAAATAAAATTTACGAGCAAGTTTATGCGCATTATTACTGAAAAAAATGTATCAAAATTTATCATTTATGTCTTTATTATCATCATGTCTTTGATGATTGCCTCTATTTCATACTATTATGTTAAAAACACGTATGCCGATTTTGACAAAGATATGGCACAACTGGTGACCGATTATTACACCACTCAAAAAAAGATTATTAAAAAAGAAGTTGAAGTTGTGATTGACATCATTAACTACAAAGCAACATCGTCAGATGATGAAGAGCAAGTCAAAGAGGAGATGGTTCGATTGTTACATAACATCTCTTTTCAAGAGGGGAAGAGCAATTATGTTTTTGTCTATGATGTTAAAAACATAAATGGGGGTGATAAGTTTGCCATTATGCTGGTTAATCCTAACCGCCCAGACCTTTTGGGGAAATATGTTTCATCGGAATACAAAGATGAAAATGGTAAAAAATTCAGAGAAGAGTTTTTAAGAGATATACGGAAAAAAGGGGAGTCGTTTACCCAATACAGTTACAAAAAACCTTTTGAGAATGAATCCAAGCAAAAACTCTCTTATTTTAAATATTACCCCAATTGGAACTGGATAGTTGCCGTGGGTATCTATTTGGATGATATTGAAAAAGATATTGAAAACAGAAAAGTGCAATTGGAACAAAAAGTCAAAAAACAAGTCATTCAAACGCTTTTTTTGTTTATGATTTTTTTAAGTGTGGCGATTGTCTTTTCCATTTTAGTCAGTCAAAAGATTGAAGAGTTTTTTAAAGAGTATGAAGAAAAAGTCAAAAAGAAATCGCAAGATTTAATCGAACTGAATAAAAATTTGGGACTTCGTGTGCAAGAAGAGCTCTCTAAAAATAGAGAAAAAGAGCAAATTTTAATTCAAAAATCAAAATTTATTGCCTTAGGAGAGATGATTTCAAACATTGCTCATCAATGGCGCCAACCCCTTTCTGAACTCTCTTCTGTATTAATGGCAATTAAATTTAAACACAATATGGGAAAACTCGACACTGATTTCATGCAACGAAAATCCAATGAAGCGGATAAACTCATTGAGTATATGTCTCATACTATTGAAGATTTTAGAAATTTTTTCATGCCCAAAAAAGAGAAAGAGACGTTTTTAATTTATGATTCCATTCAAAGTGTCATGAATATTATAGGAACGGCGTTAAAAGAGAATCGTATTAACGTAAAAATCAATGTTAAGAAAAATATTACCTTAACAACCTATCTTAATGAGTACGAACAAGTGTTATTGAATATTATTTCTAATGCCAAAGATGTTTTGATTTCAAATAAAATTGAAAAACCTGAAATAAGTATTGATTTAGAAGAGGAGGCAAAATTCTTAAAGCTGATCATTCAAGACAATGGAGGCGGAGTTATAGTTGAACCCAAATCAAAAATTTTTGAACCTTATTTTACTACAAAAGAGGATACAGGGGGTACAGGTATTGGACTTTATATGTCAAAAACCATTGTTGAAAAGAATATGAAAGGTAAATTAAGAGTCACAAATGTCAATGGTGGTGCGCGTTTTGAAATTATTATTCCTATAAAATAATTTTAAAACTAACTATTATTGTGATACAATGCAAAAGAATAAATAATAAATAATAAGTAACTGTTCTTTAAGAGAGGAGATATCGATGAAAACGTTGGTGGCCTTAGAACATTTGATTAAAGAGAATGAAGAACGTGTAAAACTTCAAACCAGACAATTGTCCAATCATGAATCGGGGGAGAGAAAACTCTCTCGTGTGGTGAAAGCCTCTATTGAAACAAGTTTGGAAGAGACCAAAGAGGTTTTAGCAAAATATAAAGCAGAACTTGAAGAGCTGTTGCAGCAAGACAGAGCTGAGGTTGAAGAGAAAGAGAGACTTCAAGCAGCCATTGAGAGAAAAAAATATTTTGACAATCAAAATCTCAGAATCAATAACAATATAGAAATCAGCAGTGATCAAAAACTTGAAGCCATGCTTATTTTGGATGAATTGCCTATTGATATCAATATTGATGACAATGAGCTCATTGATATTGCCACAAAATCTCTGGAATTGAATCTGACCAATCACATTGAACTCAATGAAAAATTTGTAAAAATTAAACAAGAGTTTCAATCACTTTTACGAGGGTGTAAAAATGAGAAACTCAAAGAGATTGGATTGTTAAATGTCAGAATCCCGATTTTAATACTGCATTTTTCTACCTTAGTCGAAAACATAGTCGATGCATTGGATATTGAAAACAAACCCGCTTTTAAAGGTTTGCCACGATATGAAGATTGGTGGATACATGAACTTTGGAGAAGTCATCAAGCCTATTTTGCTTTGTATAAATGGAGAGAAATCATCTGTAATTTATGTATTACTTCTATTCAAAAAAGAGCTTGGTTTAAAATATTTGATCAATGGGTTTTTATTAAAAAAACATTGGACGACAAAGAAGAATTGGCATTTGAATATACGTTTGCTTTTGATGCTTTGTTGAGAAAACACGCAAACTTAGAAGAGGAATTGGATTCTAAAAATTTATTGAGCATGGAAGCCATTATCAAATCGATTACCAGTAAAGAGAATTTTTGTACAGTAGGAAGAGAACACGATGTTACAACACTGTATTTGAAATTCAAACGAAAAAAACTTGAAGAGCAAGATTTAAAAGAGTAAAAAAAGGCAGATACGCAATGTATCTGCCTTTTTTATTTGGATATGTTTGAAGTGCTAAAATCAACCTGCAAACATCAAGTTTGGAAGCCATAACGCAATACTTGGAATATACGTTACCATTAACAGCCCCACTAAAATTGTCAATGTCCAAGGCAGTGTTGCCACGATAACATCTTTGATTGACATCCCTGTTAATCCACTTGTTACAAACAAGTTCAGACCAACGGGAGGTGAAACCATTCCCAACTCCATATTGATAGTAATGACAATACCAAAGTGAATTGGATCAATTCCTAATGCAACGGCTACGGGTAAAAGTAATGGTACCATAATCATAATAATGGCACTTGGTTCCATAAATGAACCCGCAACAATGAGTAAAACGTTTACTAAAAGTAAGAAAATATATTTATCAACATTGGCAGCTACGAGTGCCTGAGTGATACCTTGTGGAATATTTTCAATGGTTAAAAAGTGAGCAAATAACATCGCATTGGCAATGATAAACATAATCATAGCAGTGGTTTTTGCAGACTCTAATGCGGTGTGATAAAATTCAGTGATTTTAATATCTTTATAAATAAATACCGAGATAAAAAATGCCCAAACAGCAGCAACTGCAGCGGCTTCTGTTGGTGTAAAAATCCCACCATAAATCCCACCAATTACAATAACAATAGTCATTAGTCCCCATGAAGCATCTTTCATTTTAGCGATTCTGACTTTCATTGGTTGAGGTTCGGTTTTTTCAAATCCCAATCGTCTGGCACCAACATACGTTACCACCATCATCATGGTTCCCAGCATAACACCAGGGACAACCCCTGCCATAAAAAGTTTTCCAATTGAAACTTCTGCAGTGACACCATAAACAATTAATACAATAGAAGGTGGAATTAAAATTCCCAAACTTCCTGCTGTTGCAATGGTACCAACGGCATATTTTTTAGGATAACCCGCTTGTATAATGGCACCAAACATAATTGAACCAATAGCAACAACTGTTGCTGGAGAACTTCCTGAAACTGCTGCAAAAATAATTGAGGCAAAAATAGCCGAAATAGGAAGACCACCTGGTAGGTGTCCTACAATTGATTTTGCAAACTCAATAATTCTTTGTGCTGCACTTCCTTTACTCAGTAAGTTACCCGCAAGAATGAACATAGGGATAGCCATCAACGAATAGTGTTCAACTTTTTCGAACATCATTGCTGAAATCTCAATTGGAGAAATACTCGTAAATACCATAAGTGTAACAAACGTTGAAACACCCAGACAAATCGCAATTGGTGTCCCTATGATAACTAAGAAGAAAAAGAGACTAAACAGTAAAGCAATACTCATAGCATTCCTCCTGTTTTCTTTTCAACATTTTCGACTAAATCTTTAAGCTCTTGCACATTTTCATTTTTTGTGTTTGTTGCTGATTGACCCAATCGTGCTAAAATCATCTCTGCTTCACTCTCTTTTGTGATAAGTTCATGAGGAGTTGCAATGATAATGACCAGTCTCTCTCCGACTCTGTAGCCTGCAAAAACAAATGAAATAGGAATAACAAGATAGACAATCCACATTGGCATATTCCAAAGGTCGATTGATCTTTCATCAAGGTCAATAACCAAAAGAAGATATTTATATCCAAAATATGCCACACATAATAAAAACACAAGTGTAATGATATGTGAGATAATCAGCATTGCTTTTGCTATGGGTGTTGGTACAATATCTAATACAATAGTTACTGCAATATGAGCATCTTTTTTGAAACAATATGCTGCACCAAAAAAAACACTCCAAAGGAATAAGAAAATACTTAATTCACTCGCCCAAGTTAATGAAGCATCAAAGACATATCTTGCTACAACATTTGTAAAGGAAACAGCTACACCGGCACTGATGCCGAATGCAGCTATTGACTGGTTTATAAAACCGATTGATTTATTTAAAAAATTAAACATAATACTCTAAATTATTTCGTATTAAGTGTTTTTTCAATCAAATCTTTACCAATTGTATCGTCAGAATAGAATTGAGAATAGATAGGACTCACCGCTTTTTTCCATGCCGCTCTTTGTTCTGGAGTTAAAGTATAAATCTCTAATTTCCCAGTTTTTTGTGCATAGTCTTTGATCTCTTTGAATTGCTCTTCATCTAATTGTTGGGCATAAATTCTCTCTTTAGCTGTTGCTTCTTTCATCGCTTGTTTTACATCTGCTTGTAAATCTGCAGGTAAAGAGTTCCAGAATTTTTTACTCATTACAACTAAATATCCTAAGTAACCGTGGTTAGAGATAGTAAGATATTTTTGAACTTCATGGAATTTTTTAGTATAGATGTTTGAAATTGGGTTTTCAGCTCCATCAATTACACCTTGTTGTAATCCTGAATATACTTCAGAAAAAGGCATCATTTGTGGGTTTGCACCAACTGCATGGAATTGTGCTTCAAGAACTTTTGAAGACATAATTCTAAATTTTTGACCAGCTGCATCTTCTGGATTGATAACGGCTTTTGTTGAAGATGAGAATTGTTTAAATCCATTGTCCCAGAAATCTAAAGCCACAATACCCTTAGCTGTAACCATATCTTTTAATTCTGTACCAACTTCACCATCTTGAACTCGGTGTAATTGATCAATATCTGTAAAAATAAATGGTAAGTCAAAAAGTGCCAATTGAGGTACGATTTTACCAAATTTAGAGAAAGCAGGTGCTGCCATTTGAACTGAATTAAGTCTTAATGCTTTAACAACAGCATTGTCAGTATAAAGTTGAGATGAAGGATAAACTTGAACATCAATTTTACCTTTTGATAACTCTTCTAATCTTTTTTCAAAATATTTAGCTGCTTTTCCCTTTGGTGTGTTTTCACTTACAACGTGTGAAAATTTCAAAGTGTAATCTGCGGCTATTGAAGATGTTGCTACAACGGCTGCTGCAACCACTCCTAATACTAATTTTTTCATAACTGCTCCTTGTTTTATTTTTAGTCATTAAAAATTATAATGGAAAGTTATGTAACTTTTGTGTAGAAATATTAAATTTTACAAATTTGTATACATTTTTGTATTGAACTTTTAAAATTTTTTTTTGTTATATATATTAATGTATGTTTTTTATAAATTGAATATTGTATAAGTGGTTACTTAATAATATTTAACCAATATTTAATCAAATCTTAGATACTATCTGCTACTTTTTAACATACAAATTAAATTTAGAATAAAGGAAAATGATGGGTTGTAATTTAGATTTATTAACTTCTTTCAAAGATAATTGCGGTTTCGGATTGGTCGCACATCTTAAAAACAAACCTTGTCATTCAAACTTAGAAGATGCAATAACTTCATTAGAGAGAATGATGCACAGAGGGGCAGTTGCTGCCGATGGAAAAACAGGAGATGGGAGTGGATTGCTTTTATCTATGCCTGATTTTTTTATGCGAAAGATTGCCAGTGAAAATGGTGTTGACTTACCAAAAAAATATGCCGTTGCGATGATTTTTGCAAAAGAATCAAATGATATCAATATATTTCAAAAGTATTGTGATAAAAATGATTTGAAAGTGGTTTTAATTCGTGAAGTACCAGTTGATATCGATGCTTTAGGTGAACAAGCCTTAGAGAGTCTTCCTCAAATCACACAAGTATTTGTTACCCCAAATACGTTGATGTCTTCTAAACGATTTGATGCTATGTTATATTTAACCAGAAAAGAGTGTGAACATAAACTCATTGATAATAACGATTTTTATATACCCTCTTTTTCTTCTAAAGTGATTTCATATAAAGGGTTAATTATGCCAACGCATATCAAACACTTTTATGTGGATTTAAGAGACCCCGATTTTAAAATCTCTTTTGCTTTATTTCACCAAAGATTTTCAACAAATACTTTGCCAAGATGGAAGTTGGCGCAACCTTTTAGAGCCATTGCTCATAACGGTGAAATTAACTCAATCAATGCGAACCGATTTAATGTAGTGGTTAAATCAGAACAACTCAAATCAGATATTTTTACAGAAAATGAGATTAAAAGATTATTGCCTATTTTACAAACAGGAAGTTCAGACTCTGCATCGTTGGATAACCTTTTTGAGTTTATGATTGTTAATGGGGTTGATTTCTTTAAAGCGGCACGTGGATTGATTCCAGCACCTTGGCAAAATGCACCTCATATGGATTCGGATTTAAGAGCGTTTTATGAGTATACATCAACGGCAATGGAAGCTTGGGATGGACCAGCTGCTGTATCTTTAACCGATGGTAGACACATTGGATGTTTGGTAGACAGAAACGGATTAAGACCCGCTAAATATATTATTACGAAACAAAATAAACTCTACATCACTTCTGAGTATGGAACACTGGATTTAAATGAAGAAGATATTCTTGAGCGAGGTCGATTACAATCTGGGCAAATGATTGGCTTGGATTTAAAACATGGACAAGTTTTAAAAGAAGAAGATATCAATGATTATTTGAAATCATCTCAAAAATATGCGGAATGGCTCAATAAAGATATGCAATATCTTCAAGAGTTTATTGACGAAACTTTTATGAAAACCAACGATTATAAGCTGAAAAATCTAGAGAAAAAACAAAAACTTTTTAACATTACGTATGAAGTGATTGACCAAGTCATTGACCCTATGGCAAAAGATGGAAAAGAGCCTGTTGGATCTATGGGTGATGATACACCATTGGCAGCATTTTCAGAAGTTAATAGAAATTTTACGGACTTTTTCAGACAAAAATTTGCACAAGTAACCAACCCTCCAATTGACCCATACAGAGAGAAACTGGTAATGTCTTTAGAGACGGGATTTGGTCAAGTGCATAACATTTTAAATGAAAACCCTGATTATGCAAGACGATTAAAATCTTCAAGCCCAATTTTAATGCAGGAGAAATTTGAAGTTCTTCAATCATTTGGTGATGAAAAAAATCCAAGATTTGATGAATATTATAGAAATAAAGTCTTCTCTACGGTATTTAAAACCAATCTGAAAGCGTCATTAAAAGCGTTATCGGATGAAGTGGTTAAAGCTGTTGAAGAGGAAAAAATATCAATTGTTATTTTAGATGACAGAGCCATCGATGAAACCTGTAAACTCATTCCTATGGCAATGGCCGTTGGGTTTATTAACACCGCACTGTTAAATGCTGGAATCCGACACAATGTTTCTATTGTTGCTGTTACAGGAGAAGTGTATGATCCTCATATGGCTGCTGTATTAATTGCGTATGGATGTACAGCAATTTATCCATACATGATGTTTGCAACAACCGTTGAACTGTATAAACGAAGAGATATTTCTAAATTTGAGATGCAAAGAGTGCTTAAAAACTCTCAAAAAGCGGTCAATGCTGGATTGTTAAAAATTATGTCTAAAATGGGGATTGCAACCATTGCTTCATACCGAAATTCAGCACTGTTTGATGTCATTGGACTGCACGATGAAATCATTACAGATTGTTTTAATGGAAGTCACTCTGACCTTTCAGGATTAACGTATGAAGACATTGAAAAACGAATAGAGAAATCGCACTTTAATGCATTTTTTGAACAAAAACATATGTTCCCATTAGATATGGGTGGTTTTTACAAATATATTGATGGTGGTGAATACCACGATTATGGTCCAGCTACAACCTCTGCTATGCACAATAAAAAAGCAGCAAACAAAGAAGATATTACGGATTTTGATGCGTTAAGAGAGTTGGTTCAAACAAGAGATAAAAAGTTTATCCGAGATTTCTTTGAATTTAAATCAGACAGAGCACCTATTGATGTCTGTGAAGTTGAAAGTAAAGAGAATATTTTTAAACGATTTGCTACTGCTGCTATGTCATGTGGTTCAATTTCACCAGAAGCTCACGAAGCCATGGCAGTTGCTATGAACACGATTGGTGGTATGAGTAACTCAGGTGAGGGTGGAGAAGATCAAAAAAGATTTGGGACACTTAAAAACTCTAAAATCAAACAAGTGGCTTCTGGAAGATTTGGGGTAACTCCTGGATATTTAAGAAGTGCCCAAGAGATTCAAATTAAAGTGGCACAAGGGGCAAAACCAGGTGAGGGTGGACAACTTCCAGGTCATAAAGTTACAGCATTGATTGCCTCTTTAAGACATACGGTTGAAGGGGTAACCTTGATTTCTCCTCCACCACACCATGATATTTACTCAATTGAAGATTTGGCACAATTGATTTTTGACTTAAAACAGATTAATCCAGAAGCTAAAATCACCGTAAAATTGGTTTCAACCATTGGTGTTGGAACAATTGCAGCGGGTGTGGCAAAAGCGTATGCCGATAGAATTGTTATTTCAGGAAGTGATGGGGGAACAGGAGCTGCTCCTTTAACCTCAATCAAACATACTGGGAATCCATGGGAACTTGGACTTTCTGAAGCGCATAATGCTTTAAAAGCCAACCAATTACGAGAGTCGGTGCATGTTCAAACCGATGGTGGATTAAAAACTGGTTTAGATGTGGTTAAAGCTGCCATGTTGGGTGCGGAATCTTATGCATTTGGTACGGCATCATTGACACTTTTAGGGTGTAAAATTTTAAGAATTTGTCATACCAATAAATGTTCAGTGGGTGTGGCAACACAAGATGAATTTTTAAGAGAGTATTTTACAGGTTCAGTTGAAAGATTGATCTCTTACTTTAACTTTATTGCGCAAGATATCAGAGATATTCTTGCAAGTTTAGGGTACAAAACCATTGAAGAAATTGTAGGAAGAAGTGATTTACTAAAAGTCATTGATGATGAATTTGCTCAAAAATTTGATTTTTCAAATGTATTAAGAAGAATTGATGGTATTGATACGTGTCAAAAACCATCAAATGAACCATTTGATAAAAATATTTTTGAGAAAGAGTTGTTAAAAAAAGTTCATAGAACCATTGAAAAACCAAGTACTCCAATTCGATTGACTGAGACCATTTCAAACGTAAATCGAAGTTTTGGTACCTTAATTTCTGGAGAAATTGCCAAATATTATGGAGACAATGGATTACCTGAAAACTCAATTACCATTAATTTAACTGGAATTGCAGGACAATCTTTTGGTGCATTTTTATCTAAAGGGATGAATCTCTATTTAGATGGTGCTGGCAATGATTATGTGGGTAAAGGAATGAATGGTGGAAAAGTCATCATCAATCCATTTCACCAAGGAGAAGAGTTTGGTGGAGCAGGAAATACGTGTCTTTATGGAGCAACAGGAGGAAAACTCTTTGTTCGAGCTGCTGTAGGTGAAAGATTTGCTGTTAGAAATTCAGGAGCAACGGCTGTTGTTGAGGGAACAGGAGACAATGCTTGTGAATATATGACTGGTGGAATTGTTGCTATTTTAGGTAGAACAGGTGTTAACTTTGGTGCAGGTATGACAGGTGGTTTAGCCTTTGTATATGATGACGATAAAATTTTTGTGGATAAAATGAACCAAGAGTTAATTGAAGCCGTTAGAATTGACACCGATGATACTGAAAGAGAGAGATTATTCTTAAAAAGATTGTTAATAGATTATGTCAACGAAACACAAAGTGAAAAAGCAATCGATATATTAGAGAATTTCAGATCAGAAATTAGAAACTTCTGGATGGTTAAACCCAAAAATATGACGGTATTACCATTAAATCCAGATCAGGGAGATTAATATGTTAAATTTTACAAATATTGATAGAGCAACTCCTAATAAGAGAAATGTTTTAGAGAGATTAAAAGATTATAATGAAGTTTATGAAGTATTTGGAAGAAATAAAAGTAAAGAGCAATCGGACAGATGTATGCAGTGTGGAGACCCATATTGTCACTCTAAATGCCCTTTACATAACTTTATTCCAGCGTGGTTAAAACAGACAGCGGAGAGCAATTTAGAGCTTGCCTTTGCACTTTCAAATGAGCCTTCACCTTTTCCTGAAATTTTGGGAAAAATTTGTCCTCACGATGTATTGTGTGAAGGAGCATGTTCTTTAAATACAGGACACGGTGCCGTTGCTATAGGTGCGGTTGAAGCGCACATCAATGAAAAAGCATTTGCTGCAGGATTAACCCCTATTTTTCCTGGGGTGACTTCATCTAAAAAAGTGGCTGTCATTGGTTCTGGACCTTCGGGTATTTCTGCTGCAACGTTTCTTTTAAGAAAAGGAATTGCCGTTGAAATGTTTGAAAGAGCTGATCGTGCAGGAGGACTTTTAACCTATGGAATTCCAGGGTTTAAATTGGACAAAACGACGGTTGAAAGAAGAATTGCTTGGCTTAAAAAAGCAGGGATGGTACTTCATCTTAATTGTGAAATTGGGAAAGATAAGTCATTTGCTGATTTGGAAAAAGAGTTTGATGCCATTTATTTAGGAATTGGAGCTACCAAAGGAAGAACAGCAGGAATTAAAGGCGAAGATACACAAGGTGTACATCTTGCGATTGATTTTTTAACGGGAATTCAAAAAAGAAATTTTCTTTCACAAAGCGACAAAAACAAAGGCGTAGTTCCTAAAGGATTTGTTGATGTAAAAGATAAAATTGTGCTTGTTATTGGTGGAGGAGATACCGCAATGGATTGTGTTCGTTCATCAGTACGAGAAGGGGCTTACAGTGTTAAATGCCTTTACCGAAGAGATGAAGCCAATATGCCTGGAAGTAAAAAAGAGGTGGTTAATTCGAAAGAAGAGGGGGTTGAATTTATGTTTAATGTCAGCCCTGAATCAATCAAGAGTGAAAATGGCAAAGTCATTGGTGTTGAATTGAGTAAAACAGCTATGAGTGAACCAGATGAGAGTGGACGACAAAGAGTTGAAGCCATTGAAAACAGTAACTTTGTTGAAGAAGCAGATGTGGTGATTTTTGCTTTAGGGTTTGCCCCTGAGGTACCAGCATTCTTAAAAGATTCCAATATTCAAACCCATGCTTGGGGTGGAATTATAACAACCCATTTTCAAACGTCTAATCCTAAAATTTATGCAGGTGGTGATTGTCAACGAGGAGCAGATTTAGCCGTAACTGCTGCAGCAGATGGAAGAGATGCAGCCAAAGAGATTATAAAATCTCTTTGCTAAAGTTATGAAAGCTTTTATTAACTCTTGTATAGAAGCAAATAAAGAGATATATGAGTACATTACGACTCATATATCAACTGAAGACTACAACTACAGTGGCATAATCGGTGAAGGAGGAGACAACTCTTTAAACATGGATTTAAAAGCCGAAGCTGTATTTGTCAAACACTTAAACACGTATGGCTCTATCTACTCAGAAGAGTCAGGAGTGTTTGAAAACAAATCAGACAATATTATTGTTATTGACCCTTTAGATGGAAGCGATAATTTTGTTTCTGGGTTGCCTTATTATGGAACATCCGTAGCGTTGAATTCTAAAGGTAAAACCATTGCTGCAATGGTGTGTAATCTCTCTTCTGGTGATATTATTTATAAGATAAAAGATGAAAACATCATTTATCAAAATTTATTTAAGAAAAACTATACTCCTCACACGCCTGTTAATTCAAAAATTGCACTTTTTGAACGCTCTTATAAGTTTCCAGAAGTCTGCTCTTTGTTGTATTCCCAAGGGATAAAATACAGGAGTCCAGGTGCGGTTGCATTGTCACTAGCAACGGCAAGAAACTTCGATTTTGTGCTGTTTATTGGAAAGATGAGAAGTTTTGATTTGGATGCAGGATTGTTTATTTGTGAGGATTTAAATGTATATAAAACAGATAAAATTTTGTTGGTTTGTAAAAATGAATGCAAATTTAAGATAATTAAAGAATTATTAATGAAGAATAGGTTATAAATCCAGTAAATATTTTAATACAGGAACAAAATATGTCTTTAATAATTACTGATGAATGTATCGCATGTGATGCTTGTAGAGATGAGTGTCCAAATACCGCAATTGAAGAAGGTGATCCAATATATGTAATTGACCCAGACAGATGTACTGAGTGTGTAGGACATTATGAAGAACCGGCTTGCGTAGAGGTTTGTCCTGTTGATTGTATTATCATTGATCCTGATAATCAAGAAACAATGGAAGAGTTAAAATTTAAATTTGAGCAACTTCAAGAAGAAGAGCTTTAATATATGGCTAAAATAACAACCATTATAGACATTGGGTCGAACTCAATGCGTATGGTTGTATTTCAAAAAAGCAGCCGTTTTGCATTTCATTTAATCAATGAAACGAAAAACAGAGTCAAAATATCTGAGGGTTGTTACGAAAATGATGGCAACTTACAACCCTTGCCTATGCAAAGAGCCTTTGAATCCCTGAAATCCTTTTTAAAAATCTCACAAGCGTTAAAATCAAGAAAAATTATCTGTGTAGCAACTTCTGCACTCCGAGATGCTCCCAATGCCAGCGTTTTTTTATCCAAAGTTAAAAATGAACTCAATTTAAATATCAAAGTTATTGAAGGCACAAAAGAGGCTTTTTATGGGGGTATGGCTGCGGTAAATTTGTTGCACCAAAATGAGTTTTTAACGGTTGATATTGGTGGAGGTTCGACAGAATTTTCGTTTGTAAAAGAGGGGAAAATTATTGATTGTATCTCTTTGAAAGTGGGAACAGTAAGATTAAAAGAGTTGTTCTTCAGTAAAAATGACATAGAGGGTGCAAAACGATATATTCTTAAAGAACTCAATTCAATTACAGATTTAAACAATGAAATTCCTAAAACTGTTGTAGGTATTGGAGGAACGATTCGGGCGTTGAGTAAACTTATCATCCAAGATAGCAATTATCCATTGGATGTTATTCATGGGTTTACGTATAACTACGAAAAACACAAAACCCTTTTTCAAAAAATTATCCACGTAAACAGTTGTGATGATTTAAAAGATATGGGTGTTAAAAAAGAGAGATTTGATACCATTCAAGAGGGAACGTTTATTTTTGACACCATTTTGGATGCACTGGAAATTAACCGTGTGATAACTTCGGGGGTAGGTGTACGAGAGGGCGTCTTTTTAAGTGATTTATTAAGAAGTTCAAATGGAAGATTTCCTACAAACTTTAATGCCAGTGTACGCAGCTTGTTGGACAGATTTGAATTGGATTCAAAACAAAGTGCCTATTTTGGTAACAATGCAGGAAAAATTTTTGATGTCTTAAAACCGTTACATAACTTAGAGGATAAATACAGAACTCTTTTTGTGATTGCTTCAAAATTGCACTCTATTGGAAGTACGCTCAATTTTTATAAATCCAATGACAATACTTTTGATTTTATTCTCAATGGATTAAACTACGATTTTTTACATACATCACGAGTCACTGTGGCGCATATTATAAAGTTTTCAAAAAAAACTCTGCCCAAATATAAAGATATTCTTGCCTTTGAAGAGTTATTGCCTCCGTTAGAAGATTTACAATGGTTAAGTTTTATGATCAGCTTGAATTTAAATTTAAATCAAGATTTTTCACGAACACACTATGCGTATACTTTAGAAGAGAATGTATTGAGCATACAAGCGGACGAGATATCATATTTAATTAAGTCAACAACTGATAAAATAGAGTTACCTCAAAATTTAGAATTAAAGATATTATGATAGAAAATATTTTATACTACATTATTATTGGCTTTATAAAAGTGATGTCAATTTTACCTCAAAAAATACGAAGAGGATTCTTCTTTGCTTTGGCAAGAATTGCTTACTTTTTTGGGAAAAAAACCAATCGAATCATTCAAGCCAATTTGGATTTGGTTTTTAATGGCAAACTCAGCCAAGAAGAGATTGCAGAAATACAGAAGTACTCTTACTATAACATGCTTTTGTGGATTCAAACATTGATTGAAAATTCAAATGAAATCAATGAAGAATTACAAAAGATAGTTAAAATAGAAAATGTAGAAATTATTGAAAAATTAAAGAAAAACAATAAACCTATTATTTTAATTTCGGCACATTATGGAAATATGGAGATGTTAAGTTGTTATATGAATAAATATGTAACTCAATTATATCAAGTCGCACGACAATCAAATTTTAAAAAACTTGATGATTTTATTGTAAAAGCCAGAGAAACTTCAGGCAGCAAAATTATATTTCGTTCGGGAGCATTAAAAAAATTAATTAATGCATTGATGAAAAAACATACTGTTTCTTTAATCATAGATCAAAATATCAATGAAAAAGAAGGTCAGGAAGTTCAGTTTTTAGGTAAAAAAGCTTACCAAACTGCTTCAAGTGCAGTCTTAGCAAGAAAATTTGATGCATATATTGTGCCACTTGCCATTTTTAATCAAAGCAATAATACTTACAAAATAAAAATTTATGAGCCTATTGCACCTATTAAAACAGAAAATGAAAAAGCGGATATTGCCACATTATCTCAATTACAATCAGATGCAATTTCTCAAATTATATTAGAAGACCCAAAGCAATGGTTTTGGTCACATAAACGCTTTAAAAGTCATTATAAGGAAATATATGAATGATAAAGTACTTATTCTTTCAGATACAAAAGCGGGGCACCTTAATCAATCATTGGCTTTTTGTAAATTAAAAAATCTCTCCTATGATATTATCTCTTTAGAATCTGTCAGTAAATTTAAAAAAGTTCTCTCTTATGTGTTAGATTTCTTACATATTTATATCAATTTGTTCGGGCTTAAAGCTGAAAATAAAAAGTATAAAGCGATTATATCAACGGGTTCAAATACCTATTATATGAATAAATATTTGGCAAAAATGTTTAAGATTAAATCCATTGCAATAATGCTTCCAAAAGGGTTCCGATACAGTGATTTTGATTATATTATTGCTCAAGAGCATGATTTTCCACCTAAAGAAGCCAATATTATTACTATGCCATTGAATCTCTCTTTTAGTACACCATTGGGTTATGTTAAAAAAACTCAACAAAAAGCTGTTGGAATTATTATTGGTGGGAATAATGCGATTTTTTCTATGGATGTAGATAACATCAAATTGGCCTTGGATGAAATCAATGAAAAATTTCCTGAACATTTAAAATATATTACCACCTCAAGACGGACACCTAAAGAGGTGGAGGAGTTAATTGAAAAGTATCACTTTGATTATGAAGTCATTTTTTCTAAAAACATCAGTATCAATCCTATCCCTGATTTTATAGAAGTGTGTGATGAACTCTATATTACCATTGATTCAACCTCCATGCTCAGTGAAGCAAAAGCAAACAGTAATGCAAATATTCATATAATAAAGTTAGAAAGTAAAAAAGAGCATACGAAGTATCATAAACTTGCAAGCATTATAGAAAATATAAAAGGACAATTTGATTATATGACATATTTAAACAAGGTAAAAATATGAGAGTTGTTCAACTTATTCCAGAACTCAATGAAGGTGGCGTTGAGCGTGGTGTGGTTGAGTTAAATCGTGAGTTTATAAAATTGGGTATTGATAATATTATTATCAGTAAGGGAGGACGATTGGTTGCTGATATTTTGCAAGATAAAGGAACGTTTATTCCGTTTGATGTTTGCAGTAAAAATATTATCACTTTTATACCCAGAGTTCTTAGGTTACGAAAAATATTAAAAGAGTTAAAACCAGACATTGTACATGTAAGGAGTCGAGTGCCAGCTTGGCTTATTTATTGGGCAAAAAAAGATTTAAATATTAAAGTAGTTAGTACTGTGCACGGATTTAATAGTGTTGGTTTCTATAGTAGTATCATGACAAAAGCGAATGCTGTTATATGTGTGAGTAATAGCATAAAAGAGTATATTCAAAAACACTATAATATAAGTAGTAATAAAATCACAGTTATCCCACGAGGAATAGATATAGAGCTCTTTAATCCAAACAATATTGATATAAATTTTACAGAAAAATTTAGAGATACATTTGCATTGAAAGATAAATTGATTGTTTCAAGTGTTGGGCGAATTACACAGCTTAAAGATTATGAAACATTGATAAAAGCCATTGCAATTATTAAAAAAGATATTGAAAATGTTGTTGGTTTAATTGTCGGTGGAGTAAGAAGTGACAAAGAAAATTATTTAAATTCTTTGAAGAATTTAATAAAAGAGTTGAATTTAGAAGAAAATATAATTTTTGTTGGAAGTCAAACTAAGATAGCTGAAATTTATAAGTTAAGTGATGTTGTTGTAAGCAGTTCTAAAAAGCCAGAAAGTTTTGGCAGAGCTGTTGCTGAAGCAATTGTCATGAATACTCCAGTTATTGCAACAAATCATGGTGGTGTAAAAGATATTATCCTTGAAAATGAGAATGGTTTTTTCTTTGAAGTTGGTAACGAATATGAGTTGGCCAATAATATTTTAAAAGCAAAGAAATTAAGTTTTGATGGATATAATTACATTTCTCATAATTTTTATTTAGGAAATATGGTAAATAAAACTTTAGAAGTTTATAAAAACGTGGAGTTATAGATTTGAATATATTAATGGTAAGTATAGATTACCCTCCCACCATTGGTGGAATTACAGCACATGTGTATGAGTTATCACAAGCATTAAAAAATATTGGTTGTAAAGTCAGTGTGGCAACCAAATTGCTGGATAAAACACAAAAGCGACATGAAGTTTCTGAGGGAATAGATATTTATCGATTTGATTTAAAATATGTGGGATTCACCTATGGGTATCAAATCAATCAATTTATTAAGCGCTTAATTCAAAATGAGAAGTTTGATATTATTCACATTCATGGAATGCGTCCTTTAGAGTTTTATAATATCAAAGGTATCCCCATGGTCTATACCAATCACACTTCAGGATATTTAAAACGAATTAAAAAAGGGGGATACAGAATTCCTTTGTTAAAACGACTGTTTGATAAACCACAACTTTTTTTAGCCCCCAGTGAAGAGTTATTGGAAGTGCCTTTTAAAGTCAAAGCAAAAAAAGTTTTTATTTCAAATGGGGTTATATCTTCACGATTTTCAAGAGATGAAGAAAAAAGAACTGCGATAAGAAATCAACTTGGAATAGATGAAAATACAAAACTTGCCATAGTAACACGAAGAATGGTTTGGAAAAATGGTGTTAAATATTTGGCTTTGGCAACACAATATATTCAAAATAAAGATTTGAAACTGCTTTTTATTGGTAATGGTGAAGAGTATGATGAAATTAAAAATATTTTAGAGCAAAATTTTAAAGACCGATATTTTCTTTTAGGTTCAAAACAACATCATGAAATTGTAGAGTATTATAGTGCTGCTGATTTATCTATTTTACCATCACTCATGGAAGCTACTAGTATCAGTGGACTTGAAGCCATGGCAGCATCACTTCCCTTAGTTGGAACAACTGTAGGTGGAATACCTGTGATTATAAAAGATGGCGTTAATGGATATTTATGCCAAAGTGCCAATGAAAAAGATTTGGCCAAAAAAATTGATTTGTTATTAAACTCTGATATTAAAAAAATGGGAGAAAAATCAAAAGAGATGGTAGATGCCCATTTTGATTGGCATACCATTGCTCAAGAGACACTAAATGAGTACAAGGGTGTAATGAATAAATGAAAAAAATTTTAATTGTCTTTGGAACTCGACCTGAAGCCATAAAAATGGCACCATTGGTAAAAGCCTTTAAAAAAAACAGTGCTAACTTTGAAACAAAAGTGTGCGTAACTGCTCAACACAGAGAGATGTTGGATCAGGTGTTGGAAATTTTTGAAATAAAACCTGATTATGATTTGAATATCATGAAAGCGGGGCAAGATTTATATGATGTGACGACCAGTGTTCTTTTGGGCTTAAAAGATGTTTTAAATAATTTTAAACCAGATATTGTTTTTGTTCATGGAGATACAACAACAACAAGTGCTTCAAGTTTAGCTGCTTTTTATAACAAAATAAAAGTAGGTCATGTAGAAGCAGGTCTTCGAACAGGTGATATTTATAGCCCTTGGCCAGAAGAAGCCAATAGGCAAATAACAAGTGTATTGGCAAACTATCACTTTGCACCAACGACTACAAGTCGAGATAATCTTTTAAAAGAGAATAAAAGCCCACAAAATATTCTTGTTACTGGGAATACTGTCATTGATGCTTTGTATTTAGCATTAGATAAAATAGAAAACAATCAAGAATTAAAACATAAGATTATTCAATCTATAAACTCTGAATATAAGATAAATGATGAAAAAAGAATGGTTTTAGTTACTGGACACAGACGTGAAAATTTTGGAGAAGGATTTATCAATATTTGTAATGCATTAAAAACACTTGCTGTAAACAATCCAGATATTGATATTGTTTATCCGGTGCATTTAAACCCAAATGTACAAAAGCCAGTACATGATATATTGTCCAATATAAATAATGTATTTTTAATAAAACCTTTACAATATGAAAACTTTATATATATGATGAACAGAGCATATTTTATTATTACAGATTCTGGAGGAGTTCAAGAAGAAGCACCAAGTCTTGGAAAACCAGTACTTTTAATGAGAGATACAACTGAAAGACCAGAAGCTGTAACTTCAGGAACTGTCAAACTCGTAGGAACAAATTTGGAAATAATTATTGCAGAAGCGCAGAAGCTTTTAGATGACAAAATGGAATATGAAAAGATGAGTAGAGCTCATAATCCTTATGGTGATGGAAAAGCTTCTGAAAGAATTGTTGCGTTTATAAAGGACGTGATATAAAATGGAATCTTTCAAAATTGTTCATTGTGCTAATTTTAGTGAGTCAAAAAATGGAGATGTTTTTTATGCAATTGATAGAATAATATCAAATGGCTTAATAAGAAATAATCATTTTGTCTATAATTTCAGTTATCGAGAAGTTTCTAAATCATTAAATTTTTTTAGAAGTAAAAAGTCAGGTGCAAAAAAAATGAACCGAGCTTTAATTGAAACAGTTAGAAATATTCAGCCACATTTACTTCTATTAGGGCATTCTGAATTGATTTATGACACGACATTAGAACTTATAAAAAATGAATTTCCTGCAATAAAAATTGCAATGTGGTGGGTCGATCCATTTGAAAGAATAGAGCATATTAAAAGCCGAATAAAATATTTAGATGCTTTTTTTGCAACAACAAATCCAAGTTATTATAAACAGTTTTTTGAAGAAAAAACAGCCTTTTATTATTTGCCAAATCTTTGTGATGATTCTATTGAAAGAAGCAGTTCTTTTGAAAATGAAAAGTATAAATATGATTTGACTTTTATAGGAAGAAATGATTGTGCTCGAAAAAACTTTATTGAGAGTCTTAATAATTTTAAAAATATCAATTTTAAACTTTTTGGAAACAGTAAAGATACCTTGATTTTAGGAAATGATTATTTAGAGTTACTCTTTAATTCTAAAATGGCAATTAATTACAGTAGATATAATGATATTTCTTTATATTCTTCAGATAGAATTATTCAACTGACAGCACAAGGAGTAATGACTTTAAGTCCTAAAATTCCTGATATGGAAATATTGTTTAATGATAATGAAATAGTTTATTTTAAGGATTTTTTAGATTTAGAAGAAAAAGTTAATTACTATTTAGAGCATGACAAAGAAAGAAGAGAAATTGCGTATAATGGATGGAAGAGAGCTCATAATTCTTATAACTCAACTAGAATAACAAAGTATATGATTGAATCAATCTTTAATCTTTTATACAGCGATAATTATGAATGGAAAGAATTTGAAATAAAAGGAATATTTAAATGACTAACCTAATTCTATGCGGAGGCAATGGAACAAGACTTTGGCCCATAAGTAGAACTTTAATGCCAAAGCAATTTGTCAAACTCTTTGATGACAAATCACTTTTTCAATTAACCGTAGAAAGAAATTCAAAAATTTGTCATTCTCAATTTATAGTCTCAAACTCAGAACAATATTTTTTAGCCTTAGATCAACTAGAAGAATTAAATAAAACCAATAATAAATACCTCCTTGAGCCTATTGGACGAAATACTGCCCCAGCAATTGCCTTGGCCTGTTTTTCTTTAGATAAAGAAGAACTCGTATTGGTAACGCCAAGTGATCATCTCATCAAAAATGAAACAGAGTATCAAAAGGTTATCAACATTGCTCAAACTTTAGCCAGAGAGAACTATTTAGTTACATTTGGAATTAATCCTACTTTTCCTGAAACGGGCTTTGGATATATTGAAGCAGACGGATTTAATGTTAAAGCCTTCCACGAAAAACCAGATTTTGATACTGCAACACAATACTTAAAAGCAGGTAACTACTATTGGAACTCTGGAATGTTTTGTTTTAAAGCAGGAGTCTTTTTAGAAGAGCTCAAAAAACACTCTTCCGAGATTTATGAAAAATCATTATTCGCATTTAATAATGCAAATAAAAAAGAACTCTTAAGAATTGCTCATGCTGATATGTTGGATATTCCAGAAGACTCAATCGATTATGCTGTAATGGAAAAATCTTCCAAAGTAAAAGTAGTACCCAGTGATATAAATTGGAGTGATGTAGGAAGCTTTGATTCTTTGTATGAAGAGTTACCAAAAGATGAAAATGGCAATACTTTAAATCAAAATCTCATTTCAATTGACAGTAAAAATAATTTGGTTTATGGAACTGAACGAAAAATCGCAACCATTGATATTGAAGACTTTATTATTATTGATACAGGAGATGCCCTACTGTTATCTAAAAAAGGTTCTTCACAAAAAGTAAAAAAAGTCGTTGAACATCTGAAAACATCTAATTCCCAACTTCATAACATTCACTTAACAGGTCATCGTCCTTGGGGAACATACACTGTTTTAGAAGACTCAAATGGATATAAAATCAAAAGAATAGAGGTAAAACCTAATTGTAGACTCTCGTTACAAAAGCATGTGCATAGAAATGAACACTGGATTGTAGTATCTGGATGTGCAATTGTAACAATAGACAATGATACTTTTACGTTAAACCCAAATGAGTCTACCTATATTAAAGCAGGACAACTGCACCGACTTGAAAATAAAGGGAAAATTCCACTCATCATTATTGAAGCACAAGTGGGTGAATATACGGGTGAAGATGATATCATCAGATTTGATGATGATTTTAGTAGAAATTAAATATAATATAATAATTACGTAATAGGATAAAAATAAATATGGCAGAACAAAAAGTAGCATTGATTACAGGAATTACTGGACAAGATGGAAGTTATCTTGCAGAATTTTTACTCAAAAAAGGGTATATCGTACATGGTATAAAAAGAAGAAGTTCTTTGTTTAATACAGATAGAATAGATCATCTCTATGAAGATCCTCATGTTGAAAATAGAAATCTTATTTTGCATTTTGGTGATATGACAGATTCTATGAACCTTACTCGTATTATTCAAGAGACACAACCCGATGAAATTTATAATCTTGCTGCTATGAGTCATGTAGCAGTTTCCTTTGAAACACCTGAATATGTTGCAAATGCTGATGGAACAGGAACACTTAGAATTTTAGAAGCAGTTAAACTTTTAGGACTAACAAAAAAAACAAAAATCTATCAAGCAAGTACTTCTGAACTTTTTGGAAAAGTGCAAGAGACTCCACAAAAAGAGACAACACCTTTTTACCCAAGAAGTCCTTATGCAGTGGCTAAAATGTATGCGTATTGGATTACTGTAAATTACAGAGAAGCTTATGGCATGTTTGCTTGTAATGGAATTTTATTTAATCATGAAAGTCCAGTAAGAGGTGAAACCTTTGTTACGCGAAAAATCACAAGAGCTGCTTCAAAAATTGCATTGGGATTGCAAGATAAACTCTATCTTGGGAACCTTGATGCAAAAAGAGATTGGGGACATGCTAAAGATTATGTAAGAATGATGTGGATGATTTTACAAGCGCCTACACCAGAAGATTGGGTTATTGCAACAGGACAAACAACGACCGTGAGAGACTTTGTAAAAATGTCATTTGAATACGCAGGTATTGCTCTTGAATTTAAAGGTGTTGGTGTGGAAGAGAAAGGGTATGTTGTCTCTTGTTCAAATCCAGATTATCAAGTTAAAATTGGAACGGAAGTAGTAGCAGTGGATCCTAGATATTTTAGACCAACAGAAGTGGATCTTCTTTTAGGAGATCCTACTAAGGCAGAAACAAAACTTGGATGGAACCGAGAGTATAAATTGCAAGATTTAGTCAATGATATGATGAAATCAGATTTAAAACTGATGACAAAAGATGTTTACCTAAAAGATGGTGGATATAAAACGATGAGTTATTACGAGTAGGATGTATATAGGATTATGATAGATAAAAACTCAAAAATATATGTTGCAGGTCATAATGGACTCGTTGGAAGTGCTATTGTAAAAAACCTTGAATCAAAAGGTTATACGAATCTTGTTTATAAAACGCATTCAGAAGTGGACTTGTGTAACCAAGAAGCCGTTGAAAACTTTTTTCAAAATGAGAAACCTGAATATGTCATACTCGCTGCTGCAAAAGTAGGAGGTATTGTTGCCAACAATACCTACCGTGCAGATTTTATTTATGAGAACTTACAAATACAAAATAATGTCATTCATCAAAGCTATATACACAAAGTTAAAAAGCTTCTGTTTTTAGGAAGTACTTGTATCTATCCTAAAGATGCTCCTCAACCCATGAATGAAGAGAGTTTATTGACTTCAGAATTAGAATATACCAACGAACCTTATGCCATAGCAAAAATAGCTGGTATAAAGATGTGTGAAAGTTATAATATCCAATATGGCACAAACTTTATTTCTGTAATGCCAACAAATCTTTATGGGCCTAATGATAACTTTGATTTAGAAAAGTCTCATGTTTTGCCCGCACTTATACGGAAAATACACTTAGCAAAACTTTTAAATGAAGGTAAAAATGAAGAAGTTTTAAAAGATTTAAATTTAAATTCACTGGACGATGCAAAACAATATTTATCAAAATTTGGAGTAGATGAAAACCGAGTTGAAATTTGGGGAAGTGGGAAACCAAGAAGAGAATTTTTATTTTCAGAAGATATGGCAGATGCTTGTGTATTTTTATTGGAAAACAGAGAATTCACTGATACCTATACAGAACACAATAAGGAAATCAGAAATACACACATTAATATTGGAACAGGGATTGATATTTCAATAGAAGAATTGGCAGTACTTATAAAAAAAATTATAGGTTTTAAAGGTGCACTCAATTTTAATACCAATAAACCTGATGGGACAATGGTAAAACTCACCAATCCATCTAAACTACATTCTTTGGGATGGAAACACACAGTTGAATTAGAAGATGGTATTAAAGCAATGTATAAATGGTATCTAAATGCAATATAATTTTATGTTCAAAATATATTAAGGACAATACGCATGAAAAAAATATTAGTTATACGCTTTTCTGCCTTAGGTGATTTAGTTACACTGGAGCCAACATTTAGAGCTTTTAGATATTTTTTTAAGAATGATCATATCACTTTGTTAACCACAGGAGTTGGAAAAGGGTTATTTCAAGATACGGACTACTTTAATGAATATATTATGCATCAAAATGTCTTTAAAAGTTGGCATACTTTAAAAGATGAAAAATTTGACTTAATTATTAATTTACAATGTAATAAACCATCTCATTATATTAGTATGTTTCTGGATAAAAAAGCTGTCGTAAATAAATCCTATAATCTGTTTCAAAAGATTTTAAAAATAAAAACTCATTCTAAAAGTGTACAAGAAATGATAGAAGCAATAAGTTGGGTGAATCAAAATATGATTAATGATTATTTTCAAAGTACATCAGCTCAAATTATGCTTCCTGTTTTAAATCAAGATGATTTTTTTATTAAAGAACCTCATAATAAATATATTGCAATTTCTACAGGAACCAGTGAACGGTGGTTGAGTAAAAAATGGGGTGCCGAAAACTATCTAAATTTAATCAAAAAATTGATTATAGATAAATATAAAGTTATATTAATTGGCAGTAATTTAGAAATAGAAGACGCACAGTATATATTGAATCATTTTAAGGAGAATGAGATTGTATCTTTTGTTGATAAAACCAATTTAACACAATTGAAAAATATATTAGCAAAAGTTGATCTTTTTGTCGGTAATGATACTGGACCTGCACATATTGCCTCAGGAGTTGGGACAAATACTATTACAATTTTTGGTTCAACGGATATTCAACACTCTCCTAAGTTTATGCCTTATAGTGGAACACATGAATATTTAAAACCAAGTGATTCAATAAGTTGTCATCCTTGTTATAAAGCAAAATGTCCTACAAATATGGAATGTATGAAAAGTATAAAAGTTGAAGATGTGATGAAGAAAATACAAGGTCTTTTATAAATGAGAGAACTTATTACTGTTAAGAATTTTTTTAATGTATTACTTTTCATATGGGTAATTTTTATTCCATTTAAAAATGCCATTTATCAAATATCAACCATATTATTAATTCTATTTTTTATTGTTTATGTAATTAAAAACAAAGATATTCAGTGTGTCAAAGATGTATTATACAAATATAAAGATATCTTTTTTGCCTTTGCTTTAATCTTATTAAGTATGACAATATCAAATGTAATCAATGATGTGTCAAATCGTGAATCATGGCGGTTAGAGTTGTCATATGTTTATAGATATGGCTTGATTATGTACATTTTGTTGTATTTTTATTCGAAGGAATTTTTTTCAAAAAGATTACTTTTCTTGTTTGTCTTAAGTGCACTGTCCATACAAGCACTGGATGGTTTATATCAAAGTATTATGGGCTATGATTTTTTTAAACATAACATAGCAAATTTACGTTCAGGATTAAAAGGTGCCACTTTTAATAGAAATACATTTGGTTTTTTTATGGGTGTTGGAGTTATTCTTTCATTTTATGCTATAACAAAAGAGAAACTACTGGATAATAAAAAGAATTTAATTTTAATATCTTTATTTGTATTATTTATATATTGTACACTGTTCAGTTATTCGCGTGCCATTTGGGTGGCGCTTACTGCTGCTTTTTTAATTTTCACAGTGTTAAATTATAAAAATATTAAAGTTCGATATATTGTCTTTGCTATAATTATTTTAAGCATCGTTACAATTATTTTTTTTAATGTAGATTATTTAGGAAATCGTCTTGAAGAACTATTGAATGGAAGCTCTTCACATAGAGAACAAATTTGGCTTTATTCTATTGAACAAATAAAAAAGAAGCCAATATTTGGTTGGGGATTAGATGCATCAAGTATTTATGGGTTAAAATCATTCTTCTCTCCTCATAATATAATAATAGAAATATTATTTGATTTAGGCTGGTTTGGGTTTATGAGCTTTTTTTTACTTCTTATTATGATAGTGAAAGAAATTTTAAAACAAAAGAGTGTCAAATTATTTACTCTCTTGGTATTTTTTCTTGTTGCTTCTCAATTTGATCAAAGCATTATTTCAGGAAAAATCTTTATTAATTCTTTTGTTTTACTTGGACTTTTTGTATTTATAGACAGGATAGATAAAATTCGTAAAATAAATAATGCATAGAGTTAAAAACGACAATATATTGTAAAAGGCAATTAATATGATTAAGAAAATAAAATATTTATTGGAAAATTTTATTTATAAAATTAAATATAAGAAAATAATAAATATAGATGAATTTAAAATAAAAGAGAATAAATTTTCGGGAAAAAAATTAAATATAATATATGTATCATATTTTGATGGGTCGTTTAGTTTGAATAATACCTTGAAACCAATGCAAGAGATTGGGCAAGTGTTTAATTTTGAAATGACTAAAACAGCACACTCTAAAGATTGGTACAAAAATAAAGAGAAGATCAATCAAAATATGTTGGATTTTATAGAAAAAACGGTTCAGCATAATAAAATAGATGTTATAGTTTGTTATTTATCGGGACATAATACCACACCAAAAGTGTTAAAGCAAATCAGGTCTTATGGAATTCCAATGATAAATGAAGGGTTGGATGACGAACGTAAGTTCGTCAGTAGAAAAGGGAAAGATGGTTTAAGAAGAGGGAATAAAGATATTTGTAAATATTTTGACCTTTCTTTAACAACTTCAAAAAGTGCAATCATGAAATACCTTGTTGAAGGTGGTCATCCTATGTATAAAGATTATGCAGGGAATGAAAAGATTTATAAAAAATTGAACTTAAATAAAGAGTATGATCTCGGATTTGTAGGAGCAAGTTATGGAGTACGGAGTGAATATATTCAATATCTACAAAATCACGGCATTAATGTTTTTGCTAAAGGAAGTGGTTGGAAAAATGGATTTGCAACCGATGATGAGATGATTAAAATTTTTAATCAATCAAAAATCGTTTTAGGTTTTGCCACAGTAGGAAAAAATGATGATATTTTTATTCTTAAAGGTAGAGATTTTGAAGTTCCATTGACAGGAAGTTTTTATATAACCGGATATCATGATGAATTAAAAGAGTATTTTGAATTAGGACAAGATATAGAAACCTACAGTTCCAAAGAAAATTTATTAGAAAAAGTACAATACTATTTGGCGAATGAAGAAGAAAGAGAAAAAATAGCACAACATGGATATGAAAAATGTTTAGCCAAATATACAGCCAAAGAGTCATATGAAAAAGTTTTTGGTTATTTAGGGTTATAATAGATGATTTTTAACAGATACAAATTTACAATTAAGGTTCAATAAATGAAAGGCATAATTCTAGCTGGTGGAACTGGTACAAGACTATACCCAATAACACAAAGTATAAGTAAACAGTTACTTCCAATATATGATAAACCCATGATATACTATCCATTATCTGTATTAATGCTTGCAGGAATAAAAGAGATACTTATTATTTCAACTCCACAAGATATTAATAAATTTGAAGAGCTTTTGGGGGATGGAAGTAATTGGGGAATAAATTTACAGTATAAAATTCAACCCACTCCAGATGGATTGGCACAAGCATTTATCTTGGGTGAAGAGTTTATAGGAACACATAACGTTTGTTTAATACTTGGAGATAACATATTTTATGGTCAAGGCTTTTCAGAAATGCTTAGACAGGCAGCTTCTTTAAATGAAGGAGCCGTTGTTTTTGGTTATCAAGTCAAAGATCCTGAAAGATTTGGAGTAGTTGAATTTGATGCAAATAAAAAAGCGATAAGTATAGAGGAAAAACCAGCAAAACCAAAATCTAACTTCGCCGTTACAGGATTATACTTTTATGATAACAGTGTTGTTGAAATTGCTAAAAATGTAAAACCATCCGCGAGAGGTGAACTGGAAATTACAACGGTAAATGAAGAATATCTTAAAAGAGATAAATTAAAAGTTGAACTTTTAGGGCGAGGTTTTGCTTGGTTAGATACGGGTACTCATGACAGTTTAATTGCAGCAGGACAATTTGTACAAACGATAGAACATAGACAAGGGTATAAAATTGCTTGCTTAGAAGAAATTGCCTATAATAACAAATGGATTTCAAAAGAGCAAGTATTAGAAATTGCAAAACCACTTTCTAAAAATGGATATGGTGAATATTTGATTGATTTAATAAAAGAGAAATAAATGCACAATAATAAAAATATATTATTAACTGGAACAGCTGGTTTTATAGGCTCGAATTTTGTGCCATATTTTCTAGAGAAATATTCAGAATACAACTTAATAAATTTGGATTTACTGACCTATGCAGGAGATTTAAAAAATTTAAAAGAGTGTGAAGGTAATCCGAGATTTAAGTTTATCAAAGGAGATATTTGCAATCGAGAGCTTGTAGAGTTTATTTTTACTGAATATGATATTCAAGGTGTAATACACTTTGCAGCAGAGTCTCATGTGGATAACTCGATTAAAAATCCAGGTGTATTTGTTCAAACAAATGTTAATGGAACTTTTACGTTAATTGATGAGGCATATAAATATTGGATGAATCAACCATTTAAATACAAACAAGAATATCAAGATTGTAGATTTCATCATATCTCTACGGATGAGGTATATGGAACACTAGGTGATGTAGGATTGTTTACCGAAACGACTCCTTATGCACCTAATTCCCCATATTCAGCTTCAAAAGCTTCAAGTGACATGATTATTCGAGCATACAATGAAACATACGGAATGAATACGGTTATTACTAATTGTTCTAATAATTATGGTCCAAAACAACATGATGAAAAACTCATACCTACCATTATAAGAAATGCATTAAAAGGAAATTCTATTCCAATCTATGGAGATGGAAAAAATATCAGAGATTGGTTATATGTGCTTGACCACTGTAAAGGGATTGATTTGGTTTATCATAAAGGTAAAAAAGGTCAAACGTATAATATTGGTGGAAGAAATGAACGAACTAATTTACAAATTGTAAATACTATTTGTACAATTTTAGATAAAAAAATTCCAAAAAAGACTTCATATAAAGAGTTAATCACTTTTGTAGAAGACAGAGCAGGACACGATAAACGATATGCAATAGATGCCACAAAACTTGAAAATGAATTGGGTTGGAAAGCCGATGAAAATTTTGACAGTGGAATTGTAAAAACAATTGAATGGTATTTAACAAAATATTCATTTGAAAATATAAATGTACTGGAATAATTAATGCAAAAAAGTTTAAAAATAGTTCATTGTGCAATCTTTAGTCAGTTTAAAAATGGCGAAGCTTTTTATGCGATGGATCGGAAAATATCGCATGGATTAATTCAAAATGGTCATTTTGTATATGATTTTAGTTACAGAGATGTTGCAAGAGTTCAAAGAATTTTAGGATTTAAACAAAGAAGTATTGATAAAATGAATCAAGATTTACTTAAAACGTGTGAAAATATAAATCCAGAATTACTGTTATTGGGAAAAGCAGAAATGATTTATCCCGAAACATTGGAAAAAATTAAGCGGAAGTTACCAAATATTAAAATAGTGAAATGGTTTGTAGATTTTTTAAAGACAGAAAAGAGTGCTTTTTTTGAACAATTTCAGTTTATAGATGCTTTTTTTCAAACAACTGCAACAGAACTTTACGAGTTGTCTAGAAAGTATAAAAATACTGTTTTTTCATATTTACCTAATATTTCTGATCCCTCAATTGACAGAAAAATAGATAGAAGAAAAGAGTATGATGTTCTTTATATTGCCAGAGATTATAAAGCCGATGTAAGAACAGAATTTGCAAATTTGTTGAAGGATTTTTGTGAAAAAGAAAATATTAATCTACGAATATATGGTTCTTTAGGTAATCCAACAATATTTGGGAATAACTATCAAGAAGAAATATCTAAATCTAAAATAGCGATTAATTTTAACAGAGAAGATAAACTCGATGATTATAATAGAACAAAAATTTTGGGCAGTTCAGACAGAATGAACCATTTTTTAGGATCGGGAACTTGTACTTTTTCTCCACACATTATTTCAATGGATAAACTGTATAAAAAAGATAAAGAAGTAATCTATTTTAATAATATTGAAGAGTGTTTTAAAAAATTAAAGTATTATTTAAAAGATAATAGATTTGAAAATGTAGGACTTTCAGGTCAAAAGAAAGCTTATTCAATGGCAAATGCAAAGAGAGTCAGTCAATTCATAGTTGATGTGTCATTTCAAAAAGAGTTATCTGAAAAATATGAATGGGAAGATTATATTTTCAAGTTTGAGGAAGAAAAATGAGTTATCACCTTATAGATTTTAAAACGTTAGGAGATGACAGAGGTTCACTTATTGCGATTGAAGAAGGCTATAATGCACCTTTTGATATAAAAAGAGTTTATTATATTTTTGATACTAAAAAGGGCATAGAAAGAGGATTCCATGCTCATATTAATCTTAAACAAATTGCAATAGCAGTAAAAGGAAGTTGTACTTTTGTTTTAGATAATGGCAAACAAAAAGAAGAAATAGAACTTAATAGTCCCAATCAAGGCCTTTATATAGATGGACTTATTTGGAGAGAAATGAAAAATTTTAGTTTGGATTGTGTTTTGGTTGTTATTGCCAGTGAACATTATGATGAGAGTGATTATATCAGAGATTATAATCAATTTTTAGAAGAAGTGAATTTATGATTCATGAACTTTCAGATGTTCACTCATTGAATATAGGTGATAATACAAATATTTGGCAATTTTGTATTGTGTTAGAAAACGCAAAAATAGGAAATAATTGTAATGTTAATGCACACGTTTTTATAGAAAATGAGGTAGTTATAGGTGATAACGTAACCATTAAAAGTGGTGTTCAAATATGGGATGGTATTACGTTGGAAGATAATGTTTTTATTGGACCGAATGTAACTTTTACAAATGATTTTTTACCAAGAAGCAAACAATACCCTAAAGAATTTTTAAAAACTGTTGTAAAAAAATCAGCTTCTATTGGTGCAAATAGTACGATTATTGGTGGTGTAATTATAGAAGAATACGCCATGATTGGTGCAGGAAGTGTAGTGACTCAAAATATTGGTCCTCAAGAATTGTGGTATGGAAATCCAGCAAGACATAAAGGGTATGTTTGCAAATGTGGACAAAAATGTGATGAGAAATTAATTTGTAATGAGTGTAAGGAAAGTAATAAATGATACCATTTTTGGATTTAAAAGGAATAAATGCTCAATATAAAAAAGAGTTAATTAATGCTTGTACTAAGGTAATTGATAGTGGTTGGTATATCCAAGGTAATGAATGCACAGAGTTTGAAAAAGAGTTTGCTAATTTTTGTGGTACTAAATATGCCATTGGTGTAGCAAATGGCTTGGATGCTCTTATCTTGATACTAAGAGCTTATAAAGAGATGGGCATAATAAATGATGAGGATGAAGTAATTGTTCCCTCGAATACTTACATTGCCTCTATTTTAGCAGTTTCTCAAAACAATTTAGTACCAGTTTTAGTTGAACCAGATATAAATACATATTTAATTGACCCAAACAAAATAGAAGAAAAAATTACTCCAAAAACAAAAGCAATTTTACCTGTACATCTTTATGGACAAACATGTCAAATGGATAAAATAAATGAAATAGCTCAAAAATATAATCTAAAAGTTATAGAAGACTCAGCTCAATCACATGGTGCATATTTTGGTAATAAACGAAGTGGAAACTTAGGTGATGCCAGTGGGTTTAGTTTTTATCCAGGAAAAAATCTTGGTGCTTTGGGTGATGGTGGAGCAGTTACAACAAATGATGAAAAACTGTATAACACTATAAAAGCATTAGGTAATTATGGAAGTCATAAGAAATATGAAAATTTATATAAAGGTGTAAATAGCAGACTTGACGAGATTCAAGCAGCAATGTTAAGAGTAAAGCTCAGATTTTTAGACTATGAAATAGAAAAAAGACGAGAAATTTCTGATTATTATTTGAATAATATTAAAAATGAAAATATAATTTTGCCAAGAGTAAAAAATAAAAATAATCATGTATGGCATTTGTTTGTAATCAGAACAAATAAACGAGATGAATTACAAAAATATCTTTTAGATAATGGTATTCAAACGTTAATTCACTATCCATTGGCTCCCCATAAACAAGAAGCGTATAAAGAGTGGAATAATGAAATTTATGAAGTATCAGAGCAAATACATGCTGAAGTGTTGAGTTTACCAATAAGTGGAATTCAAAGCTTATCCGATACCAGAACTATTGTTGACTTGTTAAATATGTAAAGACTTATTGATGCTATTTAACTCCTACGAATTTATATTCATATTTTTGCCAATAACTTTTTTTATTTATTTTTATTTACTCCATAAAAGATTAATTATTGGAGCAAAAGGCTTTTTAGTTTTTGCCAGTTTATTTTTCTATTCATGGTGGAATATAACTTACTTACCCTTGATATTGTCATCAATGTTATTTAACTATGTAGTTGGTAATAGTTTAAATAAAAAAAGTGAAATAAACAGCAAAAAGCCAGTTTCAAATACAACGCTTTTAACTTTTGGTATTGTACTGAATTTAGCTTTGTTGGGTTATTTTAAATATGCAAATTTTTTTATAGAGAATTTTAGTTTAATAACAAACTTAAAGATAGAACCATTAAATCTGTTGTTACCATTAGCCATATCTTTTTTTACTTTTCAACAAATTGCGTATTTAGTGGATAGTTTTAGAGGCGAGACTAAAGAATATGATTTTCTAAATTATGCCTTGTTCGTAACGTTTTTCCCTCAACTTATAGCAGGACCAATAGTTCATCATAAAGAGATGATGCCTCAATTTGCCAATAAATTTAATTTGGCAAGAAAGTATAAAAATATAGCATTAGGTCTTTTTATCTTTTCAATAGGATTGTTTAAAAAAGTAATTATTGCTGATACTTTTGCTGTATGGGCAACTACTGGATTTGATACAGCAACAACACTAAATCTTTTTGAAGCTTGGGCAACATCTTTATCGTATACTTTTCAACTTTATTTTGATTTTTCAGGTTATACAGATATGGCAATGGGGATAGCGTTACTCTTTAATATTCAATTGCCTATTAACTTTAATTCGCCTTATAAATCATTAAATATACAAGATTTCTGGAGAAGATGGCATATTACACTTTCAAGATTTTTAAAAGATTATATTTATATTCCTCTTGGAGGAAATAAAGTTTCATCGGTTAGAACTTACTCAAATCTTTTAGCAACATTTGTACTTGGTGGTTTGTGGCATGGTGCTGGTTGGACATTCATATTTTGGGGATTTTTACATGGTATGGCACTGATTCTTCATAGAGTATGGAGTATGCTTGGATTGAAGATGTATAGATGGCTGGCATGGTTTATTACATTTAACTTTGTTAATATAGCATGGGTGTTTTTCAGAGCAAAAGAGTGGGATGATGCGCTGAAGGTTTTAAAAGGAATGATAGGATTAAATGGAATTGTATTTTCTGAAAAGTTTTCTACAACATTATCCTTTCTGAGTCATTATGGAATAACTTTTGACAAGTGGCTAATGCATATTGATGGTGATAATGTTTATATATTAATCTTTTTTGTATTTTTATTGATTTTTTCTAAAAATAGTGTTGAATTAAAAGAGTCCTTTAAATCAACAAGTTGGAGATTATTTTTTATGATATTTTTAATGGTTACATCAATTTTAAATTTGGGGAAAATAAGTGAATTTCTATACTTTAATTTTTAAAAAAAAGCTTAGTTATAAAAGTTTAATAAGTCGATTTTTAATTTTTACATTTATTTTTATCAATATAATAGCTTTATTAAATTTTTTAATTGATCCATTAAGAATGTTCTCTCATTCAAATCGTTTTAATAATATGCAAAGTGATTTTGATGAAAGACAGCAAAAGACAAATAATTTATATTTTGTTAAGAGTGATTATAACAATTTGATTTTAGGTAGCAGTCGAAGTACATATTTAAATCAAAATTACTTTTATGATAAAACATTTAACTATTCTGCTAATGGGATGTCTCCTTATGAATATGAGATTTTCATTGATAATTTTGCTAAAATTACAAAAAAAGATATTAAGAAAATAATTATTGGAATAGATTTTTTTGGAACAGCAATTGAAAAAAATAAAGACTTTATTCATGAAAATTATTTAAAAAACTCAATGAGTTTTATGTACAGATATAAAAATTTGTACAATTTAAAGTTGGCAAAATATTCAATTAAAAATATCAGACAAAATTTTAAAACGAATAAAGCATACTATTCAAGAGATAATGTAAAATTTACTCCTCCAAATTATGTGCTTGATGATAAAAAGAAAATTATTAATTCTCTGGTGAAATTTAAACAATATGAATATGATTATCGTTTAAAAGAATATTATTTCAATTTAAAGAATAAATATAAAAACTCAGAGTTTATTATTTTTACCATGCCAATAACGGTTAATCAATTAGAAGAATATGAAAAAAATGGCTTACTTGAGAGTTATTTTCAATGGTTAAATGATTTAGTAGAGGTTTTTGGAGAAGTAAATCACTTTGCCTATCCTAATAAAATAACACAAGATTTATCATATTTTTTTGATGCAGGACATGCATTACCTAAAATTAGTATTTATATGGCTGATTTTATTATGAACAATGATAAACAATTAGATAATTTTGGTATAAAACTAACAAAAGAAAATTTTAATTCATTCAAAAAGAATTATAAATTAATTAAAGAGGAATAATGCTATTTAACTCCAACGAATTTATATTCATATTTTTGCCAATAACCTTTTTTATTTATTTTTATTTGAATCATAAAAGATTAACAGAAGCCTCAAAAGGTTTTTTAGTATTTTCGTCTTTATTTTTTTATTCTTGGTGGAATGTGGCTTATTTGCCTTTAATTTTAGTAAGTATGCTTTTTAATTATGTTGTTGGGGATAGTTTAAGTAAAAGTACCAACGATAATAAAATTGGTTTACATAAAACTTTTCCTAAAAAATTTATTCTAATTTTTGGTATTGTTTGTAATGTAGCATTACTTGGATACTTTAAATATGCAGATTTTTTTATAGAAAATTTTAATTTAGCAATAGGTACAGATATAAATCTATTGCATCTATTATTGCCATTGGCAATATCTTTTTTTACTTTCCAACAGATAGCTTATTTAGTAGATTCATATCGAGCTGAAACAAAAGAGTATGATTTTTTAAACTATGCACTGTTTGTAACGTTTTTCCCTCAACTTATAGCAGGACCAATAGTTCATCATAAAGAGATGATGCCTCAATTTGCCAATAAAAGAAATATGGTAAAAAATTATAGGAATATAGCTCTTGGTTTGTTCGTCTTTTCTATGGGTTTATTTAAAAAAGTAGTAATTGCTGATACTTTTGCTGTATGGGCAACTACTGGATTTGATACAGCAGCAACACTAAATCTTTTTGAAGCTTGGGCAACATCTTTATCGTATACTTTTCAATTATATTTTGACTTTTCTGGATATACAGATATGGCAATAGGTGTTGCACTTTTATTTAATATCAAATTGCCTATTAATTTCAATAGTCCATATAAGGCTCTTAGTATTCAAGACTTTTGGCGAAGATGGCATATTACACTTTCAAGATTTTTAAGAGACTATATTTATATACCTTTAGGTGGAAATAAAAAAGGAAACGTTCGAACCTATGGAAATTTAATGGCAACATTCATCATAGGTGGATTTTGGCATGGAGCGGGATGGACATTTTTGTTTTGGGGATTTCTTCATGGAGTAGCTCTTTCGATTAATAGGTTGTGGCAATCTCTTGGCTTTAAGATGTGGTCATGGTTAGCATGGTTTATTACGTTTAATTTTGTGAATATCACGTGGGTGTTTTTTAGAGCTAAAGAATGGGATGATGCGGTAAAAATTTTAAGTGGAATGGCTGGATTGTCTGGGGTAGTAATTAAAGAGAGTTGGGGAACAAACTTAGCATTTTTACGTCAATGGGGTGTTGAGTTTGGTACAGTCTTTGTTTCACTGGAAGGTAAAAATAAGATTGCGTACTGGATTGTAATTTTTATATTTGTGATAATTTATTTTAAAAATTCAAATATGTGGTTAAAGAGTAGGTTGAATTTTTGGATTTTATTGTATTCTTTAGGCTTATTCTATTATTCAATTTTAAATTTAGAACATGTTTCTGAATTTCTTTATTTTAATTTTTGAGGAATTATATGAAAGCTAAATTATGGTTAAAAATTTGGATTATATTATTTTTATCACTCATCTTTTTATCTTTTTTGTTTATTATTTACGTTAACAAATATTTGAATGTACCATTGCGTTTTACAAATTCGATTTCATTTGATTCTAAACTGGCATTTATTAAAACATCTGATAAAATAAAAGATACTGAGATCTTAATCCTTGGCTCATCCATGGGATTAAATAATATAAATAGTGAAATACTATCTCATGATTTAAATAATAAGAATATTTTAAATTTGTCTTCTTGGGGATTAAAAACAAATGAAATTTTAGATTTTTTGAAATTAATTCATTTAGATAATGTAAAAAAAATAATATATTTAAATCAATATTTTGATTTTTATGGGCATAGTATTAATTCATACAATGAAAAAGATGTTCAAGATTATATTTATAATAAATCTTTTTTGACTCCATATGTTAATACATTTTTTACATTAAGTGATAATTTTAAAGATTATGTGGAATGGGAAAAGAGATATTTATCTAATAATAAATATAGCAGTTTATCTTTTAATAGTTCAGGAGATGTTACTCTTAATTTAAAAACAGAGAATATTAGTAAAATTAGATGGGAATCAGTAACCGATGTTTCTAATTTAGAAAATCATTACGACTCTTTAGAAAATATGATTTTATATTTAAACAAAAAAGATATTGAGTTTTTTTTGATTACAACTCCTTATCGTAATAAATTTTTTAAAGAGGATAAATTTTTAGAACAATATAATACTTATATATCAAAGATAGGTAGTTTAAAAACAAAATATGATTTTAAGTATATAAATTTACAACATATATTAAATTTAAATGATGATTTCTTTGTAGATTCTAGCCATTTAAATTTTAAAGGTGCATCACTGGTTTCAGAAGAGGTCGCAAAGCATATAAAGGAGAGTTATAAATGAATTTAAAAAAAGTTAAATTAGTTCACAGAGGAAGTGCAGCCAATGAGGAGTCTAGTTATATATATCAAGCACCTAATAATAAAGCTAAATGGGGTTCATGTACTTTTACTTTTAACCCATTAGAGAAAGATTATGATTGGTTGGTGATTATTGATGATGTTCCTAAAATAATTCAAAATAGAGTTGTCTCGTTGACATGTCCTAAAGAAAATACTATTTTAATGACCACAGAACCAAGTTCAATTGCACGCTATGGAAGAGGTTTTGCAAAACAGTTTCAATATTTAATTACGAATCAAGATAAAGACATTTTACCTCATCCCAATGCCAGCTATTCTCAAACAGGCAATGTATGGATGTATGGCAAAGATTATGATGAACTTGTAAAAGTTACACAGATACAGAAAAGTAAAAAATTATCAACCATTTGTTCTAATAAACAAATGGGGCATACAATGCATAAGTTGCGTTTTGATTTTACAAAAAAACTACAAGAAGAAATTCCTGATATGGTAAGGTGTGGTTGGGGATATAACCCAATAGAAAAAAAAGCCGAGGCTTTAGATGATTTTGAATTTCATGTCGCTATTGAGAATCATATTGCTCCACATGTTTGGACTGAAAAATTAGCAGATGCTTTTCTAGGATTTTGTGTACCTATTTATTATGGATGTCCTAATGTATATGATTATTTTCCTAAAGACAGTGTAATAGAAATTGATATTCATGATTTTGAAGCTTCTATTGCGAAAATAAAGGAAGTGATTTCTACTCCAGGTGAGTATGAAAGAAGACTTGAATCTGTTAAAGAAGCCAGAAGAAGAGTAATTGAAGAGTATAATATTTTAGCCATGATTAATAAAATTGTTGAGAATGCACCTGAATCAAAATTTACTCCAAATCAAAAAATTTATTCAAGAAGAGTGATGCGATTGAGATATTTGCCTGATTTATTTAGATTTTTCTCTTTTAGGATTGCTAATTTTTTAAAAGTATTTAAATAAAGAGATGATACTTTTTAAGAAATTTATGATATGTTTTGATGTATCAATTTAAGATAAAATATTTACAGTGGAGAGAAATTTATTTATGAATATTACAAAAATCACCGTTCAAGAGGTCATCGAAAAACTTCAAAAAGAGCATTTGGTATGAGTGTTTTGAGGGTTTATTGTAAAGGCAACAATGCTGTTTTAAATGAATTTGCAAAAACACATGATGTTGAATTTCTCAAAGATCCTTCTCTTTTTAAAAAACTTTTTGCCACGCCTGTTTATCCCGATGTATACTTCTATTCGGGTTCATTCGAGAATAACTCTTTGGAGATGATGAACAATGCTTTAAAAATCATTGTAACTTCAAATCTTACCAAACTTAATTTGGTTAAAAAACATCAAATGCCTGCTGAGAAAATTGAAGTGGTTTATCCCTCTTTTACTCCTTCTGAGATTAATATAAAAGAAGCGCGAAAAGATTTCTTCAATCAATTAAAAATGGATAAAAAGACGAAAATTATCTTTTTTACGGCAAAAAATCTTAAAAACAATGGGGTTAAAGAGTTTATTGATATTATTTTGAGTCTGAGTGCTACAAATGTTAAAGTCATTATTGCTGGTGAGCGTAATCAAATCACCAATTTAAAATTTCAAACTTCAAAATATAATTTTGGCGATAAAGTTTTATTGTATGAAGATTTCGAAAATGAAGATTTACTCTTTGCCATCAGTGATATTTTTATTTTACCTACGACAGTGGCTTCTTTCTCTTTGAATATTTTAAAAGCGATGTATTACAAAACGGCTGTTTTTATTACTGCAGATAATGCCAGCAGAGAAATCGTTGATGTTTTTGCTACCATGGATGGACCAAATGACAGAAGTATGCCTTTTAAAGTGGATGCTTTACTGCAAGGCAATGATGATTTAAAATTGATAAAAAAACAAAATCGAAAAACGGCCAAAAAATTATCAATGCAAAATCAGTTAAAACAACTTGAAAGAATCGTTAAAAGATTAAAGGAATCTTAAACATCATTTAAGAATTTTAAGATATAATACGCGAATATTTTTATTCAAAACAAGGAATTATGATGTCAAGAAAATGTGCAATATCAGGCAAAGGTCCTATGTCTGGGAACAACGTAAGTCATGCTAAAAACAGAACTAAAAGAAGATTTTTACCTAACTTAAGAACAGTGAGAGTTACATTAGAAGATGGAACTACAACTAAGTTAAAAATTTCTGCTAAAGAGTTAAGAACTCTTAAGAAAAACTCATAAGGCACTAGAAAGTGCTTTTATGAGCTTCGTACGTAAGCTAAAGAAAGCCCTGGGATGGGAGTTCAGAAACACCAAACCAGAATACAACTTAAACCCAATAATATATAGTCATTTAAAACCTTTTAGAGTACCTCTTGTACTTGTCCAACTCATTATGATGGCTGGAACCATAGGGTATATTCTCATAGATGACTTTTCAATACTGGATGCCATTTATCAAACAGGAATCACCTTTACAACTGTAGGATTTGGAGAAATTGCTCCTATTTCTGAAGCAGGTCGATTTTTTACCATCACACTCATTATTTTTGGATTTGCAACTTTTACACTTTCTACTGCTATTTTAATTGATGCAGTGATTAAGGGTAATTTATTTGAACTTTATAAGGAACGAAATATGCTTTATAAAATCGCACGATTGAGAAATCATTTTGTTATTTTTCATCACAATGAATATACCGCACAATTGGCACGTCAATTTAAACTCAATCATATCCCTTTTGTTGTTGTTGACTCACGAGACGATATGGAAGAAATTTCTGCAGAACATAATTACCCTTATTATGTTACCGAAGAGGCTTTTACCGAAAAAGCATTTTTAAAATCGCATTTAAGTTCGGCAAAGGGAGCGATTTCGTTGTCTAAAAATATTTCTGACAACATTACGCTGATTGCTTCAGTGCGATTGTATGAAAAAGAGTTGGGAAGAACCCCTCTTTTAATTATTTCAAATGCAGAAACACAATATGACAAAGATCGACTTAAAAAACTTGGAGCGGACAAAGTGGTTGCCCCACCATCTTTGATGGCAAAAAGAGTCAGTGCCATGGCCATTCGTCCCGATATGGAAAATGTACTTGAAGAGTTTTTGTATAAACCCGATACTCCTATTGATATGGAAGAGATTACTGTCCATTCTGATTCATGGGTAGTGAACAGAGCGTTAAAAGATATTCATTTAAGAGACAGAATGAAAGTTTCAGTTATTGGTATAACAGAAGAAAAGGGGCGATTTATTCAAATGCCAAGTGCCGAAACCATCATAAAAGAAAACTGTAAACTTCTTTTAGTAGGAAACCAAAAAGGCATTGCAAAAGCCAAAAGAATAATCAGTCAAATATTAAAACCAGGAGATTTATAATATATGTTTTCAATTTTTCCAATTAAAGGTTATATTGACCAAATAGAGGGATTTTATTGTGGAGGAATTCATGCTGGCTTAAAGCCAAGTGGCGCAAACGATTTGGGTTTTATTTATAGCGATACCCTATGTGATGTTGAAGCGTTATTTACAAGAAATAAATTTCAAGCGGCTCCTTTAAAACACTATTTACAATATCCAAAAGGGTTTCAAAGCAATTTTGTATTAATCAACTCAAAAAATGCCAATGCCATGACAGGTCAAGAGGGAATTGATAATATCAATAAAATTTTTACCGCATTAACCTTTGATGTGACCAATCCTATTATGAGTTCAACCGGTGTCATAGGAAATCCTTTGCCCGTTGAGAAAATTCTTGCAGGTGCAAATACTTTTGATTTGAGTTCAAAAGATGGTGAAGGATTAAGCAAAGCCATTATGACAACCGATGCTTATGCAAAACATTGCATGTATGAAGTGGAAATTGAAACAGGGAAAAGCTTTAAAATAGGAGCTGTGGCAAAAGGGGCAGGGATGATTAACCCTAACTTAGCAACAATGCTCTGTTTTATTTGTACCGATGCAGCTGTTCCCAAAGAGGATATGCTTGAAGCATTACATTCTGGAATGGAAACCACATTTAATGCTATCTCTGTTGATGGAGATACTTCAACCAATGACACGGTTTTACTGTTAAGCAATAAAAAGTCGGGTCATTATGATAAAGAGGCCTTTAAAGAGGTTTTACGACTGGTTATGCACGACATTGCTATGTTAATGGTTGCCGATGGAGAAGGAGCTAAAAAAGCCGTTGCTTTTGAAGTAAGAAATGCTTTAACCCAAGAAGATGCACAAAAAGCGGCCAAAGCACTTTCAAATTCACTTTTGGTCAAAACAGCACTCTTTGGAGAAGATCCAAACTTTGGACGAATTGCTTCAACGATTGGAGCAAGTGAAATTACTTGTTCAGAAGAGACTTTGGTCATTGCATACAACGATGTAGTGGTTTTTGAAAAAGGCAAAATTCTTTTTAATAAAGAGGTTGAAGCCAAAGCCAATGAAGTGTTAAAAAATGATCAGTTTAAAATCATTTGTGACATTGGACAAGGGAGCGAATCTTATACCGCATATGGGTGTGATTTGGGCTATAAATATGTTGAAATTAATGCGGATTACAGAACATAAACATTAAGTCTTTATTTGTTACAATTTAGCTAATTTAACACAAGGAGATAGTATGTTTCATGAGCACAGAGAGATTATCGCAACGCTTAAAGTTGAAGATAAGTATTTTAAAAAGATTTTTGAAAAACACAATGAATTAGACGAAGAAATTGCTACATTGGTGAAAACTCATTCCGATGAATTTGAAATTGAAAGAATGAAAAAAGAGAAGCTGAAACTCAAAGACCAAATTTACACATATGTGGTAAATTATCAAAAAGAGAACAATCTATAACCCTTATAAAATAGAGGCTTTTAAGCCTCTATTCTCACTTTTAATAACATTTTAAATATTATTCCACCAACTACAATAAACACTAAGCCATTTTTAGATAAAATCTATCTAATTTATACGTATAAGGTAAAATTTCATGGAAAATCTTTTTCAAGACCAAGATATAGTTGACATAAAAATCGAAGACTCAGTTAAGGCGTCGTATTTAGACTACTCAATGAGCGTTATTATAGGTCGGGCTCTACCTGATGCAAAGGATGGATTAAAGCCCGTTCACAGAAGAATTCTTTATGCAATGCATGATTTGAATTTAAGTGCAAAAGCCTCTTATAAAAAATCAGCAAGAATTGTTGGAGATGTTATTGGGAAGTATCATCCACATGGAGATTCCTCTGTATATGATGCTTTGGTTAGAATGGCACAAAGTTTCTCTATGAGAGCACCATTAATTGATGGGCAAGGAAACTTTGGATCAGTTGATGGAGACAATGCAGCGGCAATGAGATATACCGAAGCGAGAATGTCTAAAATCACAGAAGATATTTTAAAAGATATCGACAAAGATACCGTTAACTTTATTCCTAACTATGATGATACAGTAAGAGAACCATCGGTTCTTCCTACGCGAATTCCTACGCTTTTATTAAATGGGAGTGAAGGTATTGCTGTTGGTATGGCAACGAAAATCCCACCTCATAATTTAGGTGAGTTATTGGAAGCCATTTTATATATTATTGATAATCCAGAAGCCACTGCGGATGAACTTATGGAGTTTATTAAAGGCCCAGATTTCCCAACGGCTGCTACCATTTTTGGACGACGTGGAATTATTGACGCGTACAATACAGGACGTGGAAGAGTCAAAATCAGAGCAAAACATCACATTGAAACCAAAGGGAAAAAAGAGGTTATCGTTTTAGATGAACTCCCTTACCAAGTCAATAAAGCCAGATTAATTGAACAAATTGCAACGTTGGCAAAAGATAAACAAATTGATGGAATTGCAGAAGTCAGAGACGAATCGGACAGAGAGGGGATTCGCGTTGTTATTGAACTTAAAAAAGATGCCATGGGTGAAATTGTTTTAAACAACCTTTACAAATCAACACCTTTGGAAACAACGTTTGGTATTATTCTTTTGGCCGTACACAATAAAGAGCCAAAAGTATTTACTCTTCCTGAATTGCTTTCTGTATTTTTATCACACAGAAAAACTGTCATTATTCGAAGAACGATTTTTGATTTAGAAAAAGCAAAAGCCAGAGCCCATATTTTAGAAGGGTTAAAAATTGCAGTTGATAACATTGATGAAGTGGTTAAAATTATTCGAGCCTCTTCAAATGATGCCGATGCCAGAGAAAAATTAAGTGCACGATTCAGCTTAAGTGAGATTCAATCACAAGCTATCTTAGATATGAGATTAGGACGATTGACAGGTCTTCAAAGAGATAAACTTGAAGCTGAGTATGCAGAGCTTATGGCGCTTATTGCAGAACTTGAATCAATCTTAAAATCTGAAGTAAGATTAAATGAAATCATCAAAGAAGAGTTGGTTGAAGTTAAAGAGAAATATTCAACACCAAGATTGACTGAAATTGAAGACAGTTACGATGAAATTGACATTGAAGATTTGATTCCAAATGAACCTATGGTGGTAACCATTACGCACAACGGATATGTAAAAAGAGTTCCAATCAAATCGTATGAAAAACAAAGACGAGGTGGAAAAGGTAAAGTAGCCGTAACCACACACGACGATGACTTTATTGAAAGATTTTTCGTAACCAATACCCACGATACCTTGATGTTCGTTACCAATATGGGGCAATTGTACTGGTTAAGAGTTTATAAAATTCCAGAAGGAAGCAGAATTGCAAAAGGTAAAGCCGTAGTTAACCTTATCAATTTACGACCAGATGAAAAAATCATGGAAATTATTCCAACAACAGATTTTGATGAGTCAAAATCATTGGCATTCTTTACACGAAATGGGGTTGTTAAACGAACAAGTTTAAGTGAATTCTCAAATGTAAGAAGCAATGGGGTAAGAGCAATTGTTCTTGACGATACCGATGAAATTGTAACCGCAAAAATTACCAATGTAAATTCACAATATTTGATGATTTTTACAAGTTTAGGTCAATGTATTCGATTTGATATTGAAAAAACAAGAGATCAAGGAAGAAGTACAAGAGGAGTTCGTGGTATTAAATTTAAACACGACACGGACTTTGTTGTAGATGCAAACGTAGTAGATAATATTGAACAAGAGTTATTAACCGTATCTGAAAAAGGGATTGGAAAACGAACTACTGTTGAAGAGTACAGAGAGACAAACAGAGCAGGTTCTGGAGTTATTTCTATGAAACTCAGTGCTAAAACAGGGAATGTTGTAGGTGCAGTGCTTGTGGATGAAACACAAGACTTAATGGTATTAACAAGCATTGGTAAAATGATCAGAGTTGATATGGAATCTATCAGAAAAGCAGGAAGAAATACTTCTGGTGTGATTATTGTTGATGTGGATAAAAAAGATAAAGTTGTAAGCATTGCAAAATGTCCAAAAGAGGAAGACGATGAGTTGGATTTGGAGAGTGCAGATACAATGGACGGAATAGATTTAAACGAATTTAATTTAACAAATGATGATAAAGGAAACGAAGAATGAGAAAATTTAATGTAGCAGTTGTTGGTGCAACTGGTGCTGTTGGAGAAGAGCTTTTCAGAGTATTAGAAGCGTATGATTTTCCAGTAAATAAATTGGTACCTCTTGCGAGTGCAAGAAGTGCTGGAAGTACTATTGAGTACAGAAACAAAGAGTATAAAGTTTTAGAATTGACTGAAACATGTTTTGAAGAAAATGAAGTTGAAATTGCCTTTTTCAGTGCCGGTGGAAGTGTTTCTGAAGCGTTCGCAAAGTTTGCAGTTGAAGCAGGGGCAGTGGTTATTGATAATACCAGCCACTTTAGAATGGACCCAAAAGTGCCGTTGGTTGTGCCTGAAGTCAATCCAGAAGATATTGCTTTATGGAAAGAGAGTGGAATTATTGCCAATCCGAACTGTTCAACCATTCAAATGGTACTTTCATTGAAACCATTAGATGAACTTTATGGCATTAAAAGAGTAGATGTTGCAACGTATCAGGCTGTTTCGGGTGCGGGTAAAAAAGGTATGGAAGAGTTGGTGCAACAAATGCAAGATTTCTTCGCATTTAAATTAGAAGACAGCGAGAAAAAAGCATTTGCACACCAAATTGCATTGAATGTTATTCCTCAAATTGATGTGGCTCAAGACAATGGGTTCACTAAAGAAGAGATGAAAATGGTTAAAGAGACTCAAAAGATTTTACACAAAAATATTCAAGTAGCTGCAACGTGTGTGAGAGTACCTGTTTTAAGAAGTCACAGTGAATCAATTACAGTGACTTTTGAAGAGGGCACATTGGTTGATGTGGAAGAAGTCAGAGAAGCCTTAGCCAAATTTGAAAACGTTGAAGTGATTGATGATTTGACCAACAACGCTTACCCAATGCCAATTATTTCAACAGATACAGATATTACGTATGTTGGAAGAATCAGAAAAGATGTTTATGAAGATAACATTGTACACTACTTTAACGTAGCTGATCAAGTAAGAGTAGGGGCTGCAACCAATGCGGTCAGAATTGCTCTTAAATGGATCACTTTGGAGAACGATATTTAATGATTGAAAAACTTTTTGAAAGTGCTTTATGGCAGACAAGATTTTTGGTAATCTTGGCTGTCATTTTTGGTCTTATTGGGGCACTTATTCTTTTTGTCGTTGCCAGCATGGACATTTATGCCATTGCAAAATATGCTTGGGTCACCATTATACACAGTGCTCATCCAGAAAATTTTCATGAAGATATTGTCAGTGGTATCATTGGTGCAGTTGATTTGTACCTTATAGCCGTTGTGATGTTGATTTTTTCATTTGGAGTGTATGAACTGTTTATCTCACCTATTGACCACTCAGAAGATGCCAAAGAGGACTCAAAAATATTATCCATAAGCTCTTTAGATCAACTTAAAGATAAAATAGCCAAAGTGATTGTTATGGTTTTAGTGGTAAACTTTTTTCAAAGAGTGCTGCATACCCAATACAATGGTGCACTTGAAATGTTATATTTTGCTTTGGCTGTGACAGCATTGGCTGTTGGACTTTTCTTTTTAGGAAAAGTTGGAAAAAATTCAAATCACTAAAGGAACAATTGATATGTCAAAAATTTTTGTAGATGCTTGTTTTAGAAAACCAACACCCTATACACCTGTATGGATGATGAGACAAGCAGGAAGATATTTACCTGAATACATGGCCGTTCGAGCCCAAGCAGGAAACTTTTTAAACCTTTGCCACAACCCAGAATTGGCAGCTGAAGTCACCATTCAACCTGTGGATATTGTGGGTGTCGATGCGGCAATTTTATTCAGTGATATTTTAGTTGTTCCAAATGAAATGGGTATGCACTTAGATTTTATAAAAGGGGAAGGGCCTGTTTTTAAGGACCCCATTAAAAATGATGCCGACATTGATGCGCTTTTAGGTGGTGAAGCCGCTGCCAATAAATTGACCTATGTGTATGAGACGATTAAATTATTAAAACAACAACTGCCTGAAGACAAAGCACTCATTGGCTTTACAGGAGCACCTTGGACATTGGCAACGTATATGATTGAAGGTCAAGGGACAAAAACGTATAACGTTTGTAAAAAAATGATGTATTCAAACCCTGAATTACTGCATAAAATCCTGAAAAAAGTGACCGAAGTGGTTAAATTTTATATGGAAAAACAAATCCAAGCAGGCATTGATGTGGTTCAAATCTTTGATTCTTGGGCAGCGGCAATTGAACCTGCTATGTATGATGAGTTCTCTTGGAGTTACATGGTAGAAATTGCGGAGTATTTAAAAGGGAAATATCCTCATATTCCAATCATCATGTTCCCAAAAGGAGTACCAGCTTTTTTAGATAAAGTGTATGGAAACTTCGATGTGTTTGGTGTGGATTGGGGAACACCAATGGCGTTGGCAAAAGAGAAATTGGGTGCGAAATATGTGCTTCAAGGAAACATGGAGCCATGTCGATTGTACTCAAAAGAGAAAACCACGAAGTGTGTTGAAGCCATTCAAAACATCATGCAAGGGGAGGGGCATATTTTTAACTTAGGTCATGGAATCCTTCCTGATGTGCCTGTTGAAAATGCCATTCACTTTGTTAAAGAGTGTCAACGCGTCAGTAAAAAGTAAATTTAAAAAGAGCAAAGAGCACAACACTCTTTGCTTTTGTCTTCGAAAGTAGAAATGGCTATGTCTTATTCCAACTCAATTATTTTTGGTCCTATCCCTTCTCGACGTTTTGGTATCTCTTTAGGTGTAGATTTATCGCCTGCTTTTAAGCAGTGCAACTATGATTGTTTGTATTGTGAATTGGAGCCTGCGAAAACGGTTTCCTCAATGCAAAGTTATCCCAGTGTTAAAGAGATTATTACTGCCATTGAAGAGAGTTTTGAAAAACATCCTAAAATCGATGTCATTACGGTAACTGCCAATGGCGAACCCACACTTTACCCCTTTTTAGATGAGTTAATCACACAAATCAATCGGATAAAAAACAGAGCCAAAACCTTGATTCTTTCTAATGGGAGCACCATTTACAAAGAAGAGGTTTTTAATGCTTTGCTAAAATTTGACACGGTTAAACTCTCTTTAGATTGTGTGAGTGAAACCTGTTTTAAAAAGCTTGACCGAATCCATAAAGGCATCAGCATTGAAAAAATCATTGAAGCTATGATGGCATTTTCTAAAAGCACAAAACATGCTTTTGTACTTGAAGTTTTGTTTGTGAAAGACCTCAATGATAAAAAAACAGAGATTGAACTGCTTTATGACGCCATTAAAAAAATAAATCCTCACAGAATTGACATAGGAACAATTGATCGACCACCGGCGTACAAAGTTCAGCCTGTTACTTTTGAGAGCTTACAAAGCATTGCAGAGCACTTTAAAGGGTTAAATGTGAACATTGCATATAAGAACAGACCAAAACAAACTAACAGCTTCACCCAAGAGGAGATTTTCTCTTTGTTAAAACGGCGACCTTTAACCCAAGAAGATATTGAAAATCTTTTCGATAAAAAGAGCCAAGAATTACTCGCCATATTAGTAAAAACAAGTAAAATTTCAGTTGTCAATAGCAGTGGTGTTCAATTTTATAAATTTTTGTAAAAATGCCTAAAATGTCTTGACAAACACACTAAAACTTACTATAATTCCAACCTCTTAAAAGAGAAGTAGATTCCGGCATAGCTCAGCGGTAGAGTAGATGACTGTTAATCATTTGGTCCCAGGTTCGAATCCTGGTGCCGGAGCCATTTGCATCTTTTTTAATACACCTTTTTATACACAAGTTCCGGCATAGCTCAGCGGTAGAGTAGATGACTGTTAATCATTTGGTCCCAGGTTCGAATCCTGGTGCCGGAGCCACTTTTTTGCGTTAGCAAAAAAATCCATATAATAAATCCTCTTTTTAAAAATTTCAGCGTCAAAGCCATTATTTTATTCAGTCACATACTTCAAGTATGCTCCTTCACAAAAGAATACCTTTTCCTTGAACTGTTCAAAAATAGAATTCATTCTATGGATTTTAGACAACTGAAGATTAAAGAGAATAAGAATAGATTAAAAGGTCGCATTTTATGACCTTTAAAGTTTTTATCATTTCACAGAAGAAAGCCTTTTTGTTTTAATCTCATGGCACTTTATTAAAATATTTGTTATACTTTCTATAATTAAAAGGAATCAGTATCATGTCAGTATTAGCTAAGAGCGAAATTTTATCAAAGTTAAAAGAGTTAAAGCCACAATTTAACAAAGAGGGTTTTATTATTAAAGCACTGTTTGGTTCTTATTCTAGAGATGAAGCTACCCAAAACAGTGATATAGATATATTAGTAGAAGCTACCCCTGAATTTGCAAATAAATATGGTTTTCAAGCTATTAGCAGAATAAAAGAGATTCAATCAGAAATGAGCTTATTATTTGGAGTACCTGTTGATTTAGCAGATAGTTCAGGCATGGGAAAAACTGCTAAAAAATTTATTTTAGACAGAGCCATATATGTCTAAAGAATCTATAAGTAAAATATACTTAATAATAGAAAAAATAGAGTATATTGAAAAAATTGTCAATGACAGTGGAAATATAACACAAGCACTCGAAGATGTTATAACAATAAGACCTGCAATTTTAATGCACTTAACTGCCATAGCAGAACAATTCGACAAACTAAAAAAATCACATGCCGATGATATATTAAATCAATTTGACAAAGATGACTTAAAAGGTCTATATGATGTTAGAACCTATATTGCTCACGATTACGAAGGCATAAATTTAGCCATTATAGAGTGGATTATTAGAAATGGTTTACCTAAATTTAAGATGCAATGTGAAAAAGTTATTGAAAATATGGGTAATTAGATATTCTGTCACCAGAATTTAACACACGTTAACTCCCATAATATTTTTTCAATTTTCATTGAATTATTCCTTGTGCTTGCACTCTCTTTGAGAAAAATTATATTCATTGATTTGATTTGAATATAATTAAGTATCTGCCCCCAGAATTTAAGTATCCTGTCCCCAGAATTTTATGATTTGAGTTTGGTTAATGCTATAAATGTTTGATGAATTAATAAAATGATTTTATAGAGTTCTCTGTAAATGGACATGATTATCTAATTTGATGGTTTTATCATTCTTTACAATGATTTCTAACACATTATATGAAAGCTTGTCAAGAATTTTTATATCAAAGTCAGGGTGATGGAAACTATAAAGTTCGAATGTGTTTTTTTATACGGTCATCTGTTTTATAAATGTTTGTTGGATAGGTATAGTTTTCTACATATAAATCATAAAGATAATGTTTTGAGAGTTGTTGAATAATGGTAAGAAATTGAGTATTTTTAGAAGTTTCCATGAATAATTATAACAATTATATAACAATTATACAACTTTAATATGTTAGAATAAGCCAATTAACTTATGGAGAAGAGATGGATACTTGTTCAAAAAGAAAATGTGAAACTAAGTTATATAATGAATTTAAACATTGTATTTTTCATTGTGATAAAAAAGACTTTACAGAACAAAATATTATTAATTTTTGGCAAGAGTTGAGAAGTAAATATATAGCATACGATAATTATGGAAGATTTTTAGAAGACATGGAAATTACTGATGTAAACTTTCCTAAGTTTGAAGTGTTCAATCGACATAGTAGAAATAATAATTTTTACAAGTCTATAAGTTATTCTAGAGATATTTATAATAAAAACTTAATTTTTAAAAATTGTGTATTTTATGGAGATTTTAATCTGATTCATTTCTCTTTAAATTGTAATGTGGTTTTTGAGAACTGTACGTTTCATGGAGATATCATTGCATCAATAATTGATAATTGTGAGTTCATATCATGTGAATTTAAAAATGCAATATCTTTGAATAAGTGTAGGTATAAAAAATTAAAAATCTCAAGTAATACAAAATTTATTAAAGAAGTAAATTTTAACGTACAAGAAGAATTAGATATTCAAGATACAGTTTTCAGAAGTAATTTTTCGTTAAATGGAAACCATAAACTAGAAGCAAATATTCAAAATAATCAGTTTGATAAAGAATTTATAACTAGTGGAATAGAGATACTAAAAGTCAATGATACAATTTTAAAATCGAATGTATTTTTTAAGAATTATCATAATGAGATATATTTAGAAAATTTAAATTTTATTAAAACTGTATCCTTTGAAGATTCAAATTTTCTTGAAGTGAAGAATGCTAAATTCAATCAAAATAGTATTTTTAAAGAAAATGGTCTACAAATAGTTAAGTTTATAACTTCTGAAGTAACTAATCTTGAGCTAAATACTTTAAAAGAATTAAGTATTCAAGAGTCTACAATTAATGGTGAAATTAATTTAGTAACAATAGATACATTACTTTCTATTGAAAATTCCAAATTACTTAATAGAGTAAAAACAAGAGATATTAAAAATGTAACTATTCATAAATCATATTTTTTTCAAGATTTTATGCAAGAACAAGAGTGTAATGATTTTATAGTAAATAATTCTATTTTTTTAAACCTTGAAATTTTCACTTCAAATAAGGTACTTCTTAATAGTTGTACTATCACTAAGAAACTTACTTTAGAAGGTGAAAACTATGAAATAGTAGAAGTTCATAACTGTGCTATATTTGAAGAATTAAATTTATCAAGTAGCAAAGATATATCAATTAAAAATTTAAAAAAGAATCCATTATTAAAAATAAAAGGCGATGAATATACAAATGTAGACATTCAGCAATCTAGAATCTCAGAATTACATAGTCCAATGATGAAGAAGTTAGAAGTCAAAAGGGATTCAATTATAAAGAGATTGAATATAGATAACATTAGTGATATTATTTTAGAAAATACAAAAATTAAAGAAGATTGTATTTTTTCAACATCATTGGAAAGAATAGATATAAAAAACGATTCGGTCTTCTATAAGAATATTGAATGTAATGATATAAAAATTATAGTCATTGAGCATTCACAATTAAAGGGGGATTTTATTATTAATGGACAAGTAGATACATTGTCAATTGCAATGTCTCAAGTAATTGGTAAATTTAAATCTTCAAAGATAAATGCTTTATCATTTACCAATTCAGATTTTCAAGATGAATTAAATTTAGAAAAATTACAGTGTAATCATTTTGCAGTAATTGATTCAAAGTTTGCTAAACTAATTGATTTGAAAAATTCTTTTCTAGAAAAAATTGAGTTTCATTCTGTTGAAAATATAGGAGAGACACGAACAATTTTTAATGGAGAAATTGATTTTAGTTTCTCTGAGATACAAGAGATTATAATTGAAAATGCAATATTTAATAAAACTATAATTTTTAATCATTTAAAGAACATATTCGAATTTAATAAATTAAAGAATATTAATTTTAACGAAAGAGTATTAATTAATAATACAGCATTAAAAGATTTATTTGATGATTCTGAAAATCTTTACTTAAAAGAGTTAAGTATATCAAAATCTAAATTATCAACTAATGATAATCTTATTAATAAAATTGGTAAGAAAGAAATTTATTTATACAATTTGAAGATTGACAACTTTTCAATGAAAGAGGTTGTGTTTCAAAATAATATAAATTTTGAAAATATTGAAAGTAAAAATTTTGAGATATCAAATTCTAATATTGAAAAGGTTTTTAGAGTAAGACAATGTGTTATTGAAAACTTTATTAGTATAGATAATATATTTGAAGACTTACAAATTATAGATAATAGGTACAATAAGCATAAGTCAACAGAAAGAGATATTAATCTATCAAATACTACAGTGAAAAGTGGTGTATTTGATAAGTTAAAATTTGATAACTTTATAATGAATGATGCACATGTGAGTGAAGCTAAAATTGGATATGTTAAATTTAAAAATGCAAGTCGAGAAACAAATAGATTTTTTAAAAATTATTATGACTCTATTAGTGATTATATAACAGCCAATACTTATTATCAACGTGAAATGATTGAACAAATGAAAGAGTGTAAAAGTTGGAAATCATCTGAGTGGTGGATTTTAATTTTTAATAAAGTAATTTCAAATTTTGGGCAAAATTGGGTTTTCCCTGTTCTTTGGATGTTATTCATAACTTTGCTTTTATATCGTGTAGCTAATTTTGATTTGTTATCTATGAATGGTTTTAGAGAAAATCATGTTACTTGGATGATTAATGATATATTGAAATTCTCCAATCCTTTTAGTAAAACAGCAGTTGGTTATTATGGAATGTTTTATTGGGCTTGGATAGTTCACAAACTACTAATGACAGCCTTCATTTATCATTTTATTATTGCAATAAAACGTAAAACTAGAAGATAAAATAGATATAAGTAAAGGATTTTGTATATGGTTTTAAAAGATGAATCATTTGATTCAGTAAACAAAAGAGTTTCTGAAAATTTTATCGAGTTACAACATACTGAAAGTGAACATTTGTTTAATGAAATGAGAATTTCATGAATAGAAAAAATTTTAACAATGATACCTTCATCAAATTACATAGTTTTTCACAGTTAACATATGATGAAATAGAAAAAGCAATGAATATTAGTCGTGCTGAAGTACAAAAGTTATATAAAAGTTGTAAAAATGAAATCTCGTATATGCAAGGTATCCGAAATAAATTTAATAAAAAAAGATTTCTCAAAGAATTTATGTTTAAAGATTTTAATGAATTCTACGATTGGTATGAAAGTCAGCCCAAAAGTTGTTGTTATTGTGGGATTACCCAGGAAGATGCACTTGAAACAAAAGTATATGATAATTTAACAAGAAAAACTAGAGGTAAATCACTTGAAATCGAAAGAGTTGTTACCTTTCCTAAAGAAAAGAATCTTTATACTTATAAAAATTGTAGATTAGCATGTCATGTATGTAATAATGCAAAAAGTGATTTTATTGATGTTGAAGATTTTAAATTTATTGCAAAAGGTATTAATGATTTTTGGAGTAAAAAATTAAATAGAAAAATTGATTTGCCAACTGAAGTATATGATACCTTTAGTTTAAAAAAGGAAAAAATTGATAAATAAAACACAACTAATTTTAGCTTTACTCGGGATAGTTATTGCATTATGTGCATGGTTGTTTCCTGTTCAAAATATTAAAAAAACAGAAAATTTTAATAATACAGTAACATCAAAAATAAAAACAGCTAATTTAAAAATACTTGGTTCAAATGTAAAAGTGAAGGTTAAGAAAGGTAAATATTTTTATACAGGTGGTGAATTAAATTCTGCTAACTCTGAATCTATAGTTTATATAAATGAAAAACAACAATTGGTAATAGATATTGCAGGTGCATATGTTGATATATACATAGATGAATTAATTAGAGAGAATGTAGTTATTAATAACTATGGTACTAATTTAAAAATAAAAAAAATATAGGATATTGATGAATAATATACCTTTCCCTTCTGTTCCAAAGTCAAAAGAGATAGATGAACGAGCAAAAGAAATTTTTTTACTTCAACGTCCTTCTAATTGGTTATTGCTAGACATAGATGGAAATAAAGATTTTGGTTTAGACTTCCTTGTTCAGTTTAAAGAAGAAAGTTTTATTAAATATAATTTTTTTCTTCAGTTAAAAGGAATTCAAAGTCAAAATAAAATAACGACCACTGATATACAAACACAAATTAAAGTATCAACTTTAAACTATTATAGGAATAATGGCTTAGTGGTTCTTGTGTTTTGTGATGTTAATGAGGAAAAGTGTTATTATGAGTTTTTACATATTATATTAAATAATTTAAATGAAAACAAACGTTATCTAGATGATTCTCAAAAAACATATTTGATTAAGGTACCTAAAAATCAACTGCTTGATAAGACTTTAATAATTAATAATGAACTTGAATGTTATGCAAATGGCGTATATGATGTACATAGACAACTAAGCATTATTGATGAATATAAAATTGAAGACTTATTTATCGATAACGAAGAAAACTATAAACCTTATAAAAGTATTTATAATGGACATTATGTGAATCAAAAAGGAAGAGTTCATTTAGATTCATTTATTCCTCATAATTTTTCTTTTAATATCTCTTGTATGATTACATTCAAGTTATCAGATTCAAAAAATGTTTTGATTACTCCTAAAAAAAATATAATATTAAAAACTTTATTTAGTGGTTATAAATCAAAAGCAACTTCTTCTTCTCGAAAATGGTTAGTTGGACATTATGACAATAGTTTTATTATTCAAATTGGCGATGCAAGATTGAGTGTACCTTTACAAGTTGTAATAGATTTGAGTGATATGCTTGATGAACTATTTGAAATATATACAGCGAAAATAGATGAATTTGAAACTAAATTGAAGTCAAAATTGTTTTCAACTTCTTCAGTTTATAATGAAGGTTTTAAAATAATGAAAATAAAGAGGGGCTTATGGTACTACATACATAAGTTTGCAGAAAAACATACCTATGATAATAAAAGTGAGTCAGAGTGGAATATATTTGGTTATGATAGGTTTTGTTTAAGAGTTCATTTAAAAGAAAAACCATTCCTTTGGTCAGGTAATATTATTTTAATGCCTGAAAGATATACTGATTATACTAATTACAAAAATGATGATGATGAAGTTGTATTAACATGGAATAGTTTACCTCCAGAAACTTATGAACGGAAAGATAATATTGATAATATATTAAGTGTGGATGAAGTATATAAGTGGTTAACTACAAAACTAATTCCTTATATTATATATGATTTAGAAAAAGAAAAATTGGTTCCATATTATAAACAAGAAAAAGTTGCTTTTTTAAAGATATTTAAGTTAACAAAAACAATAAGTTCTATGAAAAAACCAACTTTTGAAGAGTTCCTAAAAGTTTTTGATATAAAAAAATATGTAATATTCGATTATTATGAAAAGTATAGTACAGGCAATAAACTATTAGATACTGTGAATGATTTACAAAGCTTTTACAGAGTTCAAAGAGATATATTTATTGATATTACAAAACTAATCAGCCTATACGATGGTTTATGTTTACTTTTTAAAAAAAATAAAAACAGTAGTAACTTAAATTATCTACGTGGTAATTTAAATGATTTAATTATAGATGGTGAGTTGACCTCTGAGAAGTTTATCAAAGAAATAAAGAAAAAAATAAAATCTTTAAATAGTGGTACAGTCAATGAATTTAGATTAGACCTGATATTAAGATGTTATATAGTCTTAGTAGAAGATAATATTGATGTATTAGATGAAGATTTAATTAATCAAATTCAAAATAAATTAAAAGATGTTATTAAACATACAAACCTATTAAAAGTTTGTGAACGTGAGTTATTAAGAGTGAATGAGTAAGAAAATGAATAATTAAAAGCTTGAATTTTACTGTGCCCAAATTGTGCCCAATATTAATGAAAAATGACTCAATGACATAAAGTGATAGAGTTACAAAGTCCGATTTTATGGTTATTTGTTGTTTTTAATAGTTCTCTAAAAATTCCGGGGACAGGATACATAATTACAAATTATAAAAAAGTTTAATCATAAAAATTACCCAATAATTGGAATAGTTTGTAGAAAGAAAAGCCGGGATTAAGAGTGAAAGAGACTTAGTCTATTTAAGTATCCTGTCCCCAGAAATCTTAAGGTTATTTTATCTTAGGTTAAATGACAATTATCAAAGTTTTGCCAACATAACTAAAATAAATGGAACATGGTGTTTAGGAGCACTGACAATATCAAATATTTTACATGTTACACCTGCAAAATTTAAAATATCGTCTTTTGTATATTCATGTTCGTAGGCATTATTGAGTAACTCTAAAGTCTTTTGCGATACTACTTCTAAATCATCACAATTAACACTATCTTCATCAAGTGTTTTTACAAATTTACAGGCGTGTGGGAATGTTTCGAATAGCTCTTTTAACTCTTGTTCTTCAATACCTTCTAAAAGTTGTGGGTACTTATGAAAAAAATCGCTTATCTCTTGAAATTTACAAACCATGTGATTCCTTTGTGTTTATTTTTTACTATACAAAAAGTGTACCATGTGATTTTGCTTATTAAATCTATATAATAAGTCCTCTTTTTAAAAATTTCAGCGTCAAAGCCATTGTTTTATTCAGTTACATAATACAAGCATAAGCTAAACCGCAATGGTGTATGAATTTCAGTAACAATTTCCATAATCGTGACTGCAATATATCTTCTGCTTCAACTATTTAAGATGACTTACAATACCATTGAAAGATGAAATTTTATGGAGAGCCAATGCAATTAAACGAATTTAAAATTTTTATAAAACAAAATGCACCTTGGATATATGCGACTATTACAAATGAATTGACAAAAAATTCTAATACAAAATAATTTATTAAAATTCTAGTAAATTTTGAGGACAGCATACCTAATTGTAACTTTAGTAAATAAAGCAAACGCTATTCATCGAACCTTTAACACTCTCTTGACAAAAAAATATATATAACCTATAATATAGGTTATATAACCTACTAAGTAGGTCTAGGAGTTTTAAATGTTAGAAACTATTTTTGGAAGTGTTTGCAGAGAACAAGTGCTTCAATATATTTTAGCCAATGATAATGGCTATGCAACTCAAATAAAAAACTTTTATGCCATACGACTTGATTCGGTTCAAAAACAGTTAGAAAGATTGGAGTTGGGTGGTGTGTTGGTTGCACAAAATTTAGGTAAAACGGTTGTTTATAGTTTTAATCCTCGGTATGCTTTTTTAGAAGAGTTAAAAGTTTTGTTATTAAAAGCACGAGAGTTTTACAAACCGGAACTTAAAGAGTTATTAGAAAACCCAAGAAAAAGACCACGGCGTCAAGGTAAACCGCTATGAGTCAAATTAAAAATATGAGTATGGTTGAATTGGCGAGTTATGTGTGTGAGAATTTGCACAAAAATGGTATTGAAGTTGTATTATCGGGTGGTTCTTGTGTAGAGATTTATTCTAAAGGGGATTACACTTCTTATGATTTAGATTTGGTGAATCGTTACAATGAACGGTTTTTTAAGATTCAAACCATTATGGAAAGTCTTGGATTTAAAGAAAAAGGTAAGTATTTTATTCATGAGGATACGGAATATTTTATTGAGTTTCCTTCTGGTCCTTTAGGTGTTGGCGATTCAAGTGTTGAAAAGCTTGAAGAAATACGAACAAGGTATGGTGTTTTAAAATTGCTTACATCAACGGATTGTATAAAAGACAGATTGGCGGCATATTTTCATTGGGATGATAACCAGAGTTTACAACAAGCATTGTGGGTAGCACAACAAAACAAAGTTGACTTTGATGAGTTAAAGCAATGGTCTTTGAAAGAAAATACTCATGATAAATTTGAATTTTTTTTACAAAGCTTATCAAAGAATTGAGGATAAAAAATGCAATTAAACGAACTGAAAATTTTTATAAAACAAAATGCACCTTGGATATATGCGTTTATTAACAGTGAAGTATTAAAAGGGGTAGGGGAAATCAATCCCAACTATTTTGTTAAACTCCTTGCTGACTTATTTGGTAAACGAAGAGACTTTAGTATGAGTGAATACAATCTTAATCCTAATATATTCCCTTATTTTATTTTTACAATCATAGAGCAAAAAGGGAGACTCGATTACACCTCTTTGCGAAGAGAAACCATCCATTTTGCACCAATCAATGAAGAAGCAAAAGTCTATTATAATTATGCTCGATTCTCTTTACAAGAGGATTTTTTCTGTATCGATTTGATGCAAACTAAAATAGGGGGAATGCCCATTGATGAGGACATTGTGAAATTTACAAAAAGAGTTCCGATACAAAGTTTAGGACTAGAAGAGTTTATTGATAAAAACGCAGATATGGCTTCAAATGAAATGTTTGAAAAAATAAAAGAAGAGACAGAGAAAATGTTATAAAAAAGGCCAGTTGAATACTGGCTTTTTTATTTATGAATTTAACTGTTGAGCCACAAGGTCATTGACCACTTGTGGGTTGGCTTTTCCACCTGTGGTTTTTAGAACTTGTCCTACAAAAAAGCCTAAGAGTTTGGTGTTACCTGCTTTAAACTTCTCTACGTTGTCGGGATTTTTTGCAATGATTTCATTGATAATAGGTAAAATGATGGATGGGTCACTGATTTGCACCAATCCTTTATCTTCAACGATTTTAGCTGGGTTTGCTCCCGTTTGAGTCATCTCTTCAAATATCTGTTTGGCAATTTTATTAGAGATGGTTTCATCGTCTACCATTTTAATGAGTTCAGCAATTTGTTGTGCTGTGAATTTCAGTTCATTGGCTTGTTTCTCTTTGAGCTCTTTTGCCACTTCATTGGCTACAATATTGGCTAACCCAACTGGGCTATTAAGCACGGCTAGTGTCTCTTCATAAAATGATGAGAGTTGTTCATCTCGTGCTAGAATATTGGCAACTTCACTGTTGAGGTTTAATTCAGAGGTGTACTTCTCAAAGAGTGCTTTTTGTGTTTCACTCATAGGCGTTTCTTCACCTACCACTTGTACTTTATTTGTTTGAGGTTTGGGTTCGCTTTTGGGTGCATTGTCCGTTACGTTTGTCTTTTTAGCCCAAGAGTCTTTAAGACCTACGATTTTATTAAATACTGGGGTTTCATCGGTGTAATCAATTGGGTCAGCATAAAAATAGCCTTCTCTTTCAAATTGGAATCTTACATCGGCTTTATCGGTGATTACAGCTGGCTCAACGAGGGCATTTTTGATTATGTGTAAAGAGTCAGGGTTTAAGTCTTCTAACCCCTCAGGCGCTTCACAAGAGTACAATCTGTCATAGAGTCTTACTTCGATTTTTTTTGCCTCTTTTGCCTCAACCCATTGGATGGCACTTTTAACTTTAATGCCACTGGTGTCTGATCCACTTTTAGAATTAGGGTGGTACTCTGCTTTGATTTCAGTAATATTGCCATTGGCATCTTTAATCACCTCTTTACACGTAATAATATACGCATGTCTTAATCTTACAGGTTGTTCAAGTGTAAGACGGTTGTAATCTTTTTGTGGGGTTTCAGCAAAGTCTTCACGCTCAATGTAAATCTCTTTAGAAAATGGTATTTTTCTTGAACCCTCTTTAGGCACATCGTGTGGGTAGTATGATGCGTCAATGTTTTCACTGCCTTCATAATTTTCAATGGTCACTTTAAGTGGGTCAAGTACACACATCACACGTGGCGCTTTTTTATTTAAATCATCTCTGATACAAAATTCCAGTTGCGAAACATCGACCATTGAGTTGGCTTTGGCAATTCCAATTTGGTCACAGAAGTTTAAAATAGATTCAGGGGTATAACCTCTTCTTTTGTATCCTGCAATCGTAGGCATTCGTGGGTCATCCCAACCACTGACATGGTTGCCATTGACTAATTCTAAAAGCTTTCTTTTGCTCATGACGGTATAGTTAATGCCTAAACGCGCAAATTCGTGTTGATACGGACGTGGGGGAAGAAGATTGAGTTCATCTAAAAGCCAGTCATAAATATCACGGTTGTTTTCAAACTCCAGTGTACAAATAGAGTGCGTTACTCCCTCTGTGTAATCAGACAGACAGTGAGCAAAGTCATACATTGGGTAGATACACCATTCATCACCCGTTCTAAAATGGTGAGCATGTCGAATACGGTATAAAAGTGGATCTCTCATTTTCATGTTCGCTGCACTCATGTCGATTTTGGCTCTTAAAATATGTTCTCCCTCTTTAAATTCCCCTTTTTTCATTCTCTCTAAAAGGTCTAAATTCTCTTCAACAGAACGTTGCGCATATTTACTTCGTTTACCCGCTTGTGTAACCGTACCTCTGTATTCTCTTATCTCTTCTTCTGTGAGACTGTCAACATAGGCTTTGCCCATTTTAACAAGTTGAACAGCGTAATCGTATATTTTATGGAAATAATCTGAAGTAAAATATACATTTTCACCCCAATCAAATCCAAGCCATTGTACGGCATCTTTAAGTGCTTCTACATATTGTGTGTCTTCTGTTGTTGGATTGGTGTCATCCATTCTTAAGTTACAGTGACCATTGTAATCACGTGCAATGCCAAAATTGATACAGATAGATTTTGCGTGTCCAATGTGGGGGAATCCATTAGGCTCAGGAGGAAATCGGGTAACTACCTCTTTATACTTGCCTGCTTTTAAGTCCTCTTCAACTTTGACTCGTAAAAAATCTTTATGCTCACTCATTATTATTAAACCTTTTGTTTTGATACTCATATAAGGATTGTATTTTAGCAAATTAGTGCTTAGATAAAGAGTTTGCTTCTTTGTGTGTTTTTCGTCGCGTTAAATATGAGAAGATCTGTCTATTAAAACAGTGAAGTTAAGAGAAATTGTTATTGCTTTGGAAAAATGAGAAGAGCGTGAAATTTATCCGATGTAAAACCATCTTTTAGAGCATTGAAAAATTGAATATCAGTACTTTATTACTGATATATCAACTTTAATTATCGAGTCAATTTGACTGATTAATTATTTTGACGCTTTTTTCATTTTTTTATCGGCTCTTTTTTCTTTGATTGATTTTGCAGGTTCTTTTTTAACCGCTTTTTGTACGTCTTTACCTTTTGCCATAATGTTTCCTTTATTTTGTTTTGCAGTTCAGTATAGCTTAATAATTCATATTTAAGGCATATGGTTAAAAAAGGGGAGTGTGCCAAGATGGCATAAGGTGTAATATAACCTGTTTTATAGGTTATATTACGTTACAGATGATTAAACAAATGCGGCTGAAGTCTCTTTTAAAATGGCATCAACAAGCACTGATTCTCCATTATATTTGACCAATTTAATCCCTTGTGAGGTAAATGAATTGGCCGTATTTTTGCACGCTTTTTTAACCACAACATAGTTGCAGCCTTTTAAAGCTGTTCCCATTTTATTGTGTTGTGCAATATGCTCTTCATCATCGTGTGCATGGTCGCACGCATGATCTTCTTCTGCATGGTCGTGGTCTAAGTCTGTTCTTGGGTTGTTGATGATTGAGTCCAATTTAAACGAACGAAACATACCTGAACCTGTTTGTGTATAAATGGCAAACTTTGGAGTATGTCCTGCGTTACTGAAAAATGTTAAACTTTCATCTTTTACTGGGATTGCGATTTTCATGATATATACCTTATAGTATTAATTTTTTGGTGAACTTTTGCTGTTTCCAATGAGAAGCATGCAAGTTTCACTCCGTGAACTTCAAAACTTCATAAGAGTTTGATATGTAACAATAAATTGAGAAGTTTCACTCATGTAAGCTTACTCTTATTTTTTTTAAAAGAGTAGGGTTGAAATGTAAAGTCAATAGAAATTGAAGAATTTGTTAAAAATAGTAATATTTTATATTGACTTTATACACAATTTATATTATTATTTCGCTCCTTTAAATGAGAGTGACTTTTTTCTCTTCTTTAAAGTGCGGGAGTAGCTCAGTTGGCTAGAGCCTCTGCCTTCCAAGCAGATTGTCGCGAGTTCGAGTCTCGTCTCCCGCTCCACTTATAATAATATATTTTAAAAAATGTGTGTTTTATGTCAAAGTAGCTCAGCTGGCTAGAGCGCTGGTCTCATAAGCCGGAGGTCGAGAGTTCAAGTCTCTCTTTTGACACCATTTTTTGAAGCTGGTGTAGCTCAGTTGGCTAGAGCAGCTGATTTGTAATCAGCAGGTCGGGGGTTCGACTCCCTTCACCAGCTCCATATTATTCAATCTTACAATGACAAAATACAAAGAGAGCTGACAGAGTTGGTCGAATGTACCGGTTTTGAAAACCGGCGAGGTTAACGCCTCCGGGGGTTCGAATCCCCCGCTCTCTGCCATTTGTTGGTTTTTTACTTACTTTTATCTTACTTGAATAAAAATCCAAAAGTGAATACAGATTATATTATCTTAATTTAGATACAATTACTTGTTCATATATCCATAAAATTTAATATTTAAAGTAGACTATGACATGACAGATTTAATTAAATTAAAAGATGCCACTCAAAATTTATCCATTCTTTTTGTTGAAGATGAAATTGAATTGTTAAACCAAAGTGTTCTATTTTTAGAAAAACTTTTTTTAAAAGTTGATAAAGCTACGAATGGAATTGAAGCCCTTGAATTGTACAAAACAAACAATTATGATATTGTTATTACCGATATTCAAATGCCTAAAATGGATGGGTTTGAACTTATTGAACACATTAAAACATTAAATACTCAACAAAAAATTATTATTGTTACTGCGTATACTGATGAGAAATATATAACAAAAATGAACGCATTAGATGTATTGGGATATATTCATAAACCTTTAGATTTTCATGAAATATTATTGAAGTTATCTGAATGTATTGAGAATTAACTACACCATTAATTGCCTCTTAGCAATAGGCTAAATGGGTAAATCAATAAGAAAACAGACACCATCTTCTCTATTTTTTGCATAAATTTGACCTTTCATATGTTTTTCAATGATCATTTTTGAGATATATAAACCCAATCCCGTTCCATTTTTTTGGTCTTTTGTAGAGAAATAAGGATTGAATATTTTCGAGAGATTTTCTTCTTTGATACAATTTCCATTATTGCAAATCTCTATTCGGATGAAATTTTTTATTTCAAATATTGAAACCATGATTTTTTTATCTGAAGGATTTTTTTCATTTAAAGCATCTTTGGCGTTATTTAAAATGTTAATAAAAACTTGTATGATTTCTCTTGAATACAGAGATACTTTTTTTTCTGTTTTGCAATTCATTGACAATTGAATATTATGATTTTCTAAACTTTTGCTAACAAATTGTATTGAATCTTTGAAAATGGTTTCAAGTGAGACTTCATCTTTCTCTTTATTGGGTTTGAAAAAGTCTTTAAAGTCATCAATGGTTTTTGAAAGATGTTGTACTTGAAATAGTGTAGAGTTTAAATTCTCTTCTAAACTCTTTTTGTTCATCTTATCCAGTTCCAAATCCAATAACGTATTATTCACATTCATGGATATAATAGAGAGAGGTTGTCTCCATTGATGGGCAATCATACTGAGCATTTCACCCATGGCAGCCGTTCTGGATTGCGCTATCATCAGTTCATCTGCTTTTTTAAGTTCAGTAATATCCATTGCCGATGTTACAATAACTTTTTTGCCATTTATGATACCAAATGGAGCCGATGAAAAACTCCAAATGAGTAAAGCTTTATCTTTATTGATAAATGAAAATTCACCTTCATTGATTGAGCTTTCAAGAGAATAGAGGGATTGAATATGTGCTTTAACGCTGCTTTTTTTTACTTCATCAATGTATGTATGATTAATCCAATCTTGAATTGTTTGTATCTCATGAGGCTCAAATCCTGACAATTCACACCAAGCTTTATTCATTAAAATGACGTTCCCATCTTCATTGTGAAGCATTATTGGGCAGGGGGTGAGTTCTATAATTTTTTTAAAGTCACTGTTTTTTTCTTCTATTTCTTTAATTGCAATTTCTATTTTATGTTCAAGAGATTTATTAAGAGTGGTCAGTTCACTTGTTTTTAAATTAACCAATTTTTGTAAAGATCGATTCCAAAGATAAAATAAGATAGAGACTATAAAGAAAAAAGTCACCAAGCCAATTAAAATAAACAGATAATCCCGATTTATTGGGTTACTCTCTTCTTGGAACCATTTTTTATAGAGTTCTTCATACTCTCCATTGGCTTTTAAAAGTGCAAGTCCTTCATTTAAAAGCGCAAGAAGTTTTGTATCTCCTTTAACAACAGCAAAACTGAAATCCTGTTTAAAATTTTCTAAGACATAATTCACCATTTTTATATGTTTAAGTTTAAGTTGTTGAATTAATTTAACTCCCACTAGCCGTTGAACGATTACCGCATCTGCTTCTCCTTCATTGAGTGCTTTAAAGGCCAGTTCAAAGCTGTCAAAAGTCTTTATGGTTTGAGCAATTTTATTTTTTTGTGCATACTCTTGTGCATTGTCCCCTTTCATTGTAGCGATGGTTTTATGTTTTAAATCCGCTAAATTTTTAATATCAGATTGGGTATCTCTTATAAAAATGGCTCCATGCATAACCAAATAGGGTGTTGTAAAATCAAAATATTGTTCTCTTTCAAGGGTTCTTCCTACTACTGGGAGTACATCAATTTTTTTCTCTTTTAAATCTTTTTTTATATTTGCCCAAGTCTCCACATAAAAAGAGACTTCTCCTCCCATAATGTTGATGGTTTTGGTTAGTAACTCAACAGAAAAGCCTGAAGCTTGCTTATTGTCTAAAACAATTGAGAAAGGGGGATAGTCCAGTTCAGAAGCTGACTTTATGGTTTTGTTGTGTAGGCTGTTATCAAACATGGTTGAAGAAAAGAGCAGGGATGTTATGCAAAAAAGGAGAAATAAGAGTTTCGACATAGTAATCCTAATATCTTTGATGTTATATGATACATAAATCACAATTAAATGAGAATATAATAGATTTTTATTATGAAGATTATACAAAGATTAATCCTTTTTTGTTATACTTTACATTATCAGTTTTAAGGCATAAAAATGGAAAGTCTAAAAGAGCTACAAGAACTTGGGTTTGATTTAACAGTACTGTATGTTGAAGACGATACTAACATAGCAAATACAATGATCAATTATCTCTCAAAATTTTTCAAAGAAGTCATCTCTGCTCCAGATGGTGAAGCGGGTTTAGCCTTATATAAAAGCAACCCTTGTGATTTAGTTATTACCGATATAAAAATGCCAAAAATGAATGGCTTAGATATGGCGCGTGAAATTAAACAACTCAATAATAATCAAAATATTATTATCATTTCAGCCTATTCAGAAATGGAAAATTTCTTAACATCCATTCGATTGGGTATTGACGGATACATTATTAAACCTGTCAATTATGAAGATATGAACAATTTACTTCATAAAATTGCCAAAAAAATAAAAGCATTTAAAAACAATGATACTTATCTTAAAAATATTGATGAACTGCTTGAAAGCTTACATTCAAAAAACATTGAACTTAACCATTATACCAATGCCCTAGATAAAGTTGCGATTGTTTCTAAAACGGATTTAAAAGGAGATATTACTTTTGTCAATGATTTCTTTTGTGAAATTTCTGGATATTCAAGAGAGGAACTCATTGGGAAAAATCAAAATATCATACGACATCCTGATGTACCAAAAGAGTTATTCAAAGAGTTGTGGAAAACGATTCAAAATGGTCAACAATGGGAAGGTAATATTAAAAACCGAGCCAAAAATGGTGAACCCTATTATGTGCATGCAACCATAATTCCTTTGTTTGAAAATGATAATGCAACCATAAAAGAGTATATGGGAATTCGATTCTTAACTACGGATCATGAGCTTGAAAAACGAGAATTTAAACGGCAAGTTATGGGAAATTACCAAGTGTTCCGGAAAGAAAATTACAGTTATAAACAAAGAATCAGAGAGTTAGAAAATGAAATTGCACTCTTACAAGATGAAGACTCTTTTTTAAAAAATCATTCAAATGAAGACAAACAAAAACATTATCAATTAAATACACAAATTAGCCATTATGAAGATGAAATAAGACAACTCAAAGAGCATCATGATAAAGTATTGGCCATCAATAATGTCAATGTCCAAAAGATTGCAGAATCATACAAACAAGCACTTAAAATCATTCAAATGAATAAAGAGAGTATTAAAAATCTTGAAGAAGATAAACACCTTAAAAATAAAGAGATTGCAAAGTTAGAAGAAAAACTTACCGAACAAAGACATGCAATAATTGATTTGCAAGATACCATTAAAAACATTAGAAAAAATAAAAAAGAAGAAAAAGAGGAGACGGGGTTCTTAAAGAAACTTCTGTAACGTCAATTCAAACATTACCCCTTGGTCATAATTCCTTGCGGTAAGGTTACCTTTTAGATGTTTTTGTGCAATGGTTTTTGACATATACAATCCCAATCCTGTTCCATTTTGTGCCTCTTTGGTTGTAAAATAGGGATTGAATATTTTTTCTAAAGTCTCTTTTTCTATGCCTCCTGCATTATCATACACTTTAATACTGATGAAATCTGCTTCTTCTTGAACGTCTATTTTAATATATTGATTCTGTGATTGGTTCGCATCAAGAAAGGCTTCTTTTGAATTTTTAATTAAATTTATGAGAATTTGTTCAATATCTCTTTTATAGGTTTTACATCGGATGGATTCATCATAGTTTGTAGAAAATTCAATATTATTGTTTTTCAAAGAAGCCGATATAATCGAGCTGATATCTGAAAATATTTCATTAAAATCAGTCTCTTCAGGGAGTTTGTCTTGTTTAAAGAAGTTTCTAAAATCCTCAATGGTTTGAGAGAGGTATTGGGTTTGTTTACTCAATTCAATGGCAGCATTTTTTGCATTTACAGTGTCAAATATTTCCAATTCTACATCGGCAAGTATATTGTTTGCAATCATAGAAATTATCGTAATGGGTTGTCTCCATTGGTGTGCAATCATGCTGATCATTTCTCCCATGGCTGCATTTTTAGATTGAATTAACATTAAGTCTTCTTTCTCTTTGAGCTCTTTTTGCAAATAAATCTCTTTGGTGATTTCCCTTTTTATGCCTAAATAATTTGTAATTTGTTCATTTTCATTAATAATGGGAATAATCAATGCCGATTCCCAATAGGCCTCTTTGTTTTTAGTTAAGTTTTTAAATACGCCACTCCAGTTTTGTTTATTTTGTAGCGTTTCCCACATCTGTTTATACTCTTGTAAAGAGGTCTCTCCTGAGTTTAAAACTCTTGGATTCTTCCCCACAATTTCATCTTTTGTGTAGCCAGAAACTTTTGTAAAATATTTATTGGCATATATAATATTTGCTTTAGCATCGGTAATAAGAATTGATATGGGTGAATCATCAATAATTTGTTTAAAGAGTTCTAACTCTTTTTCAATATTTTTTATGGAAGTAATGTCTTGCATTGTTCCCATAAAATTCTCTTCATTTATTCTTGTATCATGAAAAAAGGAGATGTGCTCTTCAATGTAATGTATTTTTTTTGTTATTGGATTGATGATTTTATACTGTAATGAAGTTTTCTTTCTATGATTAATGGCTTCATGATGTTTGTTGAGGAAATCATTTAAATCATCACTGTGAACCAATACTGAAAGATCCCGATAAGAATTTATTTTAATTGTATCTTTAATGCCCAATATTGTATATAATGCTCGGGAGATGAAAAAAGAGTCATTGGTTGCATTGTATCTCCAATGTCCCATATGTGCAATTCTTTGCGCATTCATTAAATTTTGTTCTTTCTCATATAAATCTATTTCTAACTCTTTAAATTGAGTGATGTCTGTATGAAATCCTACCATTCGAGTCGCTTGGTTTTGCTCATTAAAATAGGTTTTACCCCTATCTAATATCCATACCCAATGGCCATCTTTATGTCGTAATCGGTGTACATTTAAATAAAAATCTGTTTTATGCTGTTGGTTCTCTACTATATCTTGGATGGCTTTATCTTTATCGTCCGGATGAACGCGTAAATCCCACTCTTTAAAATCGTTTTTTAATTCATGGGTTTCATATCCGAGCATTTTTTTCCAATTTTCATCAAAATAAATCTCATCTTTGACTAAATCCCAATCCCAAATCCCACTTTGACTTCCTTCGATGGCATATTTATATCGGATAATTAAAGTGTCATTGTCTTGTGTTAACTGTTCCAATTGGTTAACATTTTCTTTAAGTTGCAAATGGGTTTTAAAAAACAGATGAATAACAATCAAAATAGCAATAAACAGTAAAATTGAAATGAAAACAACAATAAAAATCATTCTTTGGTGATTGTTGAGAATATCACGGTATTGTATTTGATACTCTTCTAGCGGTAGTGTAATGCTGATTCCACCAACGATATCTCCCTCTTTATAGTTTTGTGTTACATGGCATTGCATACATGAATTATCAGATTTTAATACACCCATAAAATTCAGATTTGAATAATCTTTTGCTCGTTGGGTATAATAAAGCTTATTGGGATTTTTTTCAAAATAGTTTAATGCTTTTACATCAAAAGCTGATGGTTTATTGTTAGGATTGATGGGATTTAAACTGGTGAGTTTGAAAGTATGTTTATTTGTTAACTTCGATAGTTCAGAGAGTTGTCGAGTCATCCATGCATGATTTATCTTAATCAGTAATTCATTCTCTTTTGAGTAAATATGATTATTTGGTAAGTATGGGTTTGGTTGTAAATTGCCTGTTTGTTTTACATATACACCATCAAAATTTGAATTCCATGCTCTTGATATGGAAATATTATCAAAAAGGGTTACAGCTTCTTTTTCACTGCTTGAAGATAAAAAGTTTAAGTGTTGTTCTTTGACTTTATTAATGTATCCAATGAGCAGTGTATCAATGATAATGAAAAGTAAAAAAAGAGAGATGATGGATAGATTTCTATACTGATTCATATATATCCTTATTCAATTTATACTCTACACTTTAATGGTATTATTTAAAGCATTAACAATTCATTAAAAAGCTATGAATGAAAACATTGTTTCGTCAGAGAAAAGAGATATGGCATCACAAATCTCATCTTTTTTTAGGAGTAGATATTTTGATTGTTGATAAAAAAAGATGAGATATATTAAAGAGCTGACTCACTCTTTTTGAACAGCGTAATGATAAATTTTGCTCCAATACATGGTGTGTTCTTGTGTGTAAAATGAATATTCTCCACTTTGAGTTTTCCATGAAGATGTTTTTCAACAATCTCTTTAGACATATAAAGACCAATGCCTGTACCTTCCCCTTTTTCTTTGGTCGTGAAGTATTGGTCAAATATTTTATCTAACATGGATTCATCTATTCCTCCTGCGTTGTCAATAATAGTAATGGTAACATACTCAGGAGTGTCCACGGCATCGATTAAGACATACCGTGGCGGTTCTACGTTATTTTTGACAAGAGCATCTTTAGAGTTATTGATGATATTGAGGAAAACTTGTATTAACTCATTTTCATAGGATCTAAATTCAATCGTGTCATCAATGTTGTTTTCTAAATCCACTTTATGTTTTTTAATGCTTGAGGTAATAATATTGGTTGTTCTCTCCATGAGAGCTCTAAGATTAATGGTTTTTTCTTCTCGGTCTTCATGAAAAAAATCTCTGAAAAAATCAATAGTAGAAGAGAGGTAATTGACATTTTTTACAACGGTTTCCAATGCTTGAAGATAGGCTTTTTCATCTGCAATGCCCAACTCTTTTTGTAAAAGTGTTCCCGTAGATTGTGTCAGCATTGCAGAGAGTGGCTGTTTCCATTGGTGTGTGATGTTTTCAATCATCTCTCCCATAGATGCCATTTTTGACTGCTGAAACATGAGTCCATCTTTCTCTTGATTATTTGCAACTTCAAATGCAATTCGCTCTTTTAATAACGCATTGTTTTTATGTAAAATTTTATTATATTTATTGAAAAAAATGATGATAAATAGAAAAATAATAGACGAAGATGCCAATAATATTAAAAAAAGAACAAATGAGTCTCTGTACTCTGGTTCCATGGGATAAAGTGTTGATAACATGGCTCTTATATCGCCTTTATGTTCATAAAAACCTGCTGTGTCACCATACATCTTGACCAAACCTATTGGTGCAATTTTAGGATCAGAGTGACAACGCATACACTCATCGGTAGTGATTTTTGTTGGTTTGGCATAATATAGGGCATCCCCATATTCTGTTTTGACAATTGTTTGAAAAGATGAAATCTCTTTTTTATTAAATTGTTCCAATAAGTTGCTTTCAAAATCATTTGATTTATTGTTGGGGTTTCTGGGATTTGTACTTGAAAATCTTATCTTTACAGGAGGACGATTGATACTTTTTAGAAGCTCATTATACTCTTCATTGACTCGTGTGGCAATATATGTTGAAGACATCAATGCCGGATTAAAAAATGTATCATCTAAGAGGTTTTCTTTTTGTAAATCATAGATTGCATTTTTTTGGCCATGGCTGACAAAATTTCTTAAGGCTTTTACATTCAATAAAAAGTCTTCTATTCTCTCTTGTGTTTTATACAATGAATAGTATTTTGTTAAATTATAAAAAGAGACATTAAGCAAGATGAAGAGTATTATTGAGAAAATATAAATTTTATTTTTGACTATAAATTTTGTTTTTTTCATTCGTTATTCTCATTAATGATACTGATACTGAAATTTTTATCCACAGAAAAGCAGATATTTTTTTCCGTTAACAGTTTGGTTATTTCGATGAGTTCTTGTATGATACTGCTTCCAAAACTGCTCTCTTTTGGGCTGATAACTTGGTTTACGCAGTCATATTCAAAGCAGCTGTATCCTGAGATTATTTTATCTAAGATATTGATGATATTTGAAAATTGATTTTTATAGCTGCACGCAATTTCATCAAAATTTTTAATGGTAGAAATCAATTCTTTGAGTTTTATTGGTTGAAGAATTCTTCTTCTGTTATACTGAGTAAAACAATGATTGCACCCCTCAACCACACTGCATTCAAGATTTTCGCTCATGGTAATAATTTTTTGTTTATCATTTTTACTCATGATAAAATCTAAAATCTCTTTGCCTTCGGGTTTTGTAAAATCAATTACAACCACTTCATAACTTTTTGAAGTAAACAGAGCACTTACTTCATTAAATGTTTTGACAATATCATAATGGTATTCCGTAAAATATTGTTTGAGTGTTTCAAAATTTATGGCATCGTCAGGATTTGAGCATATACATAAAATATTTTTCATTGTTTTCCTACTTTTCTCTGATACATTATAAAGTTATAATACTTAAAAATTATATAAATTATATAATTTTAATTAAAGACTAGTTACATATGTATCGTTTAATATGGTAATATATGAAATTATAAAGAATATTTGAGAGAAAAACAGAGATTTTTTCTTTAAGAATAGTGTATGAGGTTAATTTTGAGTCTAAGGTATAAAAAATCGGCGATGAAGTGGTTGTTTAAAAAACCCATTGCTCATAGAGGTTTACATGATATTGATGCCTGTGAAAACTCTTTAAGTGCTTTTGCTAAAGCCGTAGAGGGGAATTATGGCATTGAGTTAGATATTCAATTGACCAAAGACAAACAAGTCATCGTCTTTCATGATGACAATACCAAAAGAATGACCTCAAAAAGTATGAATATCAATCAAAGCTCTTATGATAGTTTAAAAACATTAAAACTTTTAAATACAGAAGATGAAATTCCACTGTTTCGTGATGTATTAAAAGAGATTAAAGGGCAAGTTCCTCTTCTGATTGAAATTAAAAATGAAAAAACGGATGAAGAGTTTGAGTATATTATTGCAAATATTTTGGATGGTTATGAAGGTTTATTTGCGATTCAATCTTTTAATGCGAAAAGCATGGCTTGGTTTAAAAACAACAGACCACATTTTGTAAGAGGTTTGATTTTTGGTGATGAGAAGAGCTCTTCTGTAAAAATTATCTTCAAATTTTTGATGGCTTATTTAACATGTAAACCGCATTTTGTGGCTTTGGATTATCTCTTATTGAAAACAGATATTGTAAAAATTTGTCATTTTATGCGAATCCCTCTGCTTTGTTGGACCATTAATTCTAAAGCCAAAGCCAAAAAGGCTTTGGCTTTAGTGGATAATATCATTTTTGAAGAGATATGATTTAGCCCTGTTTGAGGATAATATCACCAATCTCTTTTTTAATTGTTTTGGCCACAACATTACATTTGACTTTAAATAAAAAGAAAATTTTTTTCTCGTTTAAACTTTCTAAGCACTCAAAATTTCCCATTCCTTTTGATATAATCAATTCGGCTTTCTCAAAAATATCTCGGAACGTAGTTGTCGTACGACTCAGTTCTAATCCTGGTGTATCTACTCCTGTACTGATGACTTGTGCAAATTGGTCAATACCAATTTGAAGCGCTTCTTTTGTAGTAATATCATTGATAATGGGTTTACCTCGTGTAGCATAAGTGATTTTTTTGTGAGGATAGAGTCGGGTAATCATTTTTATGAGGATTTTATCAAAGACATTCTCTCCTGCATTGTCTGCTAGGATTAAAATACTGTTTTTTTGTTCAATCTGTTTTGCCAATTTTTTATAATCGTCAATGGCAAAAGAGGTATGAAATACTTTGTTAATCTCCTCTTCTAAACTGAATTGCTCTTTGGCACCAAAGTCAATCACATTTCCAGCAACGGATGCTTTAATGGCAGTGAGCAGTTTATCATCGGCTTGTCGAATTCTTTTTTCAATATAAGGGACATGTTTTAGGGCATTTTGAATGGAATCTTGTTTGATTGACTCCAAAGGATCTTTTAATCCTGTCTGTTCAGCTAAGTATTCATAAACATCTCGTGCCACATAAGGTGGGGTATGTTCAAACGAAAAAGTGGCAGAACGTTTTAATACTTCAGCTTGTATCTCTTTGGCTTTTGTTTCATCCAAATTTAAATGGACAATGGCTTTATCGATTTGACCAACAATGCATTTGACACAATCGTTTGTTATATTCATCTGTACTTCTTATCAATTATTTTTCAGAGGTATTATGGTGTGTTAATACTTATTTGAAGATAAAACAATCCAGTATTTATATATTTTTGTGTAAAATACCGATAATTTTCACACCAAGGAGTAACTTTGGGCTACTTTAAATTAAAAATGCACCATACCAATGTTAAAACAGAACTCACGGCAGGATTTACCACTTTTTTAACCATGTTATATATTGTTCCAGTGAATGGTTTTATTCTTTCAGATGCGGGACTTCCTATGGAGGCAGTCGTAACTGCAACAGCAATTATTACGGTTCTTGCAACACTGTTTAGTGGGTTATGGTCAAATACACCCATTGCCATGAGTGTAGGAATGGGATTAAATGCGTATTTCTCATACGGTTTGGTTTTGGGTATGAAAATACCTTGGCAAACAGCTTTAGGAATTGTGTTTTTATCGGGAATTATTTTTGTCATACTCTCTTTTACCAATTTTAGAATTTGGATAATGACCTCAATTCCTTTAAATTTAAGACGGGCTATCAGTGCTGGGATTGGTACTTTTATTGCGTTTATTGGACTCAAACAAATGGGCATGATTGTTGCGAGTGACGCCACTTTAGTGAAGTTGGGTGATTTTTCAAATCCGAATGTCTTTTTAGGGCTCATTGGTCTTATATTGGCATTTGTTTTCCATTCACATAAAATTAAAGGGGCATTTATTATCTCCATTGCCATCACTTCAATTCTTGGTTGGATTTTTGGAATAGGGCAAGTGCCTAAAGAAGTTTTTAGTATGCCCGCTTCCATTTCACCTATTCTTTTAGAACTGGATATTGTAAGTGCATTAAGTCTCTCTTTGTTGCCTATTATTATTACGTTTTTAATTACCGATATGTTTGATACGTTAGGAACACTTACTGGAGTTGGCGCAAGAGCCAATTTATTTCAAGATGAAAAAAATAAAGATGATAAAAGTTTGCAAAAAACACTTGAAGCCGATGCCATTGCCACGGTAGCAGGAAGTCTACTTGGGGTTTCAACAACAACCAGTTTTGTTGAGAGTGCAAGTGGGGTAGAAGCGGGAGGAAGAACAGGTTTAACGGCGGTATTTACTGCACTGTTTTTTTTAACTACGCTGTTTATGCTTCCATTGTTTAAAGCCATACCCTCTAATGCTATTTATCCAGTTTTGGTTGTTGTTGGGGTATTGATGTTTACTGAACTTGGGAAAATCAATTTTGTCGATATGGATTTTGCAACAAGTGCAGGGACGTTTTTCATTGTCTTAATGATGCCCTTAACGTTCTCCATTACCAATGGAATTGCAGCAGGATTTATTGTTTATACGTTTATTAAAGTTACAAAAAAAGAGTACAGTGATTTAAACATTGGTATCATGGCTATTACGTTAATCAGTTTTTTAGTTTTTATATTACAAGGATAAATTTTATATGGAAAAATATTACTACTCATACCGTGAGTTTTTAGAAGACACCAAAACACTAATAAACCGTTGTAAAGAGTATGATTGCGATGTTCTGCTTGCCATTTCAAGAGGTGGTTTGACATTGGGACATTTTATGGGAGAGGCATTGGATATTAGAAATGTAGTTACGTTAAATTCAATTCATTATGAAGGCACCAAAAAATTAGATACCTTTAATATTTTTAATATTCCCGATTTAAGTGATGCATCAAAGGTTTTGATACTGGATGATATTGTAGACAGTGGTGAAACCATGCGTGAAATTTTTAGAATTTTAAAAGAGAAATTCCCTCATGTTGAGTTTAAATTGGCCACACTTTTTTATAAAACAACGGCAGTGTTACAACCTGATTTCAGTGTTAAAGAGGCACCTGCATGGATAGATTTCTTTTGGGAAGTGGATTTAAAAGAATAATCAACATAAATTGAGTTGTTTTTTTAAAAAAGAGATTTATACAACAATGGTGTAGCCGTTAACAATATCTGAGAGTATTTTGCCAAATTCTTTTGACTTTTCTAGGGTTAATCGCTCTTTTGTTCCTGAAATTCCAACAGAAGCAATGAGTATGTTTTCATGATTAAACAAAGGCACAGCAACACATCGCATGGCATCTTGATACTCTTTATCGTCGATGGCATAACCATTTTCTCTGACTTCATTGAGACTTTTTTTCAGTTTTTTTATATCAGTAATGGTATTAGCGGTATACGGATTTAATTTGATTTTTTCAATATCGTAATTTCCAAATGCCAAAATTGATTTACCTAAGGCATTGGTGTGTAAAGGGGCTTGAAGTCCAATATTATTTCGAGTTTTTATGATTCTATTAGAGTTATCAACTTGGTTGAGATAGAGCACTTTGTAGTTATCAAAAATTCCAAGGTAGGCACACTCATTGGTTTGTGTATGTATTTCGTTCAAAAGGGTTGTTGTTTTTTGTACAATGAGTTCTATTTTTGTTTTTTTCTCTGCTTTTGCATGAATTGGTGTGGCAATGAGGGTATGAGAGTTTTCTAAATAGCTGATAAAACCTTCATCTAACAGTGTTTTTAAAAGTCTGGACATGGTGCTTTTTTCAATGTTCAGTTTTTCGCATAATTGCTTGGCGTAAATGGGTTTATCGTAAGCTACAATGGTTTTATAAACTTGCAAACCTTTAGAGAGTGATTTAATGGATGGCATAATAACTCTTTTTTGAGTTATTATACCAAATAGAAGAACGTTCTTACTTCTATTTATTTAAAAGTTCGTTAAATTTTGCTAGCCATTTTGGATGAGCAGGCCAAGCAGCAGCTGTGACTAAATTGCCATCAACGATGGCATCTTCAAAACCAATATCTGCCCAAGTTCCGCCATTGGTGGTTAAATCAGGTGAACAAGCGGGATAACAAGAGCAAGTTCTGCCTTTGACAATGCCTGCTGCAACCAAAACTTGTACGCCATGACACACAGAGGCAATGGGTTTGTTTTTACTGTTAAAATTCTGAACCATTGCTAAAACTTTCTGATTGAGCCGAATATATTCAGGTGCTCTTCCTCCTGGAATGAGTAAAGCATCATAACTGTTTTCATCAATTTTATCAAAACTGGCATTGAGCGTAAAATTGTGTCCAGGTTTTTCTGTGTATGTTTGATCCCCTTCAAAATCGTGAATGGCTGTTTTGATTTGATCACCTGCTTTTTTATCAGGGCAAACAACATCAACGGTATGACCAAGCATTAAAAGGCATTGAAATGGAACCATCATTTCATAATCTTCAACAAAATCTCCTGCAATAATCAATATTTTTTTTGACATGTTATCTCCTTTTTTGATCTGTTCAATCATATATCATTAATTTTTAATTTAAAATTTATTTTTTGATTAGTTTTTTTGGGTTGCATATAGTGCAACTAAAAACATTTCTTAAAAATTATTATTAAGTGACATAAGAAATTAATAAATTAAAAGAAAATTGGTTATAATAGGCGCTTTATTCATTGCAAAAAATATATTTAAAATCTAGGTATCAAATGAAAATATTACTACTCTTTTGTTTGCTTTTTTCAACACTCTTTTCAGATACATTAGAATCACTGCTGAATGAATATGAGACTACAACTGAGAACTCTTTGCAAACGGTAGATGAAAAATTGGGGCACGTTTTTATCTATTCACAAAAAGAGATACGATTGATGCAGTATAATAAACTCAGCGATATTTTAAAAGAACTCCCTTTATTTACTCTCAATAAAAATCGATATGGTGTAAGTAATCCTTCTGTTGCTGGCAGTAAAACCATGGTGAGTGGATTTTTCAGATTTTTTATCAATGACCATGAAATAAGTTCTGTACATACCAAATCTCCTTTTATTAATTGGGGTGATTTGCCTTTGGATTTTATTGACCATGTGGAGATCTATTATGGAGAGAGTTCATTTGCCTTGGGCAATGACAGCGGTATCTATTTTATCCGACTTTATACCAAAGAAGCCACAAAAGTCAATGGGGGGAAAGTTACTTCGACACTCTCAAATGAGGGTTCAAACTCGTTTGGAGTGACATACTCTTCTTTGCTTGTAAATGATTGGTCTTATTTGATTTATTTAAATAAGACCAAGACAGAAGATGAAAGTTATTACAAAAATAAAAAATTGTATAACAGTGGGGAGAGAAGGTATCTGTTTTTAGATGTAAAAAATGATTCTACAAACATCAACTTTGGATATACGGATCTAACGAAAGATAACTATATGGGTTTATCTAAAGATGTCGCTCCAGATGATGGAGAAATCACATCTAAAGATTACTTTTTAACAGTCAGTAAATATTTTTCACAAGATAATTCAGTGAAAGGTATTGTATCAATAGAGCAAAACAAGAGAAAGTACAGTGAAACGAACAGTGAAAAAATCGCTTTGATTCCTTTTGGATTTTCTGCATATAACAACATAACACAATTTAATGAAGATTTAGAGTTTACTAAAATTAATGCTTATCTTTCAAAAACATTTCAATATGGTAAAAATACTCTTTTAACCGCGTTAAGTTTTGAAAATAAAAAATATGATGTCAAAAGCAGAAGCATTGTGAACTCTGGTACATTTATCAATGTAGGTGCGTATAATGATTTTGATAAAGAGAGTGTTCGTTCCTTGTTATTGCAAGATGATTATAAAGTTGCCGATGATCTAATTCTCATAGGAAATGCAAAAATTGACCAATACAAGCGAAGTGGTTTCTTAAAAGATACAACGACCCAACTTTACAGAGTGGGGACAATTTATACCCCACTTGAGAACTTTGGATTAAAAAGTTTTTATACTCAAACAACGGTTCCTCAACACTTTTATAATATCGATTTTGCTTTGCCTACGAATAAGAATTTAAAAGAGCAGAAGTATGAATTTTATACCATTGAAGCGGTTTTTGCAACCGATAAATCTAAAATTGGTTTGACATATGATCATGTTAATATCAAAGATTTTATCTATTTAGCCCCAGTTGGATTTGTCAATGTTGATCATACAATTAAAACAGATGGTCTGATTTTAGATTATGAGTATACATTTTCATCGCAAGATAAATTTCATTTGAATTATTATGTCAGTACATTAAGTGAAGCCGCCAATAATTCAAAAAAGGGTGGATATCTTAAATACATGGGGGAGTATGGCCAATTTGAATATTTTAGCTCTTTGATTTACAAAAGTGATTACTCTTACAATGATTTAAAGATCTCAGCAGCCTATGATTTCAGTTTAGGAACAACATACCATATAACAAAGAATTTAAGTGTGAGTTTAAAAGGTGAAAACCTTTTTGACAAATCAACTCAGTCACTCTTTATAGATGCTTCTACAAACAGTGATTTTGCGTTTGATGATTATGGAAGAAATGTCAATATGACATTGAAGTGGTTGTTCTAATGAAAACTATCATACTTCTATTCGTTTTTATCTCGTGTGCTTTCTCTCAATATACTTTTTTAGTTAATGAGTACGATAAAGAGATTGATCTTGAAGCAAAGATTATAGCAAAAATTGCCAAGAGTTCTATAAAAGATGAGATCAGACTTTTTATTCCTGATATTTCAGAGATGGAAAAAAAGGTTTATTCAAGATATTTTATTGTCACGGATAACTGTGACAGCTCTAACTTTATTTTTATTAAAAAATCAGTTGGTGATAAAATGTTATGTGCTCAAGCAGGCAAACTTTTTTTTACCAATAATTATAAAAAACTTCTCTCTGATGATAAATACATTGGAGCATTTTTTTGGAATAAGAGCAGACCCAATATTGTGTTTATTAAAAGTAGGCTTGAAAATCAACACATAGAGTTACCCAAAAGCTATGAGCAGTTTGTTGAGGATTTTTAATGAGAAACAAGTTCTTTATTAAAAACCCTTTGCAGTTAATACTCTTAACTGCAGGAGTCTCTTTTGTTTTGATGCTTTTATTATATGGAACCGTACGTTTAGAAGATAAAATTGAAAATAAGATGCTTCAACTCTCAACTTCTGATGTCTTTTCAATCGCTAAAAACAATGCACAATCCATTGAGTATGTGTTAAAGGGCAGTTCCAATTATATAGAAGATATTAAACAGCAAGTGAGATTGCAAGATAACATAGAAAATCATCTTAAAATTTTGATGACAAAAAATATAAAATATGCCTATTTACTCTATCGAGATAAAAAGGGAGTGTTTAGGTTTTTAGCAGATGCTTCAAAACCATCTGAAAAAGCAGTACTCAATCAAAAATTTGATATAGACAACGAAGAGTGGATTCAAATTTATGAGAATAAAGAGCCTCAAATCATAAGACATACTGTTTTACATGAACTCTCTATTACCTATTTGGTCCCTATTTTATATGAAGATCAAGTGCAACTTATTTTGGCCATTGATTTTTCCATTAAAAAAGTGGAGGATATTAATCAAATAATCAGTGTAATGAAAAATGGTATCTTGGGAATTATTTTTGTTACCACTCTTTTTTTAATTATTCTTATCATTCAAACTGTACGGTACAGTGCGGTTAAAAAATCTGCTTTTATTGATAAACTTACAAATGTATATAATCGTAATTATCTGCAGGAATCAGAAGATTTTATCAATTTAAATGATTATATTTTAGCCACACTGGATATTGACCATTTTAAAAAGGTGAATGACATGTATGGTCATGATGTGGGCGATAAAATATTAAAACAAGTTGCCAATACGATTTTACTGACGGTTCGAAATAAAGAGGATATTATCATTCGATACGGTGGGGAAGAGTTTCTTATTTTGGCAAAGGTTACAAGAGATGAACATGTAAGTGCACTTAATGTTATAGAGAGAATTTTTAGAAACATTCAAGAAAATCGGTTCTATATTTCAAAAAAAGATTATATTGATGTCACTGTTTCTATTGGAGTCAATTTAGTACCACAAAAATCACGAACTTTTTCAGAGGCTTTCAAATTGGCTGATATTGCTTTATATAATGCAAAAAATAAAGGAAGAAACACCATAGAAATTTATGATGAACATGAGGATATCAGCAGTTCATGTCTGTCTATTAATGAAATTAAAGAGGCGATGGAAGCGAACAGAGTGGTCTGTTTTTATCAAGCTATTGTTGATACACACACACAAGCCATATCTCATTATGAAGCTCTTTTGCGAATTATAGACACAAATTCAGAGGTAGTGACTCCTGATAAAATTTTACCTGTTATACAAGGAACGTTTATTTTAAGAAATATCACTAAATGTGTTCTTGATATTTGTTATAAAAGGCTTTTAGAAGACAGTACTGTACAAATTAATGTGAATTTAAATCCTCAAGATATTATCAATGAGTCTATTTTAAGTATTTTGAAACAGTATGCAACGGATAAAAATATTGCCAATCGTTTGGGGTTAGAATTGATTGAAACAGAAGATATTATTACCTGTTCTGATGCAAAAGAGAACCTTTTGATGTTGAAAAATTTAGGATATAAGATTTTTATTGATGATTTTGGAAGTGGGTATTCAAACTTTATATACCTAACTGAAATTAAAACGGATTATATCAAAATTGATGGAAATATCATTAAAAAAATTCTTGAAGACAGAACCTCTTATTTGTTGGTAAAAAGTATTGTAAATTTTGCCAAAGAGGCCAATATTAAAGTCATTGCAGAGTATGTGAGCAGTGAAGAGATTTGGGATAAAATAAAAGCATTGGGCATAGAATATTCACAAGGGTATCATTTCAGTATACCGGCTGCATTTGATACAAAAGAGTCAAAAAAAAGAGTTGATTAATGATCATTTTAGATTTTGAAACAAACTCCACAAATGAACATGATGTCATTGAGGTTGCTGCGGTTCAAATTGAGATGATTCATCATGAATTTGTTGTTAAAAATATGTTTCATCGCTACTATCTTTCTCGATACAGTGTCAATCCATACTCGTATGAAGTGCATAAACTTACGCCAGAGTTGATTTTAAAAATAAGAGCAGGTGCTTCTTATGCCAGTTACTTTAAAGAAGATGAAGAGTTTATTGAGTTTTGTAAGGGATCACAAACGTTGGTTGCCCACAATATCAGTTTTGAACTTCGGCACTTAAGAGGGATTGTTGCGTTTCAAAATCATTTTTGTACCATGAAAGAGAATAAACATATTGTTCAAGCTCTTAATAAAAATGGGAGAATCAAAAATCCCACTTTGGATGAAGTTTGCTGTTTTTATGGTATTTCATTTGATGAAACAAAACATCATAGTGCAACGTACGATGTTACAAAAACATTTGAAATATTAAAACAGATGAAAAGGCAAAAGGCTTAGAACATATTTTCCAAGCCATAATCCAAATAGGCATTGATTTGATTGATAAAATCACTGTATGTAGCCTCTCCCGTTTTTTCAAACAGTACAATCTCTTCTCCAAAATCATCTTGAATAAAGTGGTTTTTATCTGAAATAACTTTTTTATACAGTGTTTGTATCTCCAACTCAGATTCGTCTTTGTTAAACAAAAACCATTTGCAGGTACTCTCTTTTATTCTCACAAGTCCATAGGTATTATGTTCATCAATATAGTCTTGAATGGTACCATTCTCAAATGTTGCACCAACAACCATATCATTTTCATTTAATATCATTTCCATTGTTGTTTTCTACCTTTTCCCAAATTTCCTATTGGCATCTCTTTTTGTTGTTTTTTTACTTTTTTTCTCTTTGTTTTCTCTTCGTTGCATTTTCTCTTTGGGTTTTTTCTCTCTTAAACCTTTTTTTTCACTGAGTTTTTTATGCACCACTTTTTTTACTCTGGGCTCTTTTTCTGTTAATTCAAACCCTTCAATCATCATACGAGGAATATTGATAATCAACTCTTTCTCTATGGCAATCATCTCTTTATACTCTTTGACACAAAGTAAAGTTGTTGCAACACCTGGATTTCCTGCTCGTCCAGTTCTTCCAATTCGGTGGGTATAATCACTGTGCCCATCAGGCAAATCAAAATTAATGACATGAGGTAAACCTTCAATGTCAATTCCCCGTGCTGCAATATCAGTCGCAACAAGTACTCGAATCTCTTGATCTTTGAATTTTCGCAATGCACGTGCACGTGCTGGTTGTTTTATGTCTCCATGAATGGCAAGTGCTGGAAGACCATCAAGGTTGAGAGTATCCACAATCAAATCAACAGTTGCTTTGGTATTGGCAAAAACCAGAACTTGTGTCCAGTTTCTTGAACCAATCAAATATGAAAGCAGTTCGGCTTTTCTTTCGAAGTCCACTTTGATGATTTGTTGATCTATGATTTTAACGGTTGAACGTTGCGGTGTAATTTCAATGACTACGGGGTCTTTTAAGAACTCTTTTGCCAGTTTTTTGACATTTTGATTCAGTGTTGCACTGAACATCATAATTTGTCGGTTTGAACTTGCTAAAGGGAATATCTTTTCAATTTCTTCTAAAAATCCCATATCTAACATCGTATCGGCTTCATCCAGTACCAGAGTATTAATGCTGGCTAAATCGATGGCTTTGTTTTGAATATGATCAATCAGTCTCCCTGGGGTTGCGACTAAAATATCTATCCCTTTTGCTATTTTTGCAGCTTGTAACTTGTTACTTAAACCACCTACTGCTGTTGTTTGTACAATATCCAAATATCGTGCGTAAAATGAGATGTTTCTTGCAACTTGGCTTGCTAATTCTCTTGTGGGTACAAGTATAAGGCATCGTAAAACTCGTTTGTTTTCAATGCGTTTTTGTTGTGCCAAATCTTCTAAAATGGGCAGTACAAAAGCAGCCGTTTTACCTGTTCCACTTTGAGCTGCTGCTAAAACATCTCTTTTTTTTAGAATAATAGGTATCGCTTTTTTTTGTATTTCTGTGGGGGTTTCATAACCTTCTTCTTTAATGGCTTTTAAAATTTCTGGCAAAAGTTCTGATGATTCAAATGTTTTGATAAGTATTCCTTGTAGTGCTTATATATGTAAAACGGATTATAGCATTTACAAGGGAAAATAACAAATATTTAAACAAAAGCTCAAAAAAGGAGTTTTATTTTGTAAATAACTATAGAACTTGCTTAGAAGCAAGTGAGAATTTAAGAAAACTCAAGTATAATATTTAAAATTATTACATGTAAGAAGGTGAGTCAATGAAAAGATTAGATGCAATCAGTAATAAGATTAAAAGTAATAAGAGCAATTACTTTGGACGAGGTCATTTTGAGGCACTCATTAAACAAAATAAAGAGTTGATACTTGGTTGGTTTGAAGAGTTGAAACCGGTACAAGATCAAATCAAAGAGTTGATTGAATTGGGGTGTGAGAATCTTCAAAAGAGAAATTATGTCAGAATCATTACGACACTTTTCCCACAAGAGTATGCTCAGTTTATTGCTTTGAATATTCTTTTACGCGATATTGATAGCATTACTGCTGTTGTAAAAGGTTTTCATGATATACGACGACAATATGACACGCTTGTAGAGTACAACAAGTTAAAATTCCCAGGTCGCCATCAAAAATTTGTTGATTTTCATACCTATCAACAGTTTGTTACGTTTTATAAAGAAGATTTAATCAATCGAGCACAAAATTTTGAAATTGATGAGTCCATTGAAATTGAACCACACCAACAATATATCTACAATGTACATGCTAAAAAAGAGGCGCCTAAAAAGGTTGAAGTTACAGATGAGGTCATGGATGAATTGAGTAAAACTGAATTACTTGAAGAGGACGTTACTGAACAGATAAAAGATCTTAAAATGGCAAAACCAACTCTTGATAAAGAGAAAACAAATTGGATGAAAGTTCTTTTAAAAGGTGTCTGATTGAAACACAGCAGAGAGCTTAAAAGCTCTCCCAATTGTCTTTAGATTCTTTCGTTTCTTTGAACTCTTTTCTCTTTTGAGATTTGTGAGTGTTTTTAGACTCAATTTTTTGTTGTGTTGATTTATCCTTCTCTTTTTTATCCATATTCATGTTTTTCGCTTTTGCTTCATATTTGCCTTTAAACTCTTTGGCATCGGCATCGCTGACAATGAGTTTTGCTATCTCATCGGTTAAAACAGCCACGTCATGTGTTTGTGAAGCTACCATGGCATTTTGTTGTGTTTGTTGATCCAGTTGATTGACCGCATCATTGATTTGTTCAATGCCTAAGAGTTGTTCTTTTGAAGCCCCTTCAATATCTGCAATCAGACCGATTGTTTTGGAGATATTTTCATTGAGTTTTTTATATCCTTCAATCATATTACCGGCAATATTTTTACCATGATTGGCTTTTGAAGTGGCATTTTCAACCAATGATTTAATTTCAGCAGCAGCTTCTGCACTTCGTGAAGCCAAATTTCGTACCTCTTGGGCAACTACGGCAAACCCTTTCCCCGCTTCCCCTGCAGTAGCAGCTTCAACAGCAGCATTCAACGACAGAATATTTGTTTGAAATGCAATTTGATCAATAACCGTAATGGCTTCACTGATTGCAGTGACTTGTCCATTAATCTCTTCCATGGCCACGGTTGTTTGATTGGCCAATTGTTCACCTTCATTTGCAGAGGCAGTGACATTATTTGAAAAATTGGACATTTGTGCAATGTTGTCGGTGTTGTGTCGGATATTGCTGGTAATCTCCTCTAAAGCTGCTGCTGTTTCTTCTAAAGATGAGGCCGCTTCATTTGAACTGGCATTGAGTTTATCCACATTTTTTAAAAGAATATTTGAACTCTCATCTAAAGTCAATCCATTGATTTTATTCTCTACAAGCATTCCCGTAATGGAATCTCCTAAGGTATTCACTCCTGTGGCCAATTTTAAAAGGTGTTCTTTTAAATGTTTGGTATCAATTTTATTTAAGTAGTGATAAGAGGAGTACTCTTCAATGATATGTAAAACATTATCTATATTGTTTTCTAAATTGTCTGCCATTTTATTGAGCACACTTTTTAATTCCATTAAGGCAGGGTTTGAAACATTCATATTCAATCGTTGCACTAAATCCCCTTGTTCAAACTCACTCAATACTGCTATGGTTTCATCAATGAGTTTTCTGTCCTCATCTATATTTTTTTTAGTTTGAATGATGTTTGCATTGACCACTTGTGCCATTTGTGAAAACTCATCTTTCCCTTTATCTTGAAGCAGGGCAGTTTCATTTGTTTCTCTGTTTAAATAAGCAAAAAATGAGAGAAGCCCTGTTTTGAAGTTATTTAATGATTGAACAATAACGGTTGATATTAAGAGCGAAATAATGACAAAAATTAAAATAGAAACAATGGCCAATGCAATTAATATGTTATTGAGTAATGCCGTTGCATCTTCTTTTAACTCTAAAGCACTTATATTAATCTCTTTTAATTTTGATTCAAGGGTTAATCCCACTTTAACCATTTCAGCCACTAAAGGTTTGAGTTCTGTTTTTTCATCTTTTATTCCTTGATTAAAATCTGCAATTCTTAAAGCAGAAAATTGGTCAAAGTATTCAATATATTTTTTTGATGAATCAATGATATCTTCACATAAAAGTTGATTTTTTTTAAGAGTCAACCCTTTTTCAAAAGATGAGACACTTTTATTCAGAGCATTAAATTTGTCTCTGACATTTTGAGCATTGGCATCATTGGGCAATCTTAAAAATTGATATGCTGCAATTCTTCCATTTAAAACTTGTTGTACAAATTTTTCAGTAGTTAAAGCAGCTTTTTCTCTGACATTTGAGAGGGTATTATAATGGTTAAAGATAATACCACTTACGATGACAATAATGATGAATAAAGAAGGAAAAAGCAGAAGTTTCTTCTTTGTATTAATTCCAGTTAACATATAGTGCTCCTATAGGATAGATTATTTGTTTAATGTGATGATAAAATTTGCACCACAAAACCTTTGTTTGTTGATAATATACTCCTCATTTTTGACTTCCAATTTACCATGAAGGTGCTCTTCAATGATTTTTTTTGACATTGACAAACCAATGCCTGTACCTATATCTGCAGTTTTTGAACTGAAGTATGGCTCGAAAATAATATTTGGGTTTGAAAGATTGATTCCACCGGCATTGTCTTTGATTGAAATTTCAATTTTTTTATGGTTGATTTTTGTTGTAATGAAAATATATTTTTCGATTAAGAGTCTATTTTGGGTGAAAATATAAATGGCATTGTTGATAATATTTAAGAATACTTGCATGAGTTCAATCTCTATACCATGGATTTCTGTGGATTTGCAATGTGAGATTTTAAGGACAATGTTATTTGAACTCAAAAGAGGTTGAATGAGATTAACAGTATTTTGGATGCACTCTTTGAGATTGAATAATTTTTTATCATTTTTATGATTCAAAAAATCGTTAAAGTAGTTCATCGTAGTAATAAGATGTTTGACATTATCATTGATGGTTTCAAGTGTTTCTTTGTACATTTCTTTATGGGCTAAGCCCATTTCACAGTTCAGCAACGTTCCTGAAGAGAGAGTGTAAATTGCAAACAAAGGTTGTTTCCACTGATGCATAATATTTTGCATTACTTCACCTGCATGCAAAATTTTTGATTGTTTTTTGATTAAGGAGTTATTTTCTTTCAAGAAGGACCCTTTATTGTAAAAAGCTTTCTATTAATTCAATAGTAAACTTACAAGAATCAATTTTTTTACCATTAAGAACCAACGGTTCTATTTGAACATCCAGTTTGCCTTTTAACGATTGTTCAATAATCTTTTTTGAGATAAGTAATCGCATGTCAAAACTGTTTCTGTTTTCATATGTATTATCGTATTGTTCAAAAATTGTCTGACTTATAGCAGGAGCAAGTTTTCTGGTATCTTGAATGGTTATTTTAAGTGAGTTGTTTTCACTGCGTTTACTCTCTATGTGAATATATCTCTCTTTTTGTGTTTCATTTTTTGTTAATTCAAAAAAAGAGTTGTTTAAAATGTTCAATAAAGCAAGTGTCATTTCAGATTCACAGCTGAAAACATCTATGTTTTGACAACTGCTACATACCATAATATGATTGTTTTGAAGTAAAGGTCGAAGTATATCAATGGAGTTATCAATACATTTTTTTAAATTAAAGCTCTTTGTACTCTGACTCTTGTTCATAAATTCATTAAAATAAGCAAAAGTATCATTCATCTGTTTTGTATGATAGTCGGGGAAAAATGACTTCTCTTGCCTCATTCTTAATTTCCTTAATTAGTTTTAAACCTACTATGGTAGGTTGAATTTAAATGATATAATAACTAAACTTAGCTTTAAATAATACTATGGTGGGTTTTAAATGGCAAAGTTTAATTTTACAACGGCTGAAATAGAAATGTTACATCAAACAATAGGACAAAACGTAAAAAAATACAGAACACTAAAAGGGTTAACGCAGTTAGATTTATCTTATGAAATGGGCTATAAATCAGTAAGTTTGGTCTCTGCTTGTGAACCTTTTACAAATGGGAAACACTTTAATGTTGAACACTTATATAAAATAAGTCGAATATTAAATATTCCCATTGCTTTTCTGTTTTTACCATAAAATAATTATAATATTTTCTTATTTTCATCCTATTTATCCTATAGAATAAAGAAAAAAAACAAGTATAACTATATAGTAACAAGCAGACAATATCCTATAGGATAAAATAGGGAAAAAATGAAATATTCCTTTTCGAATACGTCAGAGAGTGAAATCAGAGATTTTTATGTGAAAATATCAAAAAATATAAGAAGAAATAGATTAGAAAAAGGAATGAAACAGTTAGAAGTAGCACTGGAAATTGGCATAACATCGGTGGCTTTTTATTCAAATTGTGAAAATATGAAATATGGAAAACATTTTAATTTAGAACATATTTATAAATTGGCAAAACTTTTTAATATTGATCCAGGTGATTTGTTAAAATAATTATATTTGCTGTAAGTTTATTTTGTTATACTTCAAAAAAGTCAAGGAAATAGTATGCATATTTATACAAAAAAGTTTCTCTTTTTGGGTGCAATTTTGATGGCACTGGGAGTCTGCTTTGGAGCTTTTGGTGCTCATGGTTTAAAAAGTATTGTAACACCTGAGATGCTCACGGTTTTTCATACGGGTGTTGAGTACCAATTTTATCACGCTTTAGGTTTATTTGCTGTTGCTTTTATCGTCCATTTGTATGAGGATAAAAAGTTGATTAATATTGCAGGCAATTTAATGTTTTTAGGGGTGATGATTTTTTCATTTTCTCTGTATTTATTGGTGATTTTAGATATCAGATGGTTGGGAGCAATTACACCCATTGGGGGAACTTTAATGATTATTTCTTGGTCTGTTTTAGCGTATTCTATTATAAAGAAATGATAATACAACCCTTTATTTAACTCCTAAAGAGAAATTATGTTATTGTATTAAATATTTTTTTATACTAGGAGTTTTAATGGCAAAAGCAAAAGAACATCATTTTGATATTTCTGCAAAATTAGATATGCAAGAGATGAAAAATGCAATTATCCAATCTCAAAAAGAGGTCGAAAACAGATATGACTTTAAGGGCATTACAAAAGATATTGTATTCAATGAAGCTGCAAAATCTGTCGTGCTTGTCAGTGCCAGTGATAATAAAGTTGAAGCAATTTATGATGTTTTAATCTCTAAAATGAATAAACGAGGGATTTCAATCAATTCATTGGAAGAGATAAAAAAAGAGGATGCCAGTGGTGGTACCAGAAAATATACCTATAAAATTGTTGACAGCATTGAAAAAGATGAAGCCAAAACAATACAAACTGAGATAAAAAATTTAAAATTGAAAGTAACCGCTGTTAACCAAGGCGATGAAATAAGAGTTACTGGAAAAAATCTGGATGATTTACAAGCAGTCATGAGACACTTAAAGAGTTTGGAACTCAAAGCACCTTTGGTTTTTGATAATTTTAGATAAGAAGCTTTAAAATCTTTTGAGGTCAAATATGACTTCAAAAGAGAGTTTAGTAGTTATTCTTAATAATCAGTTGTGCATCGAGTTTATCGTTATCGTGTTTGATTTTAAGTTCAGAAAGCAGTCCGGATTTCGATGTAGCAAGATGCCCCTCAATCGTCTGTAATGTGTGCCAAAACTTTTCATAAAACGGTGTTTCAATCATCTTAATTTTTCGTCTTTTGATTACTTCAACAATGGTATTAATGCAGTGCATATAGAAGATTTTATTTTTTGCTCTTTGTATTTTATACTCTTTCATAATTTCAAGATTTTTAACAAAGACATCTTTTTCTTGTGTGTTAAGTAGAGTACTGTTTTTTACATCTTCAATTTCATTGGTCAAATGGATTAAATACCCATCCAACTCTTTGTTCATAATTTCTTCTAAATCGGGATGATATTTATGAATGATTGCTAACATATCTTCATCTGAGATTCTTTGTGTGGTACTGTCATAACTGTAATGATTTTGTGTGTATTTTTCATGATCAATGGCTTGCAGAATTTGAACAGCAATAATTAAATAGACATACTTGTCCTCTTTCCCATCTTTGAATGAAACTCCATGCTCTGAAATAATTGGTTTTGGACCAGCATATTTAAGTTTCATCATGTTATCCTTTGGTGTACTTATAATTTAGAATATGAGTATATTACAAAATGACTTAACAAGAATAATTAAAGGCACTTTTTTATATGAAAAATCGTATTACTCATTTTAAGACATATCCATTAGAGAACACAAAATTTGTTCATCCTGTAAAAATCACTTACAACCAAAATGGAAAAGATAAAGCGTGGGAAGCCGTAAGAAGTTTTGACAGTGTCGCAGTATTGTTATATCACGAAGAGTTTGATTCATTTTTACTGGTTAAACAGTTTCGGCCCCCTGTATATTTAAACGATGAAAGTCAAACATTCACGTATGAATTGTGTGCGGGGATTGTAGATAAAAACGCTTCTTTAGAGGTGATTGTACAAGAAGAGATTGATGAAGAGTGTGGCTATAAAGTTGAGTTAAATGCCATTTCTAAAATAACTTCTTTTTATACCAATGTAGGGGTAAGTGGCGCAAAACAACATCTCTATTATGCTGTCATTAATGAAAGTATGAATATTCATACGGGTGGGGGTATTCATGATGAAGAAATTGAGTTGTATTTTTTAAAGGTTCAAGAAGCAAAATCATTTATTTTTGATGAAAGCAAAGCCAAAACACCGGGATTGATGTTTTCATTTTATTGGTTTTTTGAACACAAACGTTTATCTTGAAAGACTGATTCCAAAACTGATACGATTGATCTCTTTGTCGTAATCAATTAAGCTGTCCCCATATCCACTTGAAAGCTGTACAAAGCCAAAAGTATTTTTGCTGTTTGGAAGAGGAAATGTCCAATTGAGTTCCGCATACCCTTTATTGTTTGCATCAAACTTCATATTATCGCGTAATAAAAGTTTAAAAGTGTGCTCTTTGTAGGCGTAAAAAAAGCTCAAATCTCCATATCCCAAATAGTCTTCAATATCGGGATTGTCATCGTTTTTTTCCTCTTCAGGCAGTCGGTACCAAATTTTAGGAATGATAAAAAGATTATGGAGTTGCAAATACCCCTCTGCATAAATACGATTCCAAGAACGAGACTTAAGCTCTCCTTGTCCATTTGATTCATGCAACAGACCAATTTTATAGGCTTTAAATGGGGTGTTATCAAGCAATTTTGTAGGAATAACCATAAAAATTTCTGGTCGATAGTTGGACTCTCTAAAAGGCATTGAGTCAGCATACGTTTGCCACCATGAGGTTTGAGTATAGCCAAAATTGATGGTTTCATTTAATCCAAAAAAGTCATATGAAATCGGTTTTTTAATACTGATTTGGAATTTTGATTCGTTTTGTTTTCGATCTGCTTTTGCTTTCATATCATGACTTAAGGGTAAAAAATAGTTATCATTGTAAGCATAGATATTAAAAGAGGAGCTCAATATTTGTGCAATGGTAGAATTGGTTGTTTTATCTTCTATAGGGTCCAATGAAGCTTTTAAAAATTTAATTTGTTTTTGAGTAATGGTATCATCTGATGGTTTTTTTTGAGTTGTATTTTCTATGGCAACTTGTTTATACAGTTCCATGGCTTCTTTATACTTACCTTCACTCTCTAATTGTGATGCTTGCTTCAGCAAGGTCTCATTGGCATAGCCGTTGAAAATAAAAAGGAGTAAAAGAAAGGGTAAATATCGCATTTTTGTTATGGGTTTCATGTTGGTAATTGTATTGTGTTATTGCTTTAAAGATGATTTGTTGAAAATGGTCATTTAGCAATATAAACAATAAAATGATATAATCGCCCAAATAAAATGTTAAAGGGAATATATGTTAGTAGCACCTTCAATACTATCAGCAGATTTTGGAAAACTCAATGAAGAGATAAAAGCAATTTGTGATGGTGGTTGTGATTTGATACACGTTGATGTCATGGATGGTCATTTTGTACCCAATATGACGATTGGTCCAGTGGTTGTTTCAAGTGTAGCTAAGGTGGCAACAAAACCTTTGGATGTGCATTTAATGGTCGAAAATAACAGTTTTTTTATTGATTTGTTTGCCCCTTTAAAGCCTGAGTATATCTCATTTCATATTGAGAGTGAAAAACATCCGCATCGGGTGATTCAAAAACTCAGAGCTTTGGGCATCAAACCCGCCATTGTACTGAATCCTCACTCGACACCTGAATCAATTGAGTATTTGCTTGAAGATTTGGATATGGTTTTATTGATGTCAGTGAATCCAGGATTTGGTGGACAAAAATTCATTGATTCGGTTGTTGAAAAAACAAAAGTGTTAAAAGCGTTGATTCAAAAAAGAAATCCAAATTGTTTGATTCAAGTTGATGGTGGTGTCAGCGATAAAAATATAACATTACTAAAAGAAGCCGGTGTGGATATTGTTGTTGCAGGATCGTATGTGTATGGTTCAAATGATTATGCAAAAGCGATTAAAAGTTTACAGATATAAAAAAAGTTTGCAAGGTGTACTTGCAAACTTTTTCAACATATAAGAGTTCAATTTATATGTCTCGAGGAAAATCTTCACTTTCAGACCAAAGGTAAAGATGTAAGAATAAATGTCTTACAAATGTTACTTGAAATAAAATTAAAACAGACTTAATAAAAAACGGCGCAATTTATAGGCACATTAATATTAATCTTACGCTAAATTCGTTATTATTGTAGATATATGACACTCTATAAGGTTTTTTTTTGATAAGAATTAAAATATGCGGTATTACCAACATAAATGATGCAATTAATGCAATTAATGCCGGTGCTCATGCACTGGGTTTTGTATTTTATAAAAAATCACCACGATACATTACTCCACAAGAAGCATTAAAAATCATTGAGGTTTTACCTCCTTTTGTACAAACGGTGGGTTTGTTTGTTAATGAAAATGTCCAAACCATCAATCAAATTGCGCATGAAGCCAAAATGCAATTGACACAAATTATTGATGATGAACACTGCATAGATTATTCACAATTGAATCAAAAGTACATTAAAGTCATTCGAGCAACCTCACAAGAGGATATAAAGAACATAAACAATGAATATGTTTTGGTGGATGCTTTTGTCCCTTCTTTTGGAGGGGAGGGCAAACGTGTGGCACTGGAGTGGTTCAAAGATGTTGATTGTTCAAAGATTATTCTTGCAGGTGGGCTCAAAGCTGAAAATTTAAAAGAGTTAAGAGGGTATGGCTTTTTTGCTGTGGACGTCAGCAGTGGTGTTGAAGCCTCAAAAGGGAAAAAAGACAATCAAAAAATGATTGATTTTGTAAAAGCAGCTCATGCGATATAAAAAGAAAAAACATCCTCAGACCAATGCATTAGATGTATTAATCGGGAAACTTAAAAAGCATGAGTTTACCTACGAAGCATTTTTGGAACAACTTTCAAAAGTTGAGACCAGCTTTTTTGAGAATCCACACTTAGAGTTTGAACTTTTGGTCTCGAATGGCCTACCGTTGGAAGTCAATGACGAGAGAGTCTTTTTAAAAACATCAAAAACACAAATTAAAGACCAAACTTTTTGTATTGTTGATATTGAGACCAATGGCAGTAATATTCAACAAGGTCAAATCATTGAATTGGGTGCGGTAAAATTTAAAAACGGCGAAATCATTGAAAAGTATGAATCTTTGGTTTATGCGGGATTCATTCCTCAATATATTCAAGAAGTAACAAACATAACCCCCGATATGTTAACCGATGCCCCACCATTAAAAGAGGTCTTAGAAGAGTTTAAACTCTTTTTAGAAGACGATGTTTTTGTGGCACACGATATTAAGTTTGATTATAAGTTTATCTCTGATTCTTTTGAAAAGTATGATTTAGGCAAACTGCATAACCGAAAATTGTGTACCATTGATTTAGCTAAAAGAACCATCTTTGCAGAGCGTTACGGATTGGGATTTTTAAAAGAGTTATTGGAAATTGATACACATAAACAGCACAGAGCATTAAATGATGCGATGAGTACAACCTATATATTTCAAAAATCTTTGAGCAATTTACCGGTTGAAGTTAAAACGGCTGAGGATTTAATTGAGTTTTCTAAATCGGATAATATTTTAAAAGCGTAGAGTTAAAGGGGGAAAATAATAAGTGGCACAAGGGCCACTTATTATTAAGCTTTTTTAGCTTCTTTTGCGTATTGTAAACCTAAGTCAAATGCTTTGTTGTTAATCGCATGTACTTTTTCAGGTACTTTTGAAAGCATTGTTGTTCTTAAAATTTCATTATCAACAGTTTCACCTGTCATAAAGTTTGCAATTGAAAGAGCAAGCACTGATTGCGTAATTACGTTTCCAACTTCTTCTTTTGCAATGGTAATGATTGGAATTTCAAAGATATTCCATTTTTTTCTGTCTTCTTCAGTGGGTGTAACTAAATTTGGCTCAATGACAATAATTCCACCTGGTTTAACTCCACCTTTGAATTGGTCATATGAAACTTGTGCAACCGATAACATAAAATCAATTTCACCATCATTTGCATATGGGTATAAAATTTCACCATCTTCTAATGTAATATCAACCACCGTAGCTCCACCTCTTACTTGTGAAGTATACGTTGAAGTTTTAAGTCCATTTCCACCTGCTTTAATTTTTGCTGCTGCAAAAATAGAACCAGCAAGAAGAACACCTTGTCCACCAACACCTGTAAATCTCATTAATGTTCTAGCCATGACGTCTCCTTATAATTGAACCATAGTTTTATTTTGGTGAGCTTCTTGAACTTTTTTATAAGAATCAGTATACTCTCTGGCTTCTAAATCTTGTTTTAAGATACCAGTAGGGAACAGACCTTTTCTCTCTTCTTCACTCATTTTGTCATATTTAGTTTTTGCAACGGTAATAGAATCAATCCACTCTAAGTTTGCCATTGCAGAGTTCATTTTGTTTTTTCTTCCAAGGTTAACGTGGCAGTTTGAGAAGACATCAAAGAATGAATACCCTTTGTGCTCGAAACCTTTAACAAAAACTCTCTCTAATTTTTTAGGGTCTAACATTGTTTCTCTTGCAACAAAAGATGCACCCGCTCCAATAGCTAAGTTACATGCATCAAAAGTAGGGTCAATGTTTCCTCTTTTCATGGTAACTGTCCACATACCTTGAGGAGTTGTTGGAGAAGTTTGTGAGTTTGTTAACCCATAAATAAAGTTATCAACAACAATGTGGTTAATATCAATATTTCTTCTACAACCATGGATAGTATGGTTTCCACCAATTGCAAGTCCATCTCCATCACCCGATACACAAATAACGTGTTTGTCTGGGTTTGCTAATTTAATCCCTGTTGCATAAGCAATGGTTCTACCATGAGTTGTATGTACAGTATTACAGTTGATATAAGATGAGAATCGTCCAGAACATCCAATTCCTGAAACAACACAAACGTCATCCATTTTCCACTCTAATTTTTCAATTGCTCGAATAAGTGCTTTTAAGATAACACCATCTCCACATCCCCAACACCAAAGTGTTGGCATTTTGTTCGTTCTTAAGTATTCATCATAATTAAATGCCATATTACATTCCTTTCACTTTTTCAACGATTTCAATCGGTGCAATAGGTCTTCCATTTGCTTTAAATAAAGTCGTGAAATCTCTTCGTCCACTTGCTCTTTCAATCTCTTCTAAATATTGACCTAAATTTAACTCAGTAACCAATACTTTGTTGAATTTATCACATAACTCTTTGATTCTTTTTGCTGGACTTGGCCATAAAGTAATAGGTCTAAACATACCTACTTTAATCCCTTCCGCTCTTAATCTATTTACCGCTTCTTTAACAGAGAGTGCCATAGAACCGTATGCAATAATCATAATATCTGCATCATCTAACATATACTCTTCATTGTATTCAATCTCATCGGTATAATTTTCAACTTTTCTGAAAAGTCTGTTGATTAAATCATCACATTTTTTTTCATCTTCAGTTGGGTGACCTTTTTCATCATGGTGTAAACCTGTAAAGTGGTATCTGTATCCTTGGAACATAGGATTTAATACCGCTGGTTGGTCATTTTCACACTCGTATGGTTTATAATCACTTGGATTACCATCAAATGTTTTTCTTCCAACAATTCCAGCTTTAACCTCTTCTTTTGTAGGAAGAACTGCTTTTCCACTCATGTGACCAATGGTTTCATCTAAAAGAACAAATACGGGTTGCATAAATCTGTCAGCAAGATTAAATGCTCTTACTGTTTCAGTGTAACACTCAGATAATGTTCCTGCACATAAAGTAATTGATTTATAATCACCGTGTGTAGGAGTTTTTGCTTGTAAAATATCACCTTGTGCAACACGGGTAGGAAGACCTGTAGATGGACCACCTCTCATTACGTTAACAATAACCAATGGAACTTCAGCAATATATGCAAGCCCAATATTCTCTGATTTTAAAGAGATACCAGGACCTGAAGTTGCTGTCATTGATCTTTTACCAGACATTGCACCACCAATAGCAGCACAAATTCCAGCAATTTCATCTTCCATTTGAATTGCAGCTCCACCATTTGCAGGCAATAAGTCAGAAATCGTATGCATTACTTCACTTGAAGGAGTAATAGGATATCCACCAAAAAACTCACATCCAGCATCTACAGCAGCGATTGCCGCCAAATCATTACCAGTTGAAATTATTTCTCTAGCCATTTATTCTCCTTAAGCGCTTAGCACTCTATAATTATTTTTTTTGATCGCTTCGCCTCGTTCTTTTGCTTCGTCAGTCAGTTTTGCGAACTTAAATTCTTTCTTATCTGCAACGTAGATTGCGAAATCTGGACATGATAATTCGCAGTCTGTACACCCAATACAAGATTCTGATGCGACAATAGAAATCATTGCACCTAAAGTTGAAGTTGGTTCTGGTTTCATTGCAAGAACACCAGCAGGACAAACAGATACACACACATCACATGCTTTACATCTTGCTACGTCTACCCATACTGGAGTATTTGCAGGAGCTTCCATAATTGCCATATTTTCCCCTTAATTGTTTTAGATAAATAGTTTAGAATCTACTCAAACTATTAATGTTATGATAATAACCTATATTAGTAAAGATATCTTGTAAATCCCTTATTATTTTTAATTAATCTTTTCTCTTGTTACCATATGATACAAGTAAATTTTTGAGATTTTACAGAAAAATTACAACTCAGTAAATGTAACAATTTTATCTTTTTAAAGCCTAAAAATAGGGATTTTATAAAAATGACTCTCTTTTGTTATTTATTTAAAAAATTAATAATACCTTTTGTGATTTTTACTGTTTTTTTCAGATTAAAATATTTTATTTTAATTGGGTATAATACAAAAAATTTACAGAAAAAAGGCAATGAAATTGGTTTTGTATCAACCTCAAAATGGGTACTGTTATAACAGCGATACCCACTTTTTATACTATTTTATTTGTGAAAACCTTAAAAAATTTAAAAATATACAAGGTGAAATACTCGATATAGGAAGTGGCAGTGGTATTCTTGGTTTGCTGCTTACAAGAGATTATTCACGGCTTAATTTGAACCAGTGTGAACTGCAAAAAGAGTTTCAAGAGCTCTCTTTGAAGAATGCACAAACCAATGGTTTGTCAGCGCATCTGTATCGAGGAAATTTTTTAGAACTCACTTTTGATAAAGAGTTTGATATGTGTGTTTCTAACCCTCCTTTTTATCACGGTAATGTAATCAAAAGTGAAAATGAAAATTTAAAAATTGCGCGATACAATGACTCCATGCCTTTAGAAGCTTTTATAAAAAAAACCAATGAAATCTTAAATCAAAATGGAAAATTTTTCTTTTGTTATGATGTTAAGCAGATAAATGATATTATGCTACTTTTAAACAGATATAAATTTAATATTGAATCGATGCAGTTTATCTATCCAAAGAGAGATAAAGATGCCACCCTTGTACTGGTATATGCTAGAAAGAACTCAAAATCTTTAACGAAGATTCTCTCTCCTTTGATTGTTTTTGACAATGAAAACTTTACTTTGGAAGTTCAAAGAATTTATTCTAAAACACAAACACACAGTATTAAAGTTGAGATATGAGTGAATTAATAAAACAAGAGGGCTATTCTTACTCTTTTGATTGTAATGCCTGTTCAAAGTGTGAAGGTAATTGTTGCATTGGTGAGTCTGGATATATCTGGATTTCAAAAGATGAGATTGTTACATTAGCAAAGTTTATGAGTGTAAGCGTTGAGGAATTGGCGCAAAAATATTTGATGAAAGTAGGGTATAAGTACTCTATTAAAGAAGTTGAAGTTGCCAAAGGCAATTATGCATGCATGTTTTTTGATTTAGAAAAAAAACAGTGCAGTGTTTATGAAGCCAGACCAACGCAGTGCCGAACATTCCCTTTTTGGGAATATTTTAAAAATAATGAAGACGAGGTATACAAAGAGTGCCCAGCCGTAAAAGCTATTTAATACTATTTTTTATTTTACTTATTTTAATGGGTTGTGCTCCAAAGCAGCCAACCAGAGCAGATGCCAAACTGTATGAATTGGAAGATGAATATATTCTTTATGCCATTGAGTACGCGAATGAAGGCAAATATTTTATCAGTCGAGATTTGTATTTAGAGCTTTTTCAAAAAACGCATAAATATGAGTATTTACTCAAAGCACTTCGCTTCTCTTTGGAGTTAAAAGATTTTGCGTTTGCTAAAAAACACAGTGAAGATAATCTCAATTCAGATGAGCCTGAATATGAACAACTCTACAGAATATATATTGTTTCACTCTTGAATCTAAAAGAGTATGATAAAGCATTGGTAGAGTCGAAAAAACTTTTAGAAGAGTACAATAATATTCTTAACTATGAACTCATTGGAAATGTCTATTATATGAAAAAAGATTTTGCCAGTGCTGTGGAGTATTTTGAGAGTGCTTATAGCGTCAATAACAACTCAACAACACTTTTGAATTTGGTGAACATTTTATACTCATATTTAAATGAACAAGATAAAGCCATCTCATATTTAGAGACACATGTTCGACTTCAAGGGTGCGATATTGCTGTTTGTACACGATTGTTATCCATTTATCAAGAGCAACAAAATATTGATGGTGTTATCTCTATTTTAAAAAGAACTTATGAAAAGTTTAAAGAAGAAAAAAATTATTCTGCCATGATTAAAGCGTATAAAATGTTGATCGATTTTTTAGAGCAAAAAGATATTAATCTTGCAATTGCTTTTTTAGAGAAGAATCAAATTGATGATATTAAGTTAATTGATTTGTACAAACGTGCCAATCGAATGGAAGAGGCACTGGTGTTAGTGAAAAAAGTCTACAAACTCAATAAAAACATAGATTATTTGGCTCAAATTGCCATTTTAGAGTTTGAAAGTGCCCCCGATAAGAAAAAAGTTTTAAAAAGTGTCATTAAAAAGTTTGAAGATGTTTTGGCCGTTTTAGATAATCATATTTATCAAAACTATTTGGGGTATATTTTAATTGATTATAATATCAATGTAAAAAAAGGGGTTGCCTTGGTTCAAAAAGCCTTAGAAAAAGCACCCAACAATTTAGCCTACATGGATTCACTCTCTTGGGGGTATTACAAACAAAAAGAGTGTAAAAAAGCCAAACTCAACATGAAAAAAGTCGTTGATGCGATTGGCTTAACTGATGATGAAATTAAATACCATTGGAAGAAGATACAGGAGTGCAAAAGTAAATGATATTAGATGAGATTGTGAAAAGAACAATTGAAGATTTGGAAAAAAGAAAAAAAGATATTCCACTGGAGTTATTAGGAAGAAGTTTGGCTTCGAATCCTTTTGCACCAAGAGACGTTAAACCCTATTTGACAGCAACCAAAGATGAACCCATTCGTATTATTGCAGAAGTTAAAAAAGCGAGTCCTTCTAAAGGAATTATTAAAGAAGATTTCGACCCTATTGTGATTGCACAAAGTTACTCAAACAGTGGTGCTAACGCGATTTCAGTATTAACAGAACCTCACTATTTTAAGGGAGATTTAGAGTATTTAACTCAAATCCGACGATATGTTCCTACACCGCTTTTACGAAAAGATTTTATTGTGGATAAGTATCAAATTGTTGAAGCCTTAGTTTATGGAGCTGATTTTATTTTGCTCATTGCCAAAGCCTTAAGTACGAAACAACTCAGAGAGTTGTATGAGTATGCCTTGCACGTTGGTTTAGAAGTTTTGGTTGAAATTCACGATAAAGAGGATTTAACCAAAGCGATGAAATGTGGTGCTTCAATTATTGGAATCAATCACAGAAGTTTGGAAACATTTGAAATGGATATGACGCTTTGTGATCAGCTTATTCCCATGATTCCAAATGGTAAAATTATTGTTGCAGAAAGTGGCGTAAGCAATGTAGAAACCATTCAAAGACTCAGTGCCATAGGCGCAGATGCTTTTTTAATAGGAGAGCATTTTATGCGTGTTCCTTCTATTGAAGAAGAGGTGAAAAAATTTAAAAATGCGCTTGTTTAAGCGTATTTTTTAAAGTTCTACATCAAAAACCATTTTTCTTATTTCGATTTCCGATAACTCTTTATTTCCCTCTTGTGCTGCAGGTGGATTTTTAATTAAAAGTACTTTTTGTTTTAAACTCAACAGTTTGTATTTTGTTAAGTTTTTAAGCAACATATCATTAATCATATCTGGTGTTAACGTGTTGTTACTGATCATTTTATTGATGACATTTTGCAAATTTCTTTTTGTTTTTTCAAAGGTGGCTTCTTCATCGGTAAGAGCAATATACTCTCTGTCTAAATAGTCCATTACCGCAGCACCAGGATATTTGTAAGTTTTAATGCCATTATAGATAAATTCTTGGGCTTTAAGTGAACTGATAGCTACGCCCGAAAAAACAGAGCCTTGAACTGAAATTAACCCCTCTAATGAGGTGAGTTGATTGTGTGAACAGATAAAATCTTCTTTGACTACAGAGGGTGAAAACTCTAAGGAGGTGATATTATTTCTTAAAACAATAAAACTCTTTCCTACCTCTTTGGGTCCACCTTTTAAAGATGTTAATTCATTTTTAAAAGCCAAAAAGTTTCCACCGACTTTTCTGGGAGAGCCTTCAAGGGTAATCAATTCATTGTCGCTGATGTCAAAATCCCCTTCAACTTCATTAAAACTTAAAGGCAGTTTTGACAAATTGGCCAATCGGTCAGTTAATCGTACATGTCCATCCACATTTACAGACATATCTTCGAGTATTTTATAGTTTTTTATGTGGTGTTTATCCAACCACTCCGCAATCTCTTTTTTGTTTGTCAGTGCGACAAGGGGTTTATAAACGTGTGAAATGACTTCACTGCCTTTATATTTCCATGTTTTATTGATTTCATCAAAACTGCTTTGCAGATGGTTTAATCTGAAGTCTGTGGTTAATTCCCAACCAATTTCATCGGCAATATTGTTTAAGTCTTTTAATCGATTCCAGTAGCATTTGTAATCTTGTGCAACCACAATTGGACCACCAAACAGTGTTTCCAGTTGATTATTTGAACAGTCAAAATATCCATCGATATATTTAGGTCCACCCCTTAACGAGCCAATATGGTTATTGGAACATTTAAAATAATCTTTAACGGTTCTTGGACTCCCTTTGATGGAGGTTAATTCATTATTGGAGCAATCAAAATATCCCAATACTTCTTTGGGGGCATAAGATAAATCTTTTAGTTTATTGTATGAACAGTTGAAATCACCCACTTTATTGGGTGCACCAAACAGCGTTTCTAATTTATTATTTGCGCAGTTAAAATCTTTTGTAACGTGGGGAGGGCAACCTTCTAAACTGGTGAGTTCATTGTCGCTGATATCAAAATATCCATCAACAAGTTTAAACTCTATGGGCAATCGTTTGGATTTTAATTTGCCTTTTAAATTGACACTTCCATAAACCGTTACTTGAAAATTTTCTGATACAGCATAATTATCTATTGAGTATTTGTCCAGCCAATCTTCAATGTCTTTAATATTTCTCATTTGAAACCTTTTAGTTAAAAAAAGTTTTGTTACTTTCTTGAGATTTTATCATGTTAATACTTATAATGGATTGATAAAGTGTATAAAATATAGACTAAAAAAAACAATCTTAATTTAATTATTTTTTTTATTGGCAAAGAAAAAATTAATGCGTATATTCAAAATAACTTTTTTAGTAATCTTTTTTTAAGGGATGTTTCTAATAAATGAGTCAAACGTTACATTATTCAAATAAATAGAATAAAAATTATTTATTTGAATAAAGAGGAACCGACTCGAATCATATTTGAGCCACATTTAATGGCAAGAGGGTAATCCCCACTCATTCCCATAGAGCAATAAATTGCACCTAAAGGAGTTAACTCATCAAAAACTCTTTTTGTGGTTTCAAAGCTTTTTTTAACAATGGATAAATCCCCTACATGAGCACCAATGGTCATGACACCTTTGAGTTTGATGTTGGGACACTCTTGCATAATCTCTTTATATGTTTGAACTGCATCTTCTGGCAGAACACCGGCTTTGCTTTTTTCATAAGAGGAGTTAACCTGCATCAAACATGCCATGGTTTTGTTCTTGAGTTCAAGTTTTTTTTGTAGTTCAAGGGCAAGCTCTTTTGAGTCCAAACTCTGAATGAGAGTAGGATTAAGATCAATCAAGTTATTGATTTTATTTTTTTGAAGTCTTCCGACAAAATGCCACTCTAAAGGGAGCTCATGTAAAATCTTACTTTTCTCTTTTAAATCTTGTACTTTATTCTCTCCAAATGCACGTTGTCCTGCTTCATAAAGCGTTTTCACATCTTGGGCATTTGAATACTTGCTGATACCAATAATTTTTACAATATGATGATGACTCAGACTTAAGCGCGCAGACTCAACATTGGCAATGACATGATCTAAATTTTGAATGGCGATTTTTTTATCCATTTGTTATCCTTGTATTAATCGGTTGATGTCATTGAATATTCCCAACAGCATTAAACTCCCTAAAATTATCCAACCGGTGATGGTCAATGACATAAATACTCTTTCGCTGGGTTTTCGTTTTGTTATCATTTCATAAAGATTAAACATAATGTGTCCACCATCGAGTGCAGGAATTGGGAGTAAATTTAAAACACCCAAATTCACAGAAATGAGTGCCATAATTGAAAACAGAGCAATTACTCCACTTTGAGAAGCATCTGAAATGACTTTACCAATAGTAATAACACCACCGACTTCGCTGCTTGGAATAACACCTTGGATGAGTTTTTGAACCCCTTGAAAAATCATTTTTGATGACTCAACTGTTTTGTCATATGCAAAACCAATTGCTTCTATTGGAGTGTAGTGTATGGTGATAATTTTTGGTGCAGGGGCGATACCAACCATTCTTTTTTTGATTTTTTCTTTGAACATATTTTCGGCATCTGAAATATAGGGATTGATAATAAAAGAGTGTACTTGATTCTCTCTTTTTACATAAAATTGCAGTGTACCTTTTGATTGTCGTATAAATTTTCCCACTTCCTCCCATGTTCGCATATCTTGGTCATTGATTCGTATAATTTCATCATTGAGCATCAATCCCGATTTTGAAGCGGGTGAATTCTCAACAATTTTACCAATGGTAGGAGAGAGTGCATTGCTGCCTGAAAGAGCAATAAAAAAGTATAAAACCGCTGCGAGTGCAAAGTTTGCAAAAGGTCCTGCAAAAAGTATGATAATACGTTGCCACGGTTTTTTTGTGTTGTATGAATCATCTCCTTCTTCAATTAAAGAAGGATTTGAATCATCTTGACCTTTCATTTTTACATACCCTCCAAGAGGAATAAGTGAAAATTGCCAGGTTGTACCTTTGAACTCTTTAGAAATAAGTCGTTTACCAAAACCAATAGAGAATGTATGAACTGTTACCCCAAAAAACCTTGCAGCAAGAAAGTGTCCCAATTCATGTATAAATACTAAAACCGATAAGACAATGAGAAAATTAATTAAACCCAAATTTTAACCTTTAAAATATTCTTTTGTATATTCATATCCTGAATAGAGTGTTAAAGCAACCGCAAGCCAAAGTAGGGCAGTCGCAAAAGGCCAATTCATAATTAAAAACCCAATGGCAATCATTTGAATAACGGTTTTAACTTTTCCTGCCATTGATGCAGCAACATCTCTTCCTTCAGCAACGGCTAAAACCCGTAACCCTGTAATAAAAAATTCACGTGAAAGAATTAAAAATATCGCCCAAATACTTGCCCGATCTATCAGCATAAGACCTAAAAATCCTGCAAGCATGAGCATTTTATCGGCCAATGGATCAATAATAGAGCCCAATTTTGTCATTTGGTTCCAGTTTCGTGCAATAAAACCATCAAAAAAATCAGTTACTGAGGCAATAACAAAAATTAATCCTGCAAAATAATCCAGCCAACTGGGATGCCATGATGCAAAAAGAGCATTGTTTCTGTCAACTAAAAACCATAACATCAGCGGTGCTAAAGCTATTCTAAAAAGAGCAAGTATATTTGGAAGGTTCAACGCTTTTTTCATTATCGAAACGTAGTTCCACCATCAACAATTAAGGTATGACCCGTAACCCATGATGCTTCATTTGTACATAACCAATAGCATGCACTGGCTAAATCTTCTGGTTGTCCCATTCGATTCAGTGCTGAAAGTTCGGCTGTTTTTTGTTTTACCTCTTCGTAATTTGTAAATGCTCGAAGGGCATCTGTTTCAATTGGACCACCAGAAACGGCATTGACTCGAATACCCATCTCTCCCAATTCTGTTGCAGCATATCTTACCATAGCTTCAACAGCAGCTTTATTGGTACCATGTCCTGCATAGTTTTCAATATAGACCAAGTTCCCTGTACTGCTCAAACTTACTATTGCCCCTCCACCGATTTTTTCCATTCGTTTTGCTGCTTGTTGAGCACCACAAACAAAGGCATTTACCGTTGCAGTGTAAATATTATTCAATCCTCGAGGTTTGAGTTTCATAAATCGTCCATATCCACCTACCACTGCACGACCATAAATCATTGCATTTGATATAAAGTAATTGATTTGTTCAAAATCTTCATCAATTTTTTCAAACAGTTCTTTATATTTTTCAGGTTCTAAAATATTAAAAGGATAACATCTGGCTTTGATACCGTATGTTTTTTCTAAATCTTCAACCATATCCAGAGCAACTTGTTCATTTGAATTGTACGTAAATGCAACATTTACTCCCTCTTTTGCAAATCTGTATGCTGTCGCTCTACCAATACCTTTTGTAGCTCCTGAAATTACTAACGTTTTACCTTGCATTATTTTTTTACCTCATAGTTTTTTAATGTTTCTTCTAATCTTTGCATTGTAACATCACTTGGTGGTGTTAATGGCAATCTGTACTCCAATGTATCTAAAAGTCCTGCAATATACATGGCTGCCTTGATTGGAATAGGATTGCTTTCACAAAACAATGCATTATTGATGGCATAGAGTTTATTGCTGACCTCTTTTGCTGTTTTAAAATCCCCATTTAAAGAAGCGTGTACCAATTGGCTTTTTAAGTTAGGAAGGATATTTGCAGTTACTGATATGATTCCACTTGCACCATTCGCAAGCATAGGGAAATCAATGGCATCATCACCTGAAATGACACAAAAATTAGGTCGTTTGGATAAGAGTTCAATGGCACGTTCTAATGAACCTGTTGCCTCTTTGATGGCATATATATTTGATACATCATCAAAGAGTCGAATGGCTGTATTGGCTTCAATATCAACACCTGTTCTTCCTGGCACATTGTAGAGCATAAAAGGAATTTCGACAGATGATGCAATGGCTTTATAGTGTTGATACAACCCCTCTTGAGAAGGTTTATTATAATACGGTGCAACAGAAAGCAATCCATCGGCTCCTACAGCTTGGGCATGTTTTGCAATATCGCACGCTTCATGTGTGGCATTAGAACCGGCACCCGCGATAACTTTGACATGCGTACCTTTACATGTCGCCACGGCAATTTCAATACACTCTTTATGCTCTGCATGACTCAACGTTGCACTCTCTCCTGTCGTACCTACTGGAACAACTGCATCGATACCCTGTTCAATTTGTCTTTTAATTAATCTCTCATAGCAAACAGTATCAACTTTACCATTTTTAAATGGCGTAATTAAAGCTGTCATTGCACCTGTAATATTGTTCATTCTCTTCCTTTTAAACTTTGACTATATTTTCTGGTAATTCTATACCGGTATTGACATTGACCGTATGTTTAGAAAATGTCTCTAAATATTTCCAGAAACTCATTTTTGCTTCATTGGAAATATTGATTGTATTTAAAACCTCTTGCATACAACCCAGCCACTCTGTTCTCGCTTTTTCTGTGATCGAAAAAGGTTCATGTGCTTTAATCATATCAAAATGTCCCATTGTTTCACTGTAGTGCTTAGGACCACCACACGCCTCTATAAAAAACTTTACATTGTGCGCTTTTACCTTTTCCAGCTCTTCCTCTTCTTGTGGAAAAAAGTTAGCAATATCACTTTGTGTCAATAAATCATAAAAATCATTAAATAATTTCACAACTCCCTCTTCCCCTAACTCTTTTAAAAAAAGTGGACTAGGAAGATCGAATGTCGGCGTTTCACCAAATTGTGTTTTGGTTATTTTATAATCCATCATACCTATTTATCCTTTTTTAATATCACCGTTGTAGAATTTTGTACTGTTAAATACTTATTCGCAACATCAACGATCTCTTTTAACTTGAGTTTATCGATATTGGCTTCATACTCAAAAAGCGGTTTGATATTATCTCTGACAAAGTAACTTCCATATAAAGAGGTGACACTGCTTGAACTTTCAAGTGAAAAAATAAAATCGTATTTGGTGTTAATTTTGATTTTTTCTAACTCAGATTTTTTAATTTTGCCTGCTTTAATTTCATCAACAATTGATAAAATTTCTTTTTCTACATCTTTGGCTTTTACATTGGGGTTACAAACCGCCATAAACATAAATACGCCTGGGTCTTTGAGTTCCATATTATAGGCATATATGGCATTCACCATTCTTTTTTCATCGACCAATTTTTTTTGTAACAATGAGCTTCGTCCTGAACTGAGAAGTTCACTTAATGCTGAAAGTGCAATTTGATCTTTATGCTCAAAATTTGGAACATGATAGGTGATGGCCAACATTTCTACTTGTGAATCTTTATGTACAATGACTCTTTTTGCTCCGTCTTGTTTTGGTTCAACAGTATGGATTGAATGAGGAATCTCTTTTGTATTTTTAATTTTTTCAAAATGTTTTGTGGCCGTTTCAAAAATCTCCTCTTTTGAAATATCACCTGCTACTACTACTATTGCATTTTTGGGTTGATAATAAGTTGAGTGAAAATCTTTGATATCATCAATACTCCAATTTTTAATATCGCTCATAAATCCAATAGGTGTCCAGTGATAGGGATGATACATAAACGTATTATTAAAGAGTCTGAATTGCAAATATCCCATTGGGCTATTGTCTGTTCTCCAACGTCTCTCTTCTGCAACAACATCTCGTTCGGGTTGAAACTCTTCATCTTTAAGGGTTAAATTCTCCATAAGTTCGGCAAAAAGTTCCAATGATTTGTCCATATTTTTAGAACTTGATTTGATGAAATAGTGTGTATAGTCAAATGAGGTTGAAGCATTATTAACTCCACCAAATCCTTTGACAATTTCATCAAATTCACCCGTTTTGAGGTTTTTTGTTGATTTAAAATTGAGGTGTTCAAGCATATGAGCAATACCTGTTTTACCCATAATTTCATTGCGACTTCCTACTTTATAAAAAATATCCGTAGAGACAACATTGGTACCTTTTTTCATAGGAATTGCAACAATTTCTAAACCATTTTCTAATGTTTTTGTATAATATTTTGGTAAGCTGTTGCTCATTAAATCTCCTGATAGTATAATTAATAATGAATATTGAATAATGAATAGTTTGAATATATTTTTTGCTATTGTATTCATTATCTCTCTTTTTATTTTTTTAAATCTGAACCAATGACATCTTTGATGTTTTTAAATCCATCTTTATGCATCAGTTTTAATAGTCCCAAATTAATCTCACGAACCATTCCTGGCCCTTCAAAAATAAGTCCGGTGTAACATTGAACCAATGATGCTCCCGCTTTTAATCGTTTGTATGCTTCTTCTGCATTGCTTATTCCACCCACACTAATAAGAACCGTTTTCCCATAAAGTTCTTTGGCAATGGCTTGGAAAAGTTCATAAGACTTTTGCGCTAAAACTTCCCCTGAAAGCCCCCCAATACTCTTAGGATGAGGCACGAGAGAATAGTCAATGGTGGTATTGGTTGCGATAATACCAGCTGCTCCACTTTTAACTGCTGTTTTACACAACTCTATGGCAACTTTAGCTTCCATATCGGGAGCAATTTTAAGCAAAACAGGTTTATGAGTTAAACTTTTTGCCATGGTAAAAAGTTCTGTAATAAACGCTTCATTTTGCAAATCTCGCAAATTGGGTGTATTAGGACTTGAAATATTGATGACCAAATAATCACTGATCTCTTTAAAACGATTGATTAAAATTTTATAATCACTTAACGCATGCTCTTGTGGTGTGCTTTTATTTTTACCAATATTTGCACCCACAGGTATATCTGCAGGGAAAACTTTTTTTAAATTTTTTGCAACAACAAAAGAGCCTTCATTGTTAAATCCCATCGCATTTTGAAGCGTTTTTTGTTCTGGATGTCTAAAGAGTCTGGGTTTTGCATTTCCCTCTTGTGGTTTTGGGGTCATGGTTCCAATTTCTGTAAAACCAAAACCAAGTGCAGGCATGGCTTTAACCATGGTTGCATTTTTATCAAAACCTGCTCCCAATCCTACGGGGTTTTCAAAGGTAACGCCAAAAATTTCTTGTTTTAAATCATCGCTTCTAATGAAATTTCTTGCAGTCATGTAGTTATTGATGCTTCTTAAAAAGGGCAATACTCTTAAACTGAATTCACCAAGTGTATGAGCCGTTTCGGGATCAAACATAAACAATATTTTTTTTAGTCCATCGTATTTAAACAAATTTATACCTTTTTTAAAATTCTGACATTTTATCTAAATTTTTTTGAAACAATCTTGATAAGTTGGATTTAATAACTGCAAGTTATATATTTGCCAAATTATGAAGTCGTTGGTACTCTTTACAAGACGTAATCAACTCTTTTTCTGTTCCCAAACAAACAATTTTTCCCTCTTTAAAAACAGCAATTCTGTCTGCATGTTTAATGGTGCTTAATCGGTGAGCAATAATAAACGTGATTTTATCTTTGCTGACCTCTTCTATGACTTCAGAGATGATCGATTCACTCTCATTGTCCAGTGCAGAAGTGGCTTCATCGAGTATCAAGAGTTGAGGATTTTTATATAAAGCACGAGCAATAGCGATTCTTTGTCTTTGTCCTCCGCTTAAATTTGTACCAAATTCGTCCAGTTTGGTATGGATACCTTTTGGCATTTTGGAGACAAAATCAAAAGCGTGTGCTTGTTTTAAAGCTTCAATGACTTTTTTTTCATCCACACTGAAACCATACGCGATATTTGCAGCAATCGTGTCGTTAAAAATATAAACGCGTTGGGTTACTACAGAGATATGTTTTCGTAACGATTTAATATCGAAGTTTTTTATCTCTTGATTATTGAATGAAATTTGGCCTGAAAATGTATCATAAAATCGAATAATCAAATTAATCAATGAAGATTTCCCCCCACCACTGTCACCGACTAGGGCAATGGTTTCCCCTTTGAAAGCCTCTAAATTGATACCATCTAACGCAATTTTATCATCATATTTTAGAACAACATCTTTAAACTTAATTGACTCGATTTTCTCAGGCAGTAAATCTTTTCCGCCAAGAATAGTGGCTTTATGATTGAAAATTGTGTTGATTCTTTCATTGGCAGCTAAGGCATCTTGCATGGTGTTGTACAAAGATGAGAGTCTTTTAATGGGCGTATAAAGCATAAAAAGCGCAGTCATAAAAGAGAAAAATGCTCCCACCGTTAATTCATTTTGAATGACTTCTCTTCCCCCTATGATAATCACAACTGCAACAGCTAATGCACCTAAGGTTTCCATAATAGGGGAGGTAAGTTCATTGGTTTTGACCGATTTAATGCTGATAGAAAAATATTTTTTATTATGATCAGCAAATTTTTTGCTCTCTAAATGCTCTGTTGAATTGGCTTTAATGATTTCAACGTTGTTAAACGTTTCACTTAAATGAGAGGTGATATCTGAAATACTCTCTTGTGAACTGAAAGAGAGTTTTTTCATTTTTTTTGCCAAAATGGTCAGCGGATAAATGGCCAAAGGAAGTACGACTAAACCATAAAATGCCAATTCGGCACTTTGGTAAATGACCACACCAATGAGCGCGACAATGGTGAGCATTTCTCGAATGAACTCAGCAATTTGGCTTGAAACAGCTGCTTGAATTCGGTTGATATCATTGGTGATTCTTGAAATCAACTCTCCCCCATGACGTTTTTGGAAAAATTCAATGTCCAAAGTTAAGATATGTGCCAAAAGTTTATCTCGAATGATTCGAATAATGTCTTGACCAATGTATGAAATATAGTATGCTTGAATATATCGTCCAAATCCTTTGGCAAAATAAAGAGCCACAACAATAAAAGGAAGAATTTGAAGCATCTGCATATCTTTTGCAATAAAGATTTCATCTAAAAGGGGTTTAATCACATACGCAGAACCTGACGTCCCTCCTGCAACCAATAACATCCCGATAAATGCGTAGATAAATTTTCGTATGTAGTTTTTATAATAAGGTAAATATTGTGTAAAAAATTCTTTCATTGATTTCCCATAAAGTATGCGTTAAAAGCAGATATTATATCTAAAAGCGATAAAAGGATAGCTTAGGCTTTAATCAGAGTATAGAATTTTTTAAACCCAAACTCTTTTATGGTCAGATAAAAAAGAATAAACCCACTCAATGTAGAAGCAAAAGCAAGTCCTGCAGCTTCATAAGGTACAATCAATGCCAATGAAAAAACAATGTTCCATGACAATGCTTTCATGGATATTTTTGCTGCAATGAATTGTTTGTCTGTAGCATATAACCACAAAGAAAATATTTTTGATAAACCAAACGGTAAGAGACCAATTAAATACATGGTTAAAATTAAAGCGGTATTTTTTGTATCCGTTTGGGTAAAGGCACCTCTTTCAAAAAGCAGTTCAATGATGGCTTTGTCAAAGACAATTCCAATGAGTGTTGCAATACTTAAAAGAGCAAAAAGAATTAAAAATGATTTGCGCATGAGTTGTAACGCTTGGTTTTCATTACTGTTTTTGATTGCTCGTGCAATCATGGGAAACAAAGAGATTGATGTGGCAATGGCAAAAAGTGCCAAAGGCAGTTGAAAAATACGGTTTCCATAATATAAATAAGAGATGCTTCCTGTCATTAAAAATGATGCCAACCATGTATCAATAAATGCTGAAACATGGCTTGTTGATGAACCCATGGTGGCACTTAAAAAGTTTTTGTAAAACTTGTTTGTTGCACTGTTGTTAAACGATTTGAAGGTGAATATTTTCAGTAAACTTTTGCTTTTCATTGCCATAATATGTACAACAACTTGCAAAATTCCACCTGCAATGACACCATAACTTAAGTAATACGTAATGGTGTATTTATCCATGTTTTTTGATAAAAGTAAAGCTGCAATGAGCGTGAGATTTAAGAGTGCGGTCGAATAAGCTGTAGTGGCAAAGTGGTGTTTGTATTGCAATAAAGCAGCCATAAAAGTTACGATGAAGATTAAGGGCAAATAGTAAAAATTGATGGAGACAAGAGGTGCGGCTAACGCAATGGTTTTGGCATCAAATCCAATGGCAATGACTTTTGTGACCATAGGAGCAAATGCTGTTACAAAAAGAGATAAAAAGAGAATAAAAGCCAAAAATTGTAAAAAAACAACCGATGAAAATCGGATTTTTTGTTTTGATTTGGCATAGGCAGGAATAAACGCTTGTGTAAATGCTCCCTCAGCAAAAATTCGTCGAAAAAGGTTAGGCACTTTAAAAGCAATAAAAAAAATGTCGGAAAATACATTGGCACCTAAGATGGAAGCCATAAGTAAATCCCTTAAAAATCCCAAAAGTCTTGAAGTTAAAATACCACTGCTGTTTGTAAAGATAGATTTAATTAACACGTATATCACTTTTTTTATAGAGTATGATTTGTACATTGGATTTATAAAAGCCCAAATGTCCTGACATTATAGTTATTTTTTGCCCATTTTTGGGTAAAAGTGTTTTATCTTTGGCATAAATTCGTATTTTATGATGGTTAAATTTTAAGTAACCATCATAAAATATTCCACTTAAGTGTGTAATGATTTCATTTTGATATGTTAAATTAAGCAGATCAATATTGTTGGCATCCAAGTAAAATTCATTGATTTGATACTCTTTTTTTTCATTTGTGATTTTTAAACTTTTGATCTCTTTTAATCCAAAATAGTTTGAAAGCGTCTCTACTTCAATATCGTAACTCATGCCCAGTTTTAACTCTTTTGCACACCCATATGCATAGATGGCTCGGTCATTTTTTTGTTTTAAAATGGCGCTGTCGTTATTTTTATAAATAACAATCACATCGTTGAGCTTTAAACTCTTTTCTAAGTGGTTGATTTTGTATAAAAAAGAGATGCGGTTTTCGTATTCCAAAGCCAAAGGTGTTTTATATTTTTCAGTAGAAAATGTAGCCATGATGGGAAGGTGATCAGAGTAACCTCGGTTTTGATGAAACCCATTTTTGACTTCCCATCTTTTTACTTTGTTGCCATCAAATAAATAGGAGGCTTGATAAACTTTGAATGAATTGGGCACATAGGAGATGTTTTTTTCATCAAAAAGAGCTTTTGCAACAATGATATTATCGGGCGTTTCATTATGATTCCTGAATTTATAACTGAATCGTTTCTCATAAGGCAAATCAAGCCATAAATTGTAATGTACGTTCTCTTTTTGTTCTAAAATATGCTCTTTTTGAACAAACTCTTGATTTAATGAAGTATTTAAAATTTGATTTATGCCCGTGATATTGTAAGAGTCATTGAGTTTTTTGTCATTTTTAAAGCTCAAATATTCATCGTAATTTGAATTGAAGTCTCCTACAAGAATATAATCTTCACTCTCAGGGAGAGTATCTAAATATGTTTTCAGACTCAAAGCATACTCAATACGTTTAGATTCAGCCACTTTTTTTGAACTCCAGTGGTTGTTAAAGAGAGTTAAACTGTGATTATCAATTGTGAACATAACCTTTTGTATGGGGCGTGCGAATGTTGAATTGCTTTTTATAGGTATGGCTTGGCTTTGTGTGATTTTATATTTACTTAAAATACCCAAACCAATTGCCGCATTTTGATTTTTAATAAAATCAGCATAAGCATATTGGGGTAGGGTCTTTTTTAACAGCATTAAAGCCTCTTTAGATTCAACCTCTTGTAAAGCAATGATATCAGGATTCATGGACGTAATGACGTTTGAAATATGGTTGAGTTTAACCGTTAATGTGTTGTGATTCCAATTGGTTTTATGAGGGATATACTCTTGATACTCTGTACCATTGTGATTTAAATCAAAAAGGTTTTCAATGTTATACGTGGCAACGGTGAAATTTTTTGCACATATATGAAGAGATAAAAAAAGGAATAAAAATAGTGTTTTCATCTGGAAATTATAGTTAAAGAATGATTAGTTATACGTAAGGAGATAATATAACGAGTCACTCTAACTCGTTATATTATAAATGATTTATTTTTTGCTGTTAAGTCTTGATTGATACTCTTGAGGATGTTTACAAACAGGACAAACTTTTAAGGCTTTTTTCCCTCTGTGTACATGCCCACAAATTTCACAAATCCACTCCTCTTCTTCATTGTCACTGACAAACTCTTGACCCTCTTGAAGTCTTTGTAAAAGCATTTTATACATATTTTCATGTTCAACTTCAATGTGTCCAATCATTTCAAGCATTCTTGCAATATCTTTGTGCCCTTCCTCTTTTGCAATTTTTGCAAAATCTGGATACATCGTTGTATTTTCATAACTTTCACCTGCAATGGCATAACCTAAATTTTCAAGTGTATCTCCTAACTCTTTACCGGTGTTAAGTAAATTACAGGCTTTTAGTTCAAGTTTTGCATGCATTTTTTCATTGTTTGCAGCTCTTTGGAAATGTTCAGCAATGTCTCGGTAACCCTCTTTTTGTGCTACTTTTGCAAAATACTCATATTTGTTTCTGGCCATAGATTCACCGGCAAACGCTTTCATAAGATTCACAGAGGTTAAATCTGTTGTAATCATCTCCATATCTTGACCACAGCAAGAGAGTGTTCCTCCCCCCACATTTGATACTTCAACTACATTCCCACATTTGTTACATTTATATGATTCATATTGTCTCATTCTTAAACTCCTACAGTTTTTTATTTAAAGGATAATTTTTTTCCTTGGAGAATTATAATCCATAATAGCTTAAAGGAAAATAATTATCAACTAATAATCTTTTTAATTAACGAATCTATACAGGTTCATTTTATATACTTTTAAAATAAAGTATTGTGTTTAAACAAGATTAAACGAAATATCTTTTATTATACACTTTTAAAATAAGGTTTTAGTTATGAATTATGCAGAAGAATTAAAAAAATATAATTTAAAAGTAACTCCTCAAAGAGTTGCTATTGTTCAAGAGCTTTATCTGTTTGGTCATTTGAATATCGATCAACTCTATACTAAACTCTTAAATCAATTTCCTTCTATTTCGCTTGCAACCATTTATAAAAACATGAATGCAATGATTGAGAGAATTTTTATCCAAGAGGTTAAAATACCCCATGAAAAGTCTGTTTATGAATTGAGCAAAGCAAGCCATGCCCATGTGGTATGTGAAAAATGTAAAAAAATAGAAGATATTATGATTTCAACTCAAGGCGTTTTAGAAGAAGTAAAAGAAAAAAGCAGTTTTTCTATTACCAATTCAGCCATGGTGTTTAGTGGTATATGCAGTGAGTGTTCAAAATAGCTTTTTATAAGCTGTTTTGAATCACTAACGCTAACACTACCATTAAAGCGATTCCAGCACTTTTATTGTAAAGTTTGTTTGCTGTTATAAAGACCAACATCAATGAAACAATAAGCGCTGCAGTTACATCAAAAAAGTTTGTTGAAAGATTTACATTCAGTGGATTTACAATTGAACTCAACCCTAATACCATCGTAAAGTTAGCTACATTTGAACCAATAATATTCCCAATGGCCAAATCCGCATTGTTGTTCATGGCAGATTTAACCGAAATCATCAGTTCGGGCAGACTTGTCCCAAATGCCACTAAAAACAGACCAATAATCCACTCACTGATACCAAATTCTCGGGCAATATTGCTTGCACTTTGTACTGCAAAATCAGCTCCCCCAATGGTTAAAACAAATCCTGCAATCAATAAGAGTGCTGTTTTTGTCCAAGCAAAAGGCTCTTTTGCCAACTCTATATCCACCTCTTCTACTTGATTGCTGTTGATTAAAAAAAGCAAATAACCTGCCATTAAACATAAAAATAAAATGCCATCAACTAAGCCCAGTGTTCCATCAATTCCCATGAGAATAAAAATGAGTATAGGGAAAAGTGCCCACGCTGAATCTTTGGCAAAAATATCTCTTTTCGGAACGATTTGTTTGGCCAATAAAAAAACAACTCCCAAGACCAATGAAATGTTAAATATGGTGCTACCAATGACGTTGGCAACGGCAATATCACCGCTTCCTTTAATGGAAGCAGAGATGGATACTGCCATTTCAGGCAGACTTGTACCTAAAGCGACCAATGTGGCACCAATGACAAAGTGTGAAATGTTGTAATGCAATGCAATACGTTCACTCTCTTTGATGATAAAATCTGCGCCATAAATCAGTGCACCCATTGATATAATAAAAATGATGAAATCCATTATTAACTGTTCCTTACGATTAAACTATCAGGCAGGTGAAAAGCGTTAATGAGTTCTTCTTCTTTGGCACGATGTTCACCCTTATCCACTTCATGATCATAACCCAGAAGATGCAGAATACCGTGAATAAATAGAAGTGAAAGTTCATCTGAAAAAGTATGCCCAAACTCTTTGGCTTTGTCTTGCACAAAATCAACGGAGATAACAATAGAACCCAAAGGCATATCAGGCAAATCAAACTCTAAAGGAAAACTTAACACATCGGTTGCTTTGTCTATGTTTCTGTGCTCTTTATTTAAAATTTGTATTTCATCATTATGTACTAAAATCAGTTCAATCATTTTTGATGTCAGTTCATTTTTGATGATTTCTAATGTCGATATATCGATTACTAATTCTGTGCGATTATCAAAGTCAATCATTGCTGTCCATTTGTTTTACGCGGATTATAGCAAAATTAACTCAATTAGTAAATAAGAAATTCTTTTTTATCTTTAAGTTAATTCAATATAAAATATAAAAAATATTAGGAGTTCATAATGGCATTAGAAGTTGGAATGAAAGCAACCATAGAGTTTACAGTTCAAGAGAAAGATTTGGCAAAAAATTTAGAGATTTCAAGTGATGATAACTTTCCCGAAGTATTTGCAACGGCACGAATGGTTGCACTTATGGAAGCCAGTGCTGCAAAAATATTGATTCCTTTTTTAGAAGAGGGGCAACTCTCTGTTGGTGTTGATGTCAATATCAAACACCTTGCGCCCACACTGTGTGGTGATATTGCAAAAGCAACGGCAACGTATGAAGGAATGGAAGGAAAACTCTATAAATTCAGTGTAGAAGTTGAAGATTCAGGCGGAAAAGTGGGGATGGGAACACACCAAAGAGCCATTATCAGCGAAGCCAGACTCATGGATGGTGCACAAAAAAGAGTACAAAAATAGTACTCTTTTAAAACAGTTCAATCATTTTAGAGACTTCATCCACGGTAAAACACTTCATATCTTTGATACTTTTAGGTTTTGTTGCCACGATGGCTTTGGTAATGCCTTGTGTTGAAGCCTCTTTGAGTCGTATGTCCATAGAGTAAACATCTTTTATTTCACCCGTTAAACTTACTTCTCCAATAAAAACAGACTCTTTAGAGATGGGACGATTTCTAAAAGAGGAGATGATAGCCGCAATAACGGCTAAATCGCCTGAGCTCTCTTTGATTTTTATGCCTCCACTGATGTTGATAAATACATCGTAGTGATTCAGTGGCAAGTCGAGTTTTTTTTCTAAAAGAGCCAACAACATATTTAATCGGTTGGAATCAAACCCTGTGGCACTTCTTTTTGGGTTGGGGTAGGTTGATTCACACACCAAGGCTTGAACTTCCAAAATCAAAGCTCTTGTCCCTTCTAAACTCACAGTTAATGCTGAACCCGATTGCGGTTTGCTTTTGTCAAAAAATTTAGAGGCAATCTCTTTGGCACTGACCAAACCTTCATTGGTCATTTCAAATATTCCAATTTCACTTGTACTTCCAAAACGGTTTTTAAAGCCACGTAACATTCGTATTTCTCTGCTGGTTTCTCCTTCAAAATATAAAACCGTATCAACCATGTGCTCTAAAACTCGTGGACCTGCAATGCTTCCATCTTTGGTAATATGCCCAATAATAAACATGGCAATATTGGTATCTTTGGCTTTTCTCATGAGTTCAAAAGTAATCTCTCTGACTTGGGAAACACTTCCTGGAGCACTGGTTAAATTGCTTGAATAGATTGTTTGAATGGAGTCAATAACCACCACTTCATACGCTTCTCGTAAAAGTTCATGCATGATCTCTTCCAGTTTAATTTCAGACAACAGATACAAGTTGTCTTCATTGGCTTCAAGACGTGTGGCGCGAAGTTTGATTTGACCAGCACTCTCTTCACCGGAAACGTACAACACTTTTTTATTAGTTTTGGCAATATTTCCAGCAACTTTTAAAAGCAGCGTTGATTTTCCTACTCCTGGGCTTCCTCCAATGAGGGTTAAACTTCCTGGAACAATTCCTCCTCCTAATACCAAATCAAATTCGCTGTCGTTTGAGGTAAAACGGGTAATATCATCTTGTTGGATTTGGGTTATGGGCTTGGCTTTGGAATCCCCTGTTGTGATTTTAGAGATTTGTTTGAGTACCTCTTGTTGCGTTTCATTAAGTTCAATAAAACTTTCCCAAGCTCCACAATTTGGACATTTTCCTAACCATTTGCTCGATTGTTCTCCACAATGTTGACACTCAAATAAAGATGTTTTTTTCTTTGCCATAATCTGTTCCTGTGTATGTTATGGTGCAATTATAATCCATTTTTTCTAAGGGGGTAAAAAAAATGGCAAATTGTAATATTTTTATAAAAAAGTTTTCTAATTAAGACATTTAAGTGTTGAATGAATATAATGTGAGCTGAATATACAATCATATAATAGAGGAAATAAAATGGCGTCAGATGTATTTGAACGACGAGAGACTACGGATGCGATTATTGGAGATACACTTTATAATGTTGCAATTGGATTGACGTTATGTTGGGGATTTGTTCTGAATTGGTATATGGTGACGGATATCGATACCCAATGGATTGCAAGTATTAATCCTTGGGTCTTTTTTATTGGTTATTTTGCCTCATGTTTTTTTGGAATTTATCTTTTTAACAGTTCAAATAATCCCTTTGTCAGTTTTATTGGCTACAACTTTGTGGTGGTGCCATTTGGGTTAATCATCAATCTTGTAGTCAGTCGTTATGACACAGAACTGGTTTCTGAAGCAATCCGAATTACAGGTTTAGTGACAGTTTGTATGATGTTCTTAGGTGCCATGTTTCCTGCTTTTTTCAAAAAAATTTCAGGGGCATTGACCGTTGCGCTTTTATTGGTGATTGTGGTTGAATTGGTAGAGTTGTTTGTTTTTGGAATACATCATGGCATCATTGATTGGATAGTTGTGCTGATTTTTTGTGGTTATATTGGTTATGATTGGGGACGTGCCAATCAAATTCCTAAAACATTGGACAATGCCATTGACAGTGCTGCGGCACTTTATATGGACATTATCAATTTGTTTTTACGTATTTTAAGAATACTTGGGCGAAAATAGCAGTTCAAAAATGAGGTAAAAAAATGATTATTTACATACATGGATTTGGAAGTTCTGGCTTTGGAGGGAAAGCGTCACTCTTTAAAGAGGAGTTTCAAAATGAGATTATTCTTCCCTCTTTGAGTTATGTACCAACACTTGCCATTGATACCTTAGAGCAACTCATTAAACTTTTAATGCGTAAAGGTGAAAAACTCTTTTTGATAGGTTCATCTTTGGGTGGTTATTATGCAATCTATTTGGCCAATAAATACAGTTTAAAAGCTGTACTGATTAATCCTGCGATTACACCTTATGATTCATTGAATAAAATGGGTATGTCAACCAACTACTTCGATTTTTCTAAATTTGAAGTAACTCCTGAACATATGCAAGTGTTACGAAAGTTTGAAGTTCAAAATATTCTAAAACAATCAAATTTTTTATTGTTGTTACAAACGGGAGATACACTTTTAAATTATGAAGATGCTTTGGACAAATTTCCAAAGGCAAAAAAAGTGGTGCAAGAGGGCGGTGATCATAGCTTTGTCAATATTGAAACGTGTTATAAAGACATAAGAGACTTTTTTGAACTTTAGAAGTAAGGAGAACCTTACTTCTAAAGAGGTATTAGTTCCCTTTGATTGTTTTTAAATCTAAACCAAATGCTTTGAAGTTTGACTCAACTGAGTGTTTTTCTTCATGGACATCTGAATTATAGTGTCCCATCTTTTCTTTTGGCAATAGATGATCTTTTAAATCAAAGCTGGCTCTTGGTTGTGCATTGATAAAGAGTGCAACATCGGCTGCTTCTTGGTCACTGAGTGTTCCACCTTGTCCTAATGGCATATTCTCTTTTATCCAAGCGGGAGCTTTGTTGAGTTTACTCATACCTGCGCCTGTATTATAAGATAGCCATTTGCCTTTTTCATCTTGACCCCATAATGGAGGGAATGCTGCCATACCTTTACCATTGGCACCGTGACATGAAGCACATTTTGTTTCAAATGTTTTTTTACCCGCTAAGTAGTTTTCATGAGTGGCTTTTTTTTGAATGGCTGCGAATTTTTTTTGTTCTGCCGCCCATCTGTCACTTGTAAGAACACTGCATGGTCTTTTTTCATCCATTTTTATTTCAAAACCAGTAGAGAGCCAGGTAATGTATGCAGCCATTGCGACAGATGCTTTTGTATCAACAATCGGTCTTGTACCATTCATACTTCTCATATAACAGTTATTGATTCTGTCTTGCAGCGTTTGTACTGTTTTTTCTCTACCTGAAAATGCAGGGAAAGATGCAGCAGTTCCTCTGAATGTTCCAATTGTGGTTATGGTGCCAGGTTTTCCATCGGCACCTTGAATATGACAACTTTTACATTGGAGGTTATTTCCCACAAAATCTTTTGTTAATGGGTGAGTATTGGTTTCGTTCATAATCGCTTCACCCAATTTAACCATCTTCCCTAATTCGCCATTAGGGTAAGTTTTAGGCACCTCTGGTGTTTGTGCAAAAGCATACAAGCTTGTTAATGTAATGATTAAAAGCAATTTTTTCATAACTTCTCCTTTTATTTTAGTCAGTATAACAAAAGAGTGTTACTTTAAAGTTGATTTTTCAATATTAGTATTAAGATATGTTTAAGGCTTGAAAATGTACTTAAACGTGGTGCCTTTTTCAAGATCAGAAGTGCAAAGAATTTGAATTTGGTTTTCGTTGCAAATATTTTTGACAATATTCAAGCCAATACCAAAACCACCTTTTATTGAGTTTTCTTTGTAATATCGTTCAAAAATACGTTTGGTATCCTTGATGATTTCACCCTTATTGTGTACTTCAAAAACAGTCTGTTCCTCAGCAATAAAGAGTTTGATTTTAATGGTGGTATTTTTATGCGAATATTTAATGGTATTGGATAAAGTATTGTCAATGATACGTTGTAAATGGGTACGATTGATATAGAGTTTAACCGAAGGGGTAATGACTGCTTCAAGTTTGAGTTGTTTAGAGTGGGTGAGACTCTCAAATTGATCCAGCCGTTGAGAGAGCAAAGAGGAGAAGTCAAGCATCTCTTTATTGTAGCTGACACTTTTTTGTTTGATTAAGTACTCAATATCTTCATAGACTAAAAAAAGATTTTTCGTGGCATTGATTGAGCGTTCTATCTCTTTGATTTGAGGCTGTTTTTCATCGAGAATTTCTAAATTGAGTTGAATGACACCCAAGGGCGTTTTAAGTTCATGAAGCGAATCATTAAAAAAAGCGTCCAAATATTCATTGGCTTTTTGATAAGGCTCAACACTGGCTTTAATGAGCAGATAAATGGATAAAAAGATAAAGAGTCCTACACAAATAGACAAAATGGAGATTTTCAGATAAATCTCTTTGTAGGAAAGGTATTTAAAGACAATCAACTCTTTGGCATTTAAGCGATTATTGCCTAACAGTACTGCGATTTCGACTTTAGACTCCTCTTTGATATTTTGATTTTTAGTTTTATAGATGAGTTTGCCCTCTTTATCATTTAATTGGGCATGATATTTAAACGATTTTGGGAAAATAAAGGTATCGCTTTTTGAGTTTGAAAAGTCATATATGGCACGTTGAATTTTTTGGGCGTGGTCAATGAGCTCTTTGTTTTGTTTGATTTTGTAATTTTCAAGTTCCAAATTGGTATAAAAATAGGTGGGTATGGCAATAAATACAAAAAAGATAAAGGTATAAAAAACAGAGATATTAAGGATAAATTGTTTGCTTTTATTGACCAATTTTGTATCCTAATCCTCTTTGATTGAGAATAAAATCTTTAGAGGTTTTGTCTCTTATTTTTTTTATACAAATACGGATGTCGGCTTCACAAATATATTTGTCATTCCAAACTTCTTCACGCAGTCTGTCAAGAGAGACAAACTCATTGAGATTTGAAATGAGTGTAAATACAACGGCACACTCTTTTTTACTTAATGCAATGGGTACATCATTTAAAGAGAGTTCTGTTTTAATAATATTATAAGACAATCCCCCATTTAAGAGAATGATTTTTTTACAATTGCCATAAAACTGTTTGATGAGTTCCTCTATTCTGTATCGTAACTCTTTGGGTGAAAACGGTTTTTTAATATAATCATTGCACCCCAGTTCATAACCCAAACTCAAATTATTGATGTCTGTCAAAGAGGTGATGTAAATTACGGGTATGTCATTTTTCTCTTCTCTTAAAATTTTCACCAACTCATAGCCATTTAATTTTGGTACACGAATATCTAAAATAAGCAGATGGTATGTGTTTTCGTAAATGGCATCAAGTGCATCTTCTCCATTGTCAAAATCATCTACCTCGTACTTTAAACTCTCTAAATACTCTTTGATCGTCTGTTTATACTCTAAATCATCTTCTAAAAGTAATAATCTCATTCTATGGTAACCTTGTGTAAATGCTGAGTGTTTTGTTCATCTTCATACGCATTATTGATTTTAATGTGCTTTGCATTTTTAATACCAGTGAAGATATAACCTAAAGGATTATTGTTTAAATCGTAATAAGAGAAGTAGCTAAAGGAGTAGTTTGTGTTTGAAACATAACCATACTCTTTGAGCTCTTTTAATGGAATGTTTTCAAAATTTTTGAAGTCAGCTTTATTGACTAAGACATACTCTAGGTATTTTGGATTGTTTTGTAATCGTGTGGCAATGTTTAAATACTTTTGGTTTAAAAGAACAAAAAGCGTATACCCTTTTTGTTCTAACTCTTTTGAAAGATGTTCAAAATCGATAATGGTTTCGATTGAACCTATAAAAACACCATTTTGAAGCAGAGGTGAAATGGCTTTAATATTTAAACGCTTGCCTAACTCAATAGAGACCAAAGGTTTTTTTTCTTCTTTGACTTTAACCAAACCTTGTCGAAAAGAGGCCAAGGCAATCCCCTTTTTAGACAAATCCCAACTTCTGAGATATGTTGTGAGGTCTTGATTGTGAATTTGCACTTCAAAGTTGCTGTTTTGCAGTTGTTTTAAGGCTTCAATTTTTTGATTAACAATGGCAAAACTCTCTTCTCTGTTTTTATGTAAATAGCTGTTGAGTATCTCTTTGTCTTGAGACAATAAAATTGACAAAGATAAGGCATATCTTTTTTGCTCTTCAAAAAGGTTTTTGGTTGTAGAAAGAGAGTTTTCTAAATTATTAAGCAGATTATCACTGTGATTGGTTTTAATAAGAATATAAAAAATAAGAGCAATAAAAAAAGAGGTGATAACGATAATAGTAAGCAAATATCGGTTGCTTTTTGAGTTTAACGTGCTCAAGTTATCATCTTTTTTATTTTAATTGCTGTAGATTCCATCGAGCAAACTGTCTACAAATTCATCGGGACTAAAAGGCATTAAGTCATCGGCTTTTTCACCTATTCCAATATAAAAAATAGGCAGTTTTAACTGATTTGAAATTGAAAACAAAGCACCACCTTTGGCTGTTCCATCCAGTTTTGTTACAATGATTCCATCAATCCCCACCATTTCATTAAATGCTTTGGCTTGGGCAATGGCACTGTTTCCTTGTGTACCGTCTAAAATCATAATTTTTTGATGAGGTGCATTCAAAGAGGCTTTTGAACAGACTTTGACAATTTTCTTTAACTCATTGCTTAAATTGGTTTGCGTTTGCAATCTTCCTGCTGTATCAATGATGACATGATCAATTTTTTTTGCTACAGCTGACGAGATGGTATCGTATGCAACTGCGCTGGGATCGTGACCTTGTTTGGTTTTAATTATAGGTACATCAAGAATTTGCGACCACTTTGTCAGCTGTTCAATGGCAGCAGCTCTAAAAGTATCTCCTGCACCTAAAAGAACAGATTTTCCTGCTTTTTTGTACCTGTTTGCTAGCTTGGCAATGGTGGTGGTTTTTCCTGCACCATTGACACCAATGATGAGTTCAACAAAAGGTGAGGGCATATTTGAAGTATCAATTAGGGGTGAGTGTTCAAAGAGCATGACCAACCGATGTCGTAATTGTGCTCTTGAAATCAAGCTTGGCAATCCATCCATTGCTTTCTCTATGATTTCATACTCCATATCCGATTCGATTAATATCTCTTCAATGTCATCAAAAGAGATTTTCTCTTTTTTTTGTGGCACAACATGTTTGATGTTACCAATGGTTTTTTCTAATGCTTTTGAAAAAAAGCTTTTTGACGTTAAACCCTCTTCTTCAACTTGAACAGCAGGATTACTCGGGGTATCTTTTTTAAATATTCCAAACATTTAGTTTTTTTCCAACATTTTTTTAATATCAATCTCTAACATCTCTGCAGGAACCATACCCACATATTTTTGAACTAAGTTTCCTTGTTGGTCAAAAAGAAACATGGTGGGAATAGATACCACACCACCAACTGCATTGGCTAAGTCAAAATTACTCAAAGTGTTACTTATTGGGTAGTTAATATTAAACTCTTTTTTAAAGGCATCTACTTGTTCAATGCTTCGATTGTTTTCAAGAAGGACAGCAATGATTTCAAAATCATTTGAGTATGTTTTTCGTAAATTGTTTAAGTCAGGTATCTCTGCTTTACAAGGTTCACACCATGTCGCAAAGAAGTCAAGGAGGACAATTTTCCCTTCATAGCCTTGAATTTTAACATTATTTTTGGAAATCGTCACGGGCAAAAATTGTTGTGCATTTGTTGTTAACTCAATATTGATTGATTGATTTTCTTTTGAAATGGCATTTTTAAATTCATCATTTGTTCCATAATTATCTTTAGAATCACAACCTACAAAAATTATTAGCGATAAAATTGCAAAAAATGTTATTTTTTTAAACTGCATTTTAATTCCTTTAGGTAAAATCATTTATTGGGTTTGAATTCTACCCAAGTAAGGCTTAAATATGATAAACAAAGATCACGCTAAAAGTGATTTTCGAAAATCGTGTATTTGTACATTAAGATTTATGAGTCAGTATACAAAGATTAGAAAAGACAAGACGATAGTAAAAAAACTGCTTCAAGTAATTAACGAGCTTAATGCGAGAAAAATTTTAATATATATTCCAATGGATATGGAAGTAAATGTGCTACCTTTAATCAACAAACTTCGAAAAAGAAGAGGTTTTGAAGTTTATGTTCCTTATATGTGTGGCGATACTTTTAAAGCAGTGAAATACCGATTACCATTAGAGGTAAAAAAATTTGGGATTAAAGAACCAAGAAATTCATTTGTTCGTGCCAAACTTGATTTGGCTATTGTTCCCGTTGTTGGAATCGATAAAGCAGGCAAAAGAATTGGCTTTGGCAAGGGAATGTATGACCGATTTTTTTACAGACTAAAACGTAAGCCGACGATCGTTTTTACTCAAAGAATACTTTGTATGACCAATCAAAACTTAACCGACCAATACGATATTCAAGCAGACTATATTATTACAAGTTAGTTTTCTAACAACATTTAATTTTAAAGGTTTGATATGGATACATTGATAATAGAAGGCTTTTTAGTCGTCATATTAACGAGTGCAATGACTGTTTATGTGATGAAAAAGATTTATAGGGCGAAAATTGATATTTTTATTGAGCAAGCTAAATCAAAAGCAACTGTGATTGAGCATGAAGCCGAAGTGCTTTTAAAAGACGCTCAACTGAAAGCTAAAAGAGAGTTTGAACGAGAGTTTAAACATGCCAAAAGAGATTATGATGAGCTGTTTGCTAAGATTCAAAAAAAAGAGAAAGAGTTAAATGAACATTTGGAGTCTGAATTAAAGACAATAAAAAAAGAGAAAGAGGAGATTGTTGAAAATAATCGAATTATTACTACACTCAAAGAGGGGTTGAAAAATCAGAAAAAAACCTTTGAAGAGAAGATTGTAAAAGCACTGAAAATATTAGAAAATGCCTCAGGTTTAACCCAACAAGAAGCCAAAGAGTTGATGCTTGAAAAAGTCAAAGAGGACTCACGTGCTGAAATTGCTTCTATTTTTAGAAAAAAATACAAAATAGCAGAACAAAACTCTAAAAATGAAATCAATAACATGTTTTCACAAGCCGTTACAAGATATGCCGGTGAGTTTGCCGCTGAGAGACTCATTAATAATTTACCCATAAATGATGAAGAGACCAAGGGAAAAATCATTGGTAAAGAGGGACGTAATATTAAAGCCCTTGAGATGCTTTTAGGGGTAGATATTATCATTGATGATACGCCAAATACCATTACTATTTCATCGTTTAATCTTTACCGACGTGCAATTGCAACCAAAACGATTCAAGAGCTTTTGGCCGATGGAAGAATTCAACCTGCACGAATTGAAGAGATTTACAACAAAGTGAAAAATGAGTTTGACAACAATATCTTAAAAGAGGGTGAAGATGTCATCATGGATTTGGGAATCAAATCTATGCATCCAGAACTCATTAAACTTGTAGGACGATTACGATACCGAGCTTCATATGGACAAAATGCTTTGGCACACACCTTAGAAGTTGCAAATCTTTCAGGGCTTTTAGCTGCTCAAATGGGTGGAGATCCAATTTTAGCCAGACGAGCAGGATTGATGCACGATATTGGGAAAGCATTAACACATGATTTACCTGGAAGCCATGTAGATTTAGGGGCTCAAATGTGTAAACGATACAATGAACCAGAAACGGTCATTAACGCCATTTATGCACACCATGGACATGAAGAGCCTATTAATGTGGAGAGTGCTTCTGTATGTGCAGCCGATGCTTTAAGTGCGGCAAGACCAGGCGCGAGACGAGAAGTTTTAGAGAGCTTCTTAAAACGGGTTGAAGAGGTTGAAAATATCTCAACAAGTAAAACGGGTGTACTGAATGCGTATGCCATTAATGCAGGTCGTGAAGTGCGAGTTATTGTTAAAGCCGAGTTGGTCAACGATGACGAAGCGATTTTACTTGCAACTGAAATCGCCAAAGAGATTGAAGAAAAAGTTCAATATCCTGGAGAAATTAAAGTCAATGTTATACGAGAGTTACGAGCCGAATCTTACGCAAGATAAGGCTGTGACTTCTCTTGCTGTAACTTTTTAAGCAGTTCTAACTCTTCGGCGGTACGAACTTTATTGTTGTTTGTCACTGCCTCTTTGTTTAAATTCGTAGCCTCTTCAATTGTTGTTTTAAGTTCTGTTTTCATCTTCATCAATTTCTTTTCAGAAGAGACAGTAGATGTGTTTGAAATTTCATTGGCTTCTTCTGTAGTATTTTTGGCAGAGTGTTTCATCAGTTTTGCTATTTTTTGTTCTAACTCTTGCATCATTTGAGCAAGTTTTTCTGCATTGGGGGTCTCTTCTTTGACTCTTTTTTTAAACTCTTCTAAAAGTTTTTCTAACTCTTTGAGTTCTGCGACAGTTAAACCTGTTCTTAAAACAGAAAAAATATCTTCAGTGAGTCTTTTTCTGAGTTCATCATCAGTGATCTCTTCATCTGCTTGTGTTGATTTTTCTTGCTTTTCCCCAAGTTGAGCTGCAAATGTATTTTCTCTGTTCTCTTCTTTCTTGTTTGCAGCTACACCCGCATAAGAAAGTGTTGTATTGGAAGTATTAATAGTCAAAATAAAATCCTTCTGTTTAGATGTTTTAATTTTACAGATTTTTGGATGATATTGACAGTAAAAAAGTGATAAAAAGAAGACATTGTTCTAAAATATAGGCTTATTTATGCGTATTTTAAGAAAAGTTATATCTTTTTATTAGTTTAAAAGTTGCTCTATGTGTTGAAGTTCTCTGTTTTCAAGCTCAAATTCAAAAACAGATACATCCTCTTTCATATGTTTTGGTGATGTTGTTCCAATGAGGGGCACAATGTTGTTTTGGGTTAAATATCGATAAAAAATTTGTGCGGGTGTTTTTTGATACTTTTTAGCTAAAAGAAGCATAATCTCATGAGCTAAAATATGGGGATTGGCAGTCAGTGTCCAAAAAGCAAGATAAATGATACCTTTTTGCTGACACCAATCTCTGATTTGAACATCATAGTTTGAATCTGCGTAAAAACGATTTTGTAAGACAGAGGGTTTGATTGTCGCAAAGTCATAGAGCTTTTCTAATGTGCTCAAATCATAACAGTTACTGATACCTAACTGTTTGGCTTCACCTTGTATATAAATGCTCTCCATGGCACGCCACACTTTTTGCAAATTTGAAAAAGGAAATAAGGGTGAGTGTAAGATATAGGAGTCTACATAAGATGTCTGCAAATTTTTTTTACTCATTTCAAAAGAGTCCAAAACCTGTTTTTCCAAAGCATCATTGGGATTATACGGAATATTTTGCCTATCTTGTCCCTCTTTTGGGGTAAATTTTGTTTCAATAAAGAGGGACTCTCGTGTGTAGCCTTGTGCAAAAAGATTGTTTAAAGCTACTCCTACAAGTTTTTCATTGTAATGTTTGGGTTGGGCTGCTGTATCTATACCTCTGAAACCGCTTTTGATGGCCAATTCAACCAAAGTTGCGGTTTGCTCTTTTTTCCAAGCTGTTCCATAGAGCAGTTTGGGAATTTTGACATTTTCATTGCTGATCAGAGTTTGTTCCATGGTTCACCTCAAAGTTATTTGAGTAAGTATAACTTGTTGACTTTGAGGTAATATTTAAAAAAAGAATTAATCTTTTGCGTTTAAGATACCGATGATTTTAAAAGGACTCATGCTGTTGCTTTTTGCCAATTCAAGTATGCTGTGTGCATTGTCAATGTTAATAGACTGTGTTGCAAGTTTTACTTTTGCGGTTTCATAATTTAAATTTAAAAGAGTCAATGCATCTTGCAATGGTGCATTTAATACACTGTTAATGATGAGTACTTTTGGGTTTTCTTTTTGACCTAAACTGTTAAAAATAAAAATAGAACTGATACTTCCAATGAGAAGAACAGATAATAAAAAGACCTTTTTTGAAAAGTAATTTTTCATGCTTTTCCAGTTATAAAAGATATGAAACAGCGTAACTGCTACAAAAACTAAACCCAGAATTTCATGTAATTCTTTAACATTTTTATCAAAAAAATGTAAATAAAGCATGACGCCAGTCGTTCCGATGACGAAAAAAGTGGTTGCAGTAAAAGAGGTTGCAACACTTTTCCATTGTATTGTTGCCATTAAGACTCCTTAATTTGTTGATAGGGAAGTATATCCAAACAATATAACAAAAAATGAACAGAACATTAACGCAATCTTAATAAAACAAACCCTTAACAAAGTTTGACTATAATGACAAAAATTAATATATAAGAGAATCATGAAACACGAAAAATATACCACCCAAATTATTGCAGGAAAATATAAAGGCAGAAAACTCGAACTGCCTTCATTGGATACCACCAGAAGTTCAAAAGCACGACTGAAAGAGTCATTTTTTAATGTCTTACAGTTTGATATTATTGATAAAATCTTCATAGAAGCCTTTGCTGGAAGCGGTTCTATTGGTCTTGAAGCCATTTCAAGAGATGCAGCACGAGCCTATTTTGTCGAGTTAAGTAAAAGTTCATACAATGTTCTTATTCGAAACTGTAAGTCAATCGATGCCCAAAAATGTCAAACCATGTTGGGTGATACCTTTGTTCAAATGCCCATTATTTTGAACTCATTAAAAAACGCTTCACAAGAGATTATTTTGTATGTGGATCCTCCTTTTGATTACCGAGATGGTATGACAGAGATTTATGACAAAAGTTTTGAGATGGTTAAAAATATTGAAAACGACAATGTGATGTTGGTCTGTTTTGAACACATGAGTGAACTTGAAATGCCACAAGAGTTGGGAAAATTTGAACTGTTTAAATCAAAAAAATTTGGTAAAAGTTCATTGAGTTATTACCAAGCCAAATAAAGGAGAGTCTTTGTATAGATTTGCATCGGTTTTTTTGTTTTTGATTATTGCGTTAACATTTCTGATGCCATTTGTCTATACGGTTTCTCCTTATACATTAAATCCCCATGCCATTTTATTGGCACCCAGTTTTGAAAACCCTTTTGGAACAGACAGACTGGGGCGCGATATTCTTGCGCGAATTTTACAAGGAGGGCAAACCTCTTTGATTATTGGGTTTTTAAGTGCTGCCATTGCCTCTTTGTTAGGTTTGTTTATTGGGATTAATGCAGGGTTTTTTAAAGGCAAAGTCGATAAAAGTATCACCATAATCATTGATTTGTTTTTAACCTTTCCTACATTTTTTTTACTTTTGGCGTTGGTTTCATATATTCAAGCCTCTTCGTTGGTGCTGATTATTGTTATTTCCATTACCGGTTGGATGGGAATGGCTCGAATGATACGAAGTGAAAGTTTTGCCATTTCAAACAAACCCTATATTAAAATACTCAAACTCTCACACATGGGCAATTTAAAAATTATCTTTAAATATTTTGCGCCACTATTAGCGCCTATATTTCTTATCTCATTTACCTTTGGAGTAGGGGGAGCCATATTGGCTGAATCGGGACTTTCGTTTTTAGGCTTAGGGGTAAATCCTCCCCAAATGTCTTGGGGAAGTTTGTTAAGTGGCGGGAAAGCAGTGATAGATATTGCATGGTGGGTGAGTTTCTTCCCTGGGTTGATGATATTTTTAGTCACTTTTTGTTTGATGCAAATTTCAGATTTTCTTCAAAGCAAAACCAATACCAAAGAGATACAAACCACTTAAATCTTATTTAACAGTTTATCCAAAAGTGTTGTGCTTAACATACGTTTGAAAAAACCTAAAAGGTGCGTTGCTTTGGTGATATAGTACCGAGGTTTTGGTTTGTGTGTATTGACGATTTTTAACACAGTTTTTGCCGCTTGTTGTGCTGTGAGCGTAAATGGGGTACTCTCTTTGTTGCTTTCTAATCGCTCTTTTAACTCTTTTTGATAAACCGCTTCAAACGCACTGCCTTCAATGGCAATATTCTCTTTAAATTTTTTTAACGCATTGGCTCTGAATTGACTGCTCACAGGTCCTGTGTTTATTGTTGTAATGGTAATGTTTGTACCTAAAAGTTCTTGTCTGAGTGTGTCGTTTAACCCTTCAATGGCATATTTACTGGCATTGTATGCTCCTCTGAATTTTAATGCAATAATGCCCAAAACAGAGCTGTGTTGAATGATTTTCCCAAATCCTTGTTTTCGCATAATTTTAATGGCTTGCGTGGTGAGATAATGCAGACCAAATACATTGGTTTCAAACTGCTCTTTGAGTGTTTGCACACTCAAATCTTCCACCGCACCAGGTTGTCCAAACCCTGCGTTGTTAAACACAACATCAAGTTTTCCTTGGGTTAAAAGGGTTATTTTTTCCAAAGCTACATCTATGGTTTCATGTTGGGTGACATCGACTAAAAAGGTTTCAAACCCTTGTGCTTCAAGCATTTTAACATCGTCTTCTTTTCTGGCAGAGGCAAAGACTCGATGCCCCTCTTGTTTTAAAAGTTGGGCGGTTGCAAGCCCAATCCCACTTGAACATCCTGTTATTAATATATTGGCCACTTCTTATCCTATAATGCATTTTTGGGTATTATATCAAAAATAGTTGGGATACAAAAATGCAAAAAAAGGTCATCATCTTAAGTGGAGCAGGGTTAAGTGCCAGTAGTGGCATTGCAACGTTCAGAGACAAAGAGGGATTGTGGGAAAATCACAACATCGAAGAGATTTGCACCTTTGGGTGTTTGGATTGGAACTATGAAGCCACCACAGAGTTTTATAATAAACGCAGAGAAGACATTAAAGAGAAGCACCCCAATGTTGCTCATAAAACCATTGCAAAACTCAAAGCCTTGTATCCAGATAACATAGAAGTGATTACTCAAAATGTGGATGACTTACTTGAACGAGCTTCATGCAGTGGAGTGTTACATCTGCACGGCTATTTAAAAGAGTTACGATGTATGCAGTGCGAAGATATTATCAATATTGATTATGCCCTTCAAGATAAAAGCAACTCAACGTGTTGCAAATGTGGTGGAAAAATGCGTCCAAATATTGTCTTTTTTGGAGAAGCAGCACCCATGTATGAAAAAATGTATCATGCTTTAGAGTCGTGTGGTTTATTGGTGGTTATTGGCACAAGTGGATATGTGATTGATGTGTCGTTTTTAACCCAATACAGTGATAAAGCCATTTTAAACAATCTTGAAAAAAGTGATGCCATCATTGAAGCGTGTTTTGAAAAAATCTATTATGAAGATGCCACAACAGCCATTGTAAAAATTGAAGAGGATATTTTGCATTACTTAAAAAGTGAGAAAGAGTGAAAAATATCAAAGCACTCTTAGACAAAGAGGTTTGCAACAGAAACAGTGCGTGTGAGCTCTCTTATGAACGCCCAGACCCGCTTTTGGTTGCCAGCCGATATACAGATGAGTATACGGTTTTGTTGTGTGCTTTGTTTGCGTATGGCAATGCCAAATTGATTGTAAAACTGCTCGATGGTTTTGATTTTTCTTTATTAAATCAAAGTGAAGAGCATATTCAAAAAGCCCTGCAAGGAGTTTACTACCGATTTCAAAACACTCAAGACATCATTGAAGTGTTTAAAACCTTCCGACGATTAAAACAAGAGGAGAGTTTAAATGCGTGTTTTTATGAAGCCTATGAAAAAGAGCACAATGTCTTAGAAGGTATAGATGCCATCATCCGTAAAATTCATGGTCTCAATTCTTATGCGTCTAAAGGATATGGTTTTTTAATATCAAGCCCCTTTAAACGAGACAAACACCATACCATTAAAGCCATAGGAAATCCACCGTATAAACGCTGGAATATGTTTTTGCGTTGGATGGTACGAAACGATGCTTTGGATTTGGGATTGTGGAACAATATTTCCACTCAAGATTTGATTCTGCCTTTGGATACCCACACCTTTAAAGTCTCTCAAAAACTGGGCTTACTAACAAGAACAACCTACGACTTACAATCGGCTTTACTCATTACTCAAAAATTAAAAGAGTTTGATAAAGAAGATCCCACAAAGTATGATTTTGCGTTGTATAGAATTGGGCAAGAGAAGTTAATTATCTCTTAAATAGCACCAACCGACATTTTTTCCCTACAAAGAATATATCAATCCAATATAATAGAAAAAAGGATTTAGTATGAAACTGGGTATCTCTTCTTGTTTATTAGGAACACTGTGTCGTTATGATGGTGGGCATTCAAAAAATCGTTTTATTACAGAGGTACTTAAAGAGTATTTTGATTTTGTACCTTATTGTCCTGAAAAAATGGTTTTTACAACGCCTCGAGAAGCCATACGATTAGTGAAATCAAAAGAAGAGAGAATAAAAGTGGTAACTTCAAATGGTAATATGGATGTGACTTCAACCATTAACGATATTTCAAAAGAGCTTGCCAATCAGATTGAGTACGATGAGTTATGTGGGTTTATTTTAAAATCAAACTCTCCTACATGTGGAATGGAACGCGTTAAAGTCTATCCAGAAGAAAAAGGGATGAGTGAAAAAATTGGAGTGGGCATATTTGCTCAACACATTAAATCACAATACCCCTTTTTACCCATAGAAGAGGAGGGACGATTGGAAGATGCGTGGCTGAGAGAAAACTTTTTAATGCAGATATTTGCCTACTTTCATCTTTTTGAGTTTTTAAAAACAGAACCTTCTGTGAAAGAACTTATTGCATTTCATACATCATATAAGTATATTATTTATGCCAAATCACATAAAGCCTACAAAGAGCTGGGCAATATCGTTGCCAATCATGCAAAAAAAGATTTTATAATGCTCTTAGAACTCTATAAAGATGCTTTTTTAAGAGCAATTTCTTTAAAAGGAAGTATTACAAATACTTACAATGTATTACTTCACTTATATGGGTACTTTAAAAAAGAGATCAGTAAAGAGGAAAAATGTGAAATATTGGAAACCCTTGAAGAGTTTAAAAAAGAACAAATTCCTTTAATTGCAGTGATAAAAGTGTTAAATCTTTACATAACACGGTTTGATATAACATATTTAAAAACTCAAAAGTTTTTAAACCCTTATCCAAAAGAGTTGGCACTTCGATCAAAGATTGAGGCGTATAAATGAAGCAGATATTGTGGTTCAGAAGGGATTTAAGAGTAGAAGACAGTGCCATCTTAGCGCATGCTAAAGAGGAAGTTTTGCCCATTTTTATTTTTGATAAACATATTTTAAAACAATTGCCCAAAGAGGACAAACGTATTACGTTTATTTATCAATGTGTTTTGGAGTTAAAAAAGAGATTGCAAGCATTGAAGCTTGATTTGGCGATATTTTTTGATGAGCCTCAAAATGTCTTTAAAAAGCTTAAAGAAATGGGGTTTGATGAGGTATTGTGTTCGGTAGATTTTGACGCGTATGCCAAACAAAGAGATGAAGAGATTGAAAAAATCATTCCTTTAAAAAGATACATTGATGCTTTTATTTTAAATCCTGCTTTGCATTTGAAAAAGGATCAAACTCCGTATAAAGTCTTTACTCCTTTTTATAAATCATTGAGCATGATAAGCCAATCGAAGCACATTGATGAGTATAAACGCAATGAAAATCTAAAGAAAATAAAGTTTGATTATTCAACGATTCCCTCTTTAGCACAGCTGGGTTTTCAAAAGCAGATTTTGCCTCATTTTTTAACGTTAAATGGATTTGAACTTTTAGATGCGTTTCAAACCAAAATGAGCAGCTATGAAAAAAACAGAGACTATTTTAACAAAGATGCCAGCTCGAAACTTTCGGTGCATTTAAGATTTGGTTTAATTTCTCCCAAACAACTCTTTAACTGCATTCGTTTATCCCCCAATAACAGGGGGGAATTTTTTATCAAAGAACTGTTTTGGCGAGAATTTTATAACTATATTTTGTTTCATTTTCCCAAATCCCAAGAGAGCAATTTTAACGGCTTAAAAATATCTTGGAATGACAGTGAAGAGGATTTTAAAAGGTGGTGTGAAGGTAAAACCGGTGTTCCAATTGTTGATGCAGCCATGATACACTTAAATCAAACAGGACTCATGCATAATCGCCTACGAATGGTTGTAGCCTCTTTTTTAACCAAAAACCTCTTTATAAATTGGAAAAAAGGGGAAGCCTATTTTGCGCAAAAACTTTTAGATTATGAAGCCTCTTCAAACATAGGCTCTTGGCAATGGTGCGCAAGCACAGGTGCAGATGCTGCGCCTTATTTTAGAATATTTAATCCTTATAACCAATCAAAAAAGTTTGATAAAGAGGGTGTTTTTATCAAAAGTGTCATAAAAGAGTTTGAACATATTGATGACAGAGTGTTTCATATTGAAAATGGTGTTCAATCTAATGTATTTATAACGTATCCCAAAGCAATGGTGGATATAAAGCTATCGCGGCAAAGAGCCATAGAGCGATTTAAAGAGGCAAAAAATGAACTGTTTTGATATGGCAGTTATTGGTTCAGGCATGGGTGGAAGTCTGATAAGTGCTTTAAATAAAGAAAAAGATATAATTGTATTTGAAAAAGAGTCAAACCTTGGTGGGTGCGCAAGTACATTTCAAAAAGCAGGCAACTTTTACAATGCTGGGGCAACAACTTTTGTGGGATATGAACAAAACCATCCCATAAAAATGATTTTTGAAGCAATAAACTATACCCCTGATATGACAAAATGTGAAGTAGCCATTCGGGTGATACACAATAAAAAAAGTGTGGACAGAGTAAAAGATTTTGACACTTTTTTAGCCAATATCAATGAGAGGTATCCTCATAAGAACAACACACTTTTTTGGAAAACCATCAAAGACATAGATGAAAAGTTTTGGCGTTTAAAGCGCTTGCATTATGCCAAATATAAGCTCTCCTCTTATGTGAAAACGGCATATTCAATGGTGGAGTTATTGGCTGTTTTTAAATTTGATTTGTTTAAAAGTGCGCAACATTTTATGGATGAAATTTTAACGGATATTTCATCGGAGTACCGAGCGTTTATTGATGCCCAACTTTTAATCACACTGCAAACGACTTCAAAAGAGATATCGTTGTTGTCGTTGGCTTTGGGTTTATCGTATCCTTTTCATGATGTTTTTTATGTCAACAATGGCATGGGAACACTTTTTGAGGGGTTGTTAAAAGATGTCAATGTTCATAAAAACGAGCAGATTGTTAAAATAAAAAAAGAGGAAGTGTTGTATCGAGTTATCTCGAACAAAAATGAATATATGGCAAAACAAGTGATATTAAACTCTTCTGTTTACAACACCGCACACCTTTTTGATGATGAAAACATAAAGAACTATTATGAGAGTTTTTCTTTTAGTGATCAAAGTGCTTTTGCGGTATATTTAACATTGGATTCACAAGAGGATTTTTTACACCATTATCAAATCATACTCAATGAAAATATTCCCAATGGCATATCCAACTCAATTTTTATCTCTTTTAGTGCAAAAGAGGATAAAAAACTCTCCAAAAATGGATACAGCATAAACATTTCAACACATACAAAAGCTCTATTTTGGAAGAATATTGATAAAGAAGAGTACAAAAAACAAAAACAAATCACGCAAAATTTTATAATGAAACATTTTTTAGAAAATTTTGTAACCATTCAACAAGAGTCTATAATTGATATACACAGTGCAACGTCTGCGACATTTAATAAATTTATAAACAGATATAATTGTGGAGGAAAAGCAATTCCTTTTAAAAATATATTACAAACTCCCAGTTGCAGAACTCCTTTTAAAGGTTTGTACAATGTGGGTGATACTGTTTTTGCAGGACAAGGTTGTCCTGGCATTGCCCTTGGTGTTGAAGTTTTAAATAAGGAGATACATGAACCGTTTTAAACTTAAAATATCACTGTTTGATTGGACCTATATTGCGCTTTTTGGCACAGTCTTTAGTTTTTTTATTTCACTGTTTTTATATTTTTTAAATGATGCATTAAGAGAGTTTAGCACCATTGTTTTTAGTATGTCAAATGCGGTGTTTATAACGTTGTTTTCATCTTTATTTATATCGCTATCCAATCATTTTCTTTTGCCTAAAATTGATGAAAAATTTTGGATGTTTATCAGTTTTATCTTCTCATTTTTAGCGGGCTTTTTAGGTTTTATCTTCTCTTATTATATTTTTTCTTTGGGTGAATTTCATATTATCAAGTTTATTCAACCCTATTGGTTATATATTGGCACGGTAGTTGGTTTTTTAACGTTTCTTATTGGTTTGATTTTGCATCAATTTATCTCAATGAAATATAAAAATGAATTCATAAGCAGTGAAATTTTGGAGAGTAAAATTAAAGCACTAGAGAATGAGTTAAATCCCCATTTTCTCTTTAATGCCCTAAATTCAATCTCTGAATTGATATATGTGAATCAAAAGAAAGCAGAAAAAGCGACGCTTGATTTATCGGATTTTTTACGAAATGCAATTACAAGAGAGAGTTTGATTGAGTTAAACGGCGAAATCAAAATGGTTGAGACCTATTTGAAAATAGAGAACATCAGATTTGACAATAAAATAAAACTTTACACCCATATTCAAGAGAGTTTGAAACCAATAAACATACCAAAGTTTTCAATCCAACTGCTTGTGGAAAATGCCATTAAACATGGTTTTAATTCCAAAGAACTGACCATAAATGTAGATGTCAATGATCGAAAAATTGAAGTGTCAAATGATGGAATATTGAGTGATAACGTCACCTTTGGTACAGGATTAGGTAATTTAAAAAAGAGATTAGAATTGTTGGATATTGGAAAATTAAGTTATAAAAAAGAGAATAATAAAATGATATTTATAATTCATTTGAAAGGTAAAAAGTGAAAATATTGATTGTAGATGATGAAACGCTCGCATTAGCCAGATTAAAACGACTTTTACAAGAAGAGGGAGTGGATGATATTGTTGAGTGTAATCATCCAATAGAAGCTATAAAAGAGGTTTCAAAACAGAGCTTTAATGTGGCTTATTTGGATATTTCAATGCCAACCATGAATGGGCTTGAACTTGCAAATACTATTTTGGAAATAAGTCCAAATATTTTTATTATTTTCCAAACGGCGTATGAAGAGTATGCACTAGAAGCTTTTCAAAGTGGTGGTGTTGATTATTTGTTAAAACCCATTTCAAATGAGAGTGTAAAAAACTCCTTAGTAAAAGTTGAAAAATATAGGTCAACACCTTTAGATGGCTCAAAGAAAATCATGGCAAAAAGAGGAGATAAACTCTATTTGATTGCACTTGATGATATCTATTATATGAAAGCTGATTTAGATGAAGTGAATATAAAGATAAAAAATACAGATGCTTGTATTCGAAAAAAAATAGGAGATATGGAAACGCTTTTAAAAGGGAAAAACTTTTTTAGGATTCACCGTTCTTGTATTATCAATGTTGATAAAATAAAAGCCATGCAAAGCATTGAACAATCGAAATTAGAAATATCTTTTGACGGTATTGATGATGTAGTAACTAGCTCCAAAGATGGGGCTAAAGAGTTCAGAGAATATTTAAACAGAAGAAGTTTGTAATTATGACTCTACTCATTGATGAAAAGAATATAAAAATCAGAGGATATTAAATGCCAAATAATAGATGTAATAAAAAAATAGTATTAAAAAAGAGAGCGTCGAATGTATATTTTTTAAGTGAATTTGATGAGCTTATAGATAAAAGTATCATATTTTTTAAAGAACTTGGATTTAAAGTGGTCTTTTCAAAAGGGATATTGATACTTGATGTGAAAAATACCAGAGAATTTTTTTCTGATAATATTGATGTTTTTAATGCTACTTTTAATGACTCACAAAGAGATGATATCAAAGTATTTATCGAATATTTAGGTGATAGTCCTTTCAGTTATCAATCAATACTCTTAGCTAAACCTTTGCAAAAATATATCAATATTTTAGAAGATAAAGAGTTTTTTGATATCATCAATCATAAATCTTTAAAATCATATTTTCAACCTATAATTAATATGCATGACAATACAATTTATGGGTATCAAACAGTGATTTTTGGGGTAAAAGAAGATGGGACATTGATGTCACCTGATATATTATTTGAAAAATCAAAACAAAATGATTTGATTTTTAAATTGGGCAGACTTTGTAGGGAAACGGCATTAAAATCTGCTGCGAGTAAAAAAATTACTGAAAAAGTATTTATAAATTTTATACCAATGGCAATTTATAAGCCAGAATTTTATTTTGCTTTAGCAAAGAAATGGGCAAAAATTAACCCCTCTCAAATTGTATTTGAAGTAGTAGAAAGTAACTCTGAAAAACATCAAAAACATCTCAAACGTATCTTAAACTATTACAGAGACAAAGGTTATAATATAGCATTAGATAATGTGGGAGAAGGGTATTCAAGTTTAAATATGCTCATAGATTTTAAACCTGATATAATTAGAATAGATGGAAATGTCATAGACAGAATTGACCAAAGTGAATTCCAACAATCTGTTTATAAAGCTTTGTATACTATCGCACAAGAGAATAATATCAAGGTCTTAGCAGAAGGGGTTAAAACGGTTGATGAGTTAGAAATGATTAAAAGTATCGGAGTTGATTATGTTCAAGGAGACTATTTCTCTAAACTCACTTCTGAACCCATTCGAGAAATAAGAGAAATAAAAAAATTAAGAATGCAAAGGGCGTAGCATAATCCATTTGAAAGAACTGAAAAAGATGTTTGAAGTCAGATATAAAATGAGAAAAAAGAGATTAAACAGTAAGCAGAATCAAATTATTTTTATGAATAACTGATTATAAAACAGTCACTTTATATATTATTAATTAAGCTTTGGTTATATTAAACAAAATAAAAGAGGGAAATATGGATTGCAGTTCTTTTAAAGAGTTTCAAATAGATACAGCTTTGTATAATATTTTAATTGTTGAACACTCTAAAATATCATTAAATATCATTAAAAGCAGTTTCAAAAACTATAGTTACCATCTTTTATACAGCAAAAATGAGTTGGAAGCTCAAAGAATTATTGACGAAAATAATATTCATTATGCCATCATCAATTGTGATATACCCAAAGAAAATGAATATTCATTGCTTAAATATTGTTATGATAGAGGGATTAAAATCTTTTTAATATGCAATCATGAACATAACAATATAGACTTTTTTTACAAATTTGGTGTTATTGAGTACTTTAATAAAAACAGTAACTTTGTGTTTGAGATGAACAACTTACATCAGATGATACAGCAAATAGAACAGAACAGATATCACTCTATTTTATTGGTTGAGAATGACCAAGAGACTCAAAATAAGTTTCAAACGGTATTTCAAAACAGAAATTATAATGTCATTACGGCAAAGAGTACCCATAATATTTTCACCCTTCTTAAGGCAAAAAACATTGATTTGCTTATTTTAAATATTGATATAGAAAATGACAACGGTTTGGATTTTATACTGCAACACCACAACTACATCATCAATGAATTGAAAATTTCTATTTTGTTTGTGACAAGTAATTTTAAAAGCACTGTTTTAAAAGATGCTTTAAGAATGGGCGTGTGTGATGTTATTAAAAAGCCTTATGAGATTGAAGAGCTTATTTTAAAAGTGGATATGTGGATTAACAGTAAGATTAAAAGTGAAAAATTGTTATGTTCAACCCAACTTTTAGAGCAATACAAAAACACTGTCGACAGAAGTTCTATTGTTTCAAAAACAGATCCAAGAGGGGTCATTACTTATGTCAATGAAGCCTTTTGTAATATTTCTGGTTACAGCCAAAATGAACTTTTAGGACGGCCACATAATATCGTACGACATCCTGATATGAAAGCAGCCACATTTAAAAAAATGTGGCATACCCTTAAAAATCTTAAGCAGCCTTGGGTGGGAAAAGTTAAAAACAGAAAAAAAGATGGAAATGCCTATTGGGTGCAAACCATTATTAACCCAATTTTAGATGCCAATGGAAAGATCATAGAGTATATTGGTATTCGTACGGATATTACTGAAATTGAAACAGCAAAAGAGTATTTGGAAAAACAGTTCAGTATTACCAAAAACAATTTTGCTGAAATGATGGTACTTTCAAAACTTTATGAAGAAGCCATAGATAAAAGCAATATTATCATTCGTATCGATAAAGATAAAAAAATTCTTTATGCCAATCAATCATTTTATAATTTAATGGGATATACACCCAAAGAGTTAATTGGTCAACCTTATTCATATATAAAGCGATCTGATGATGTGAAAGATGAATACATTGAATCCATTTGGGAGGATATACAACAAAACAATATTTGGAAAGGAGAGTTACATAACTTTTCTAAAAAAGGCAAATTACACCATTTCATTTCGACCGTTGTTCCCATTAAAAATTCAAAAGGTGAAATTTTGGAGTATATGGGAATACGACAAGATATTACTGAAGTTGTTGAGTTGCATGAAGAGCTTGAAGCCACCCAAAGAGAAATTGTTTATAAAATGGGTGAAATTGGTGAAACCAGAAGTAAAGAGACGGGCAATCACGTTAAGCGAGTGGCAGAGTATTCAAAACGTTTAGCTGAATTGTATGGATTAAGCAGTAAAGAAGCAGACATTTTATTTACAGCAAGTCCGATGCATGATATTGGGAAAGTGGGTATCCCCGATGCCATTTTGAATAAACCAGGGAAATTGACTCCCCAAGAGTGGAAAATCATGAAAACACACTCTGTAATTGGGTATAACATTTTAAAAAACAGTAAAAGAGAAGTGTTAAAAGCAGCAGCAATTGTTGCAAGAGAGCATCATGAAAAGTGGAATGGTTCAGGATATCCCAGAAAACTAAAAGCTGAAAAAATACATATTTATGGACGAATTACTGCCATTGCGGATGTATTTGATGCACTGGGAAGTGACAGATGTTATAAAAAAGCATGGGACGATGAAAAAATATTTGACTTACTGCTTCGTGAAAAAGAGATACATTTTGATCCCACTTTGATTGATTTATTTATGGATAATGTTGAAGCATTTAAAGCAATACGAGATAAGTATAAAGATTAAATTATCATCTTTAAAAGAAAAGAGTAACTATGCAGTTAGAGCAAATGCGTCAAGAGTATTCTACGCAATCCTTGCATCGAAAAGATTTAGAGTCTACACCTTTAAAACAGTTTGAAAAGTGGTTTAATCACGCTTTGGATGCAAAACTTTTAGAGCCCAATGCCATGAGTTTAGCCACCGTAGGTGAAGATATGATGCCCTCAATCAGAACGGTATTGCTTAAAATTTATGATGAAAACGGTTTTGTTTTTTTTTCCAATTATAAAAGTAAAAAAGCCAAACAAATTGAACAAAATCCAAAAGCAGCACTCCATTTTGCTTGGTTGCCTCTGGAACGACAAGTTAAAATTGAAGGAACCATAGAGCAAATCAGTAAAACGGACTCTTTAAAATACTTTTTATCTCGCCCAAAAGGGAGTCAAATTGGCGCTTATATTTCACATCAAAGTGAAATTATCAGTTCAAGAAGTTTGTTGGAAGCAAAATTTAACGAAATGAAAAACAAGTTTTTAAAAGGAGAAGTCCCTTTTCCCTCTTTTTGGGGTGGTTATTTGCTCAAACCTACTGTGATAGAGTTTTGGCAAGGTGGGCAAGACAGATTACATGACAGATTTGAATACCGATTACTTGAAGATAATACCTGGGAAATAAATCGGCTTGAGCCTTAATAAATAAGCTAATAATATATAAAGTTATTTAATAATAATAATAAAAATGATTGTAATAAGAAAGTCAGTGTTAAATTATAAAATCTTTATTTAATAAATAAAAATTTGGTATACTATATAAAAAATAATAAAAAAGATTAAGAAGACTTCATGAATAGAAACGATTTTTTATTTACGCCTATTGCAAAAGATATACTAGAAGAGGGCAATGTTTATCCTTATAACTTATATAGAAAAGTGGATGAAAAGATATTTACACTTATTCTAAAAAAAGACAAGGTATTAAATCAAATTAATGGGAAAAAGTTGTCTTTTTCTGATAATCTTGTTTATATTAATGCCAAAGACAGAAGATTGTATCAAGAGTATATTCAATCGCATATTTCAAATATTATTGACAACAAAGAAGTCTCTATTGAAAGTAAAGTCTCTTTAATTAATCAAATTGCTTCGACTACTATGAATGATCTTTTTGAGAGTGAAGTAACTTCTGAAAACTTGATTAAAATTAATTCGGTGATTAATGATACCATTAAACTGATGCTCAATGAATCTAATGCATTATACGCTATGCTAAAAGTGACTTCTTATGATTATTATACCTATACACATTGTGTTGATGTAGCAGCTTATGCCATTGGTTTTGGAATTTATTTAAACTTATGCCAACACGATTTAGAGACGTTGGGAAAAGCTGCCATGTTGCATGATTTAGGAAAAAAAGGCATTGACAATAAAATCATCACAAAAAATGGTGCTTTGACCCTCGAAGAGTTTGAAATTGTTAAAGAACATCCTACTTTGAGTGTAAAAATGTTAGAAGAGTTGGGTGAAGAAGATAGAGATTTGTTAGTTGCTATTGGTCAGCATCATGAAAAATGCAATGGGAAAGGGTATCCTAAAGGCCTTTATGCCAACGAAATCTGTGAATTGGCAAAGATTGTCTCTATTTGTGATGTTTTTAATGCATTAACAACCCGAAGAACTTATAAAGACAGAATGAGCTCTTTTCACGCTTTTAAAATTATGTGCGGTGAAATGCTTGAGGATTTATCAAAAGAACACTTAGCAAAATTTATCCGATTTATGGGATGTATACAACAATAACTCTGGCTTTTTACATGGGAATTATATGCTCAAAATACTCTTTTTTATATCGGTAATTTTTTTAAATTTGTGGGCGTTTGAAACTCAATTTGATGAAGTGAGTTTAAAAAAAGAGATTGGCCGAATGCTGGTTGTTGGTTTTGAAAATGCGCATGTTGATGACAATAGTGCTATTATTCAACAGATAAAAAAATACAATTTGGGTGGGGTGATTTTATTTGACCGATTTTATAAACAAAAAGATAAAATAAAAAACATCGACTCTCCCCAACAGCTTAAATTATTGACAAGCAAACTGCAACAAGCTTCCGTGATGCCTTTACTCATTGGCACAGATCAAGAGGGTGGACGTGTTCAACGAATGAAACCCATTTATGGTTTTGAAAATACAATGAGTGCACAAGAAGTGGCAAAAGAGGGGTTAAAAAAAGCATCAGTTGAATATGAAAAACTCGCAAAAACCTTAAAAAACAGTGGTATTAATACCAATTTTGCTCCGGTTGTTGATTTGGCTGTTAATCCCAATAACAGTGTGATATATCAACTGCAACGTGCATACAGCAGTGACCCTAAGATTGTGAGCAAATATGCTAAAGTTTTTATACATGCGTTGCAAAAAGAGGGGGTGATTTCTGTTTTAAAGCACTTTCCTGGACATGGTTCTTCATTAGGAGATTCCCACAAAGGTTTTGTTGATATTACAGCTACTTGGAACCCAAAAGAGCTTGAACCTTACGTAGAACTCATTAACGCCAATAGCGTTAAAATGATTATGACAGCCCATGTCTTTAATCAATATTTAGATGATACGTATCCCGCAACGTTATCGTATAAAATCAATACTCAACTCTTAAGAGAACAACTTCACTACAATCACGTTATTATCAGCGATGATTTGCAAATGGCTGCAATTAAAGAGCACTATACTTTGAAACAAACGGTTACTTTGGCGATTAATTCTGGCGTTGATTTGCTTCTGTTTGGCAATCAATTGGCACACAATGATCTCGAAGAGTTAATCAATACCATTTACGAAGAGGTGCTAAACAAAAATATACCTTATGAACGAATTAAAGAGTCCAATCTTCGTATTAATGCACTTCTTTGTTTTTAAAATAGGCGAGTTATTTGATCTTTGGTTTGTTCATTGTGATGATAAAAGAACTTCCATTATAAAAAGTACCGTTGATTTTTTCTTCGGTGAGTGTATATCTAATGGAAGCATTAAATGAGTGCTCAACAATGGTTTTTGAAATATATAATCCCAATCCAGTACCCATCTCTTTTGATGTAAAATAGGGTTCAAAAATTCTGCTGCTGTTCTCTTGGAGTATTCCTCCTGCTAAGTCATTGACTTTGATATAAATCTCTTTTTCATTATCTTCTACTATAATTTTAATGCAGTTTTGTTTCTCTTTTTTATCTTTAATGTCCAATATGGCATCTTTGGCATTATTAATTAAATTTAAAATCACTTGTTTGAAATCAGCTGAGGCTCCAACTATTTGTAACCCTTTTAGCTCTTTATTATCAAGTTCTTCATAATGAAAAAGGGTATTGTTTTGGCAATAATATAACTCAATAGAGATATCATGTGCTTTGAATTGTGCCCATGAGAGTTTGATAATCTCTTTAATTGCTGTAAAAATGTCAAAAATTTCTTTATTGTCGCTCTTTTTGAAAAAGTTTCTAAACTCATCAATGGTTTGAGACATATGATTGAGTTGCTGCATGATCTCTTCTTGAGAATTTTTTATATACTCTTCGTTAAGTTCATTGTATTTAAAAGCGTACGATAGATCTTGAATGGTTATTCCAATGGAGTTAAGTGGTTGTCTCCATTGATGAGCAATTGCAGCAACCATTTCTCCCATGGAAGCGAGTTTTGATTGTTGCATGAGCATTAACTCTTGTTGTTTCTCTTTTTCTTCCAGCTCTTTGAATTTGCTGACATCTCTTATTGTACCTATAAAAAAGAGATTGTCATTAAGATACATTTGAGTTACCGCTAAACTTATGGGAATTTGAGTTCCATTTTTATGCAATCCAAAAAGGTCTCTTTGTTCATTGATGATTTTTGAACGGATCTCTTTGCTGTGATTTTTAATATAATTGTCATGTTTATGATGATGGGGTTCGGGAACTAAGATATTGACATTTTTACCGATAAGTTCTTCCTTGGTGTATCCAAAAATAGAGTGGGTTGCCTTATTGATTTGTTCAATAATGCCATTATCATTAATAATAATAATGGCATCAAAAGTATTATTGAAAATGCTGTTTAATCGTTGTTCTTTCTCTTTTATCGTCTCTTTTGAACTTTGAATTTTATTGATATAATTGAAGATAATTTTTATCAAAGGTAAAATGGGCAGAAAAAGTCCAAACACAATCATAACAGCTATGATTTTCAGATGTTCAAACAGATTTTGTTCAATTTCAGTTTTTGTTTTGTAGATAATTTTGTATTTTATATTGTCTATAAAAGTGAGATTTGTAATAATATATTCATTGGAAATAACAAATTGAGTCCCTTCAAAATTATTGTCAAAAACTTTATTTATCTCTTCATCTTGGTAGACTTTTAATGGCTTTTTGATATATTTTGACCAATTAAATTTTGGATTTGCATGTAAGATGAAGTATCCGTTATGATCAATTAAATAGATATCGACAAACGATGAATGCAGAAAATCTTTTAACCAATTCCCCATATAGTAGTTGATGATAATAATATATTTAGAACCCTTTTTAGTATACACAGGCATAGCCGCACGGATGGTCTCACGAAAGGGTTTTTCAACTACTCCAAACTCCTGATTTAAATCTAAGCCAGAAAATCCAAGCTCTTTTGTTTTAAGTTTATTAAATGCGCGAAAATAGCCTCTTTGTGCTTTGTTTTGCAGTTGTGTGTCTGAAATGGTTTCAATGTGATTGTTCAAATCTTTATCGATTTTAATGAGCTCATCACCTAAGTGATTTAGAATTCGTATTTGCATCATGTTTTGATTGGCTTTAAGAATATTGTAAAAAAGTTTTTTGACATTTTGGTTGTTTTGTTCTGTAGGATTTTCAATATAATCGATGATGCTTTTATGTTCACTCATCATTAAAAATTGATTTTTTTTATCCGTAGTAAAATCATGAATTTGTTTTTTAATAAATTCATGTTCGGTTTCAATTTGATTAATTTGTGAGTTAATCAGACTGTTTTTACTCAAATAAAAAACATTGCCAAACAGTATTAACGAGATGCATACTGCTATAAAAAGTACAATCCAATACTTCTCTTTTTGAAAACTCATGACAGATTGTCTAACTCTATTTTTGAAAGAGGTTTACTGATATAGTATCCTTGCGCATAATCTACCCCTAACTCTTTGACAATGTCGTATAACTCTTTTGAACTGACAAATTCAGCTACGGTTTTAATTCCCAATTCTTGAGTAAAGCTTAGAATTGAACGCACAATAGAACGTGCACTGGCATTGACATGGAGATCTTTAATAAGGGAACCATCAATTTTAAGTATATCAATATCCAAACTGACCAAGTGTGAAAAGTTTGAGTATCCTGTTCCAAAATCATCGATGGCAATCTCTATACCAAAAGATTTTAACTCTTCAATGACTTCAATAACTTGAGCATAGTTATCAATCCCTTCTGATTCAAGGATTTCTATCACCATCCGATTTTCCAAAGCATGTTTTTTGACCTCTTTAATCAAATATTGGATGGTTGAACTCTCTATAATATCTTCAATGGAGAGATTGATACTGAATTTCTCAGTTCGTGAAGCAAAGGTTTCACACGCTTTGCTGATGACAAATTTTGTAATTTCATTGTAGAGTCTTGAGCGTTTTGCTACATGTAGAAAAAAGTTGGGAGATATGACGTCTCCATTCTCTTCAAGAAATCTGACTAAGCACTCTATCTTTTCGATTTTATTTGATTTTGTTGAGAGTATAGGTTGATAATAGATATCTATTCTGTTTTCAACTAACGCTTGTTTGATTTTTTTTGTCCATTCAAAATTGTATTCATACGCTTTTTGTTGATTTCTTTCATGGGTATAAATGGAGTACAATTTGTGAGATTTTCTGGCATCACTTAACGCCGATTCTGCCATTCCAATGAGCATATTGTTTTGCGTGTCAGAAGAAGCGACAACCACTCCATATGAGATATCAATATCAAAAGAGATATTGTTATTTTCAAAAGGATGGGTTTTAATTTCATCTTCAATTTGTTCAATCAGTTTTATAAGTAAATTGGAATCTTCTTCTTGTGACAATAAGATAAACTCATCGGCTGAAATACGATAGTATTTGAAGTGCAGTTTATCGCAAATAGTGCCTAACTTTTGTGCAATGTAGATGAGAACTTTATCCCCAAAATCTAAACCAAAAAGGTTATTGGTTTCATGAAATTTTTCTATATCCAAAAGAATGATGGAAGGATTTTTTATTGTAGTAATATCATGGGTCAATTTAATTCTATTGGGAATACCTGTTAATCTGTCTGTAACAATCTCTTTTTGTAAATCTCTTTTATTGTTGATTAACTCTGTTACATTGTTTTTTATTGAGATAAATTCTACAATATTATTGTTTTCATCCAAAATAGGGGCAATGGTTGTCTCAATAAAAAATGGTTCTCCATTTTTAGCTTTGCTTTTAATGGTACCATGCCATGTTTTTTTGTCTAAAACGGTTTGCCACAATCTTTTGAAAAATGCAGCTGCCATATCTTCATGGCGTACAATATTATGTGGGCTTCCAATGAGTTCTTCTATGGAATAACCACTTAATTTGCTGAACTTTTCATTGGCATACGTAATGATACCTTTTATATCGGTTTTGGTTACATGATTGCTCTCATCCACAATTTGTTTGTACTCATTTAAAAGTTTATTTTTTGCGTGATATGCTTGCTCGATGGTTAAATGTCTTTCTATATCAATAAGTAATGAGAGTAACTCTCCAATATCAATGGGTTTGACTAAAAAATTTTCTACTTTGAGTTTAATGGCTTTTTGGAAATAGCTTGGTTCACTGAAAGCTGATGCTATGATGACTTTTGTATTTTGCCCTTTTTGGCGAAGAATTTCAACCATCTCTAAGCCTGTCATTTCGGGCATTTTAATATCGGTTAAAATAATATCTGGTTGTAACTTGTCGATATGAAGAAGCGCTTCGACTGCACTGTTAAACAGATGAACACGACTCACTTCTCTTTTTAAAATTCGTTCAATTTTTTGACTGAGTAAAATATCATCTTCTATAATAATCAAAGTTAGGTTAATCATATAATCCTCTTTATAATGTACAAGTCATGCAATGATAATAATTCTAACGAAATCTTGCCGTAATCTAACTGATACTTAAATATTTTGTATTATTTCATTATTTTTATTTCCAATATGGGTTCTTTTGTTAAACTAAAACAAAAAGAGTTATATGGATTTTAAACAAAACATGAGTTATCATGAACAAACAAAACATTCATACTATTCCGTACGAAGCAATCCCAATCGTCTCGATTGGGATCATCAACCCACCGTATTTAAATCATATCCAAAACAATACAAACGACTTGCTTTGAATTTGGATAACCCCACCCACTCTTTTATCTACTATATTGCAAGCATCAATGCAACAAAAAGTTATCCAGGAGTGGAGTATTATTTAAGAATCAATCCCAGTGCAGGGGCACTTTATCCCAATGAAATATATTTTCAAAGCAGAAATAACAAAGATATTCCTGATGGGATTTATCATCTGGATATTCGCACGACATCTTTGAGTCTTTTAAAAGAGTTAAACGAGGATGGCATTGAACCGTACTTGAATATGAAAGAACAAATCAATGGGTTTATCTTTTTTGTCTCTGCTGTGTATTATCGCTCCTCTTGGAAATATAAAAACAGAGCGTTTCGGTACTGTTTACTGGATGCAGGGCATCTGTTGGGATGCATAGAAATGAGTGCCTATATTCATCATTTGGAGTATAACCTTGTGTATGATTGTAATCACGTGGCATTAAACACTCTTTTTGGTTTTGATTCAAGTGAGTTTTTTCTCTCCTCTGTGGTGGTGGGTTCAGCTTCAAAGATAAAAGTAACGCCCATAAAATTGGATTTGCCCTTGGTGGATGGCAGTTACTATTTTGAAGAAAATCTTGTGATTGAAAATGCTTACAAAAAGAGTGTAAAAATAAAAAATCCACAACGACAAATTCAAAAACCTGCATTTAATTTCCAAAAAGAGGTTTTAAAACAGGGTGTATTGCAAAGAAGAAGTATACGAGACTTTACACGACAAGCCATTAAAAAAGAGGAGTTTTTGAAAATATTAGAGCTTTTAACTGAGCCCATATGCAGTGATTGTGATGAAACGATTGATATTTATTGTGTCATTAATCGTGTAAAAGATATGCCCATGGGATTATACAAAGATCACACCTATGTAAAAGAGGGTGATTTCAGTTCTAAAGCGGGCTATTTGTGTTTAGAACAAGAGTTGGGAAAATCAAGTGCCGTAACCTTTTTTCTTGTTTCAACAAGTCAAAACTATCAAGCGATGTATCAAAAAGCGGGTATTATTGGTCATCGATTGTATATTGCAAGTAACTATTTACAGATTGGTTGCAGTGGGATAGGGGCGTATTACGATGATGAAGTGTGCGAATTTATTGGAGCGCCAACACAAGTGCTTTATGCCCTTGCTATTGGCAATTAAAGAGAAGTCTTAAATGGTGTTCCCATCGTCTATAACAATTTTATCTCTTCCACTCTTTTTGGCCTCATAAAGTAATTCATCTGCTTTATGAACCGCATCTTCATAGATTTTATATTTATTACGTAAGGCAACTCCCGCACTAAAAGAGATATGTATTTTTTTATTTTCATGAACAAATTTATTTTGTTCAACGATTGATTTAATTCTTTTTAAATATCCCAACAGTTCTCTTTTGAGTTTAAACTGTACTACTGCAACAAACTCTTCTCCGCCATATCGACATAAAACATCGGTTTCTCGTGTTTGTGACTGGAGTATTTTTGCAAAGGTTTTTAAGATAGAATCACCTGCATCATGTCCATAGGTATCATTGACTTTTTTAAAGTGATCAATATCAAAAAATACCACAGCAAACTCTTTGTTGTTTCGTGTGAAATCACTTTCTACTCTTTTGATCTCTTTTTCATACGAACGTCGTGTCAATAAACCCGTTAAGTGATCGGTGGCACTCTCTTTTTGAGCCACTTCAAGTTGTGATTCAAGTACTTTGATTTTATCTTGTAAATTATCAACGTGTGATTTTCCACTTTCAAGGTTTTTATTGACTTGTGTCATCTCACTTTCAATGGTTTCAACTGCATTGACCAATCGATTTTGAAGTTCGGAAAGGTCACTGGGATTGTTTCTTGTCAAATCTATGGCTTTGATTTGTTCTTTGATACCAGAGACATTTTCTGTTCCATTGGCATGTGTTGAAATGGCATCTTTGAGGTATTTCCCCATAAGTGTTACGAGTTTTGCAATGTCCTCTGTTTTTTGTTTAACAACGGCTTTATCGGCTTCAAATCGTTTAGAAATAAAAGCTTGCATCTCTTTTTGAATATCTTCTTCAAAAATTAAAGCAGGGGCATCTCCAATTTTTACATTGAATTTGGCTAAGTTCTCATCCAATTGAAGACTGATAGAAGGTGCTAATGAGTTCGATAACATCACACCTAATGTACTGATATTCTTTTTTGCAATTCTCTCTAATAAAATTGGAATAATCTCTTCGGGTGTTTGAATGTCTCTTTTTTTGACCTCTTTTTGTTCTTCATCGTTGAGTTGAGCAATGAACTCTTGAAATCTTTTGCAATCTGTTACACTGACTTGAAACTCTTTTGCAACTTGACAAAACTCTCTGTTATACTCTGATGGAGTTGCCAATATACTTTTATCTTTTAAATTTAAAAAAGTTTGTTTGATCACTTTGCCAATTTCGTTACTCATAGTTTATCCTAGTAGTTTTTTAACCATTTCATTGATTCGTTTTCCATCTGCAACACCTGCAAATTTTTTGGTTGCAACCCCCATAACTTTACCCATATCTTTCATAGATAAAGCACCCACTTGGGCAATAATGGCTTTCATTCCTGACTCAAGCTCTTCATTAGAGAGTTGTTGAGGAAGGTACGATTTAAAAACTTCAACTTGTTCCATCTCTTTTTGGAATAAATCTTCTCTTGAAGCCTCTTTGTATTGTAAAGCAGCTTCTTCTCTTTGTTTGATTCCCCTTTGAATAAGTTTGATGACATCTTCATCATTGAGTTCTTTTCTTTCATCCACTTCAACTTGTTTAATCATGGTATTAATGGCTCGAATGCTGTCTCTTCGTACAATCTCTTTGGCTTTCATTGCCTCTTTTAAATCACTTTTTAACTGTTCTATTAAACTCATAGCTTGTCCTAACTTGTTTTATATGGCAATAATTATATCCAATTATTAATTAAAGCTTTCATGCAACTCTTCAAGTTCTAAAAACCTTTCAACGCTTTGTTCATAAAGTGTTTTTGTTTGATCTAATTCTTGAGAAACAGCAACTATTCCTCTTTGTTCATAACATTCAGGATTTGACAAACACGCATTGATTTCATCTATTTTTGCTTCTAATGCTTCAATTTCAAGAGGCAAAGTTTCATACTCTTTTTGCTCTTTGTAACTGAATTTATTTTGCTTTTTTTTCGTGGCAATAGGGGCAGATTTTTGCAGAGACTCTTTGCTTAACTCTTTTTCAAAGTTTTCCAAATCTTCAATCTCTTTTTCGATTTCTAAATACTCACTGTAGGGTTGAAAACTCTCCACAATTTGGCCATTTTTCCCTTTAAACACAAAAAGCTTATTGGCAATTTTATCAACAAAGTATCGGTCATGGCTGACAAAAATAAGTGCCCCTTGAAAGTTTTGAAGATACTCTTCTAAAATATTAATGGTTGGAATATCCAAATCATTCGTAGGTTCATCAAGCACCAAACAATCCACTTTTTTCGTAAACAGCAGTGCCAGTGCTACTCTGTTTTTTTCGCCTCCACTTAACGTACCCACTTTTTTGTCCAAATACTCTTTGGGAAATAAAAAGTTTTTTAAGTAACCAAATACATGCATATCGCGCCCATCGTTTAATGTGACACGATCGCCTCCGTTGGGACAAAAAACCTCTAAAATGTTTTGTTCATCGTTGAGCATCTCTCGTTGTTGGTCAAAATAACCCACTTCAAAATCGCCTTTTTTAAACTTCCCTTTGTCGATTTGCAGTTTGCCTAAAAATATTTTCAGAAGGGTAGATTTTCCTGTTCCATTGGGTCCAACGATGGCAATGGTATCTTTTTGTAAAATCCTTGTTGTAAAATCTTTAATCAACAGTTTATCGCCCAAAGACTTCTCAACGTCATCCAGTTCAAAGAGCATCTTTTTTTTATTTTGCACCTCATTGGAGTTAAATGCTTTTTGTTCTCTTTGAAGTTCCAACGACATTTTTTTGATTTGGGCAGGGTTACTTTTGGCTTGTTTTTTTAAATCAAAGTATTCTGATTTTCTTCGTTCATTTCTTTTTCTTCTGGCAGTAACTCCTCGTTGCATCCAATGCGCTTCACGTTTAACGAGTCTGAGTAAGTTGTCGTGGTCTTTTTGCATGTTTTCAAGTATTTGTTGCTTTTGCTCCAAATAAGCGCTGTATCCACCGTTGAATTTTCGTAATACTCCGCCATCAATTTCAATGACACTTGTGGCAATATTGTCAATAAAATATCGGTCATGTGAGATAAAAATAAGGGTAAAGTTGTTTTTGAGTAAGAGTTGTTCTAAAAACTCAACCATATAGACATCTAAGTGGTTTGTTGGCTCATCTAAAAGCAGAACATCGGGTTTTTTAAGCAACAATCCTGCCAAAGAGACTCGTCTTTGTTCCCCTCCGCTTAAAAGATTGACATCTTTGTGTTCATACTCTTTGAGCTGGAACTCCTTTAAGACTCGCTCTATCATATTGTCTAAATCCCAAGCATCATGAAAGTCAATATAGGTTGCCAATTGGGCTTGTCGGTTGATCAGTTCAGCGTTGTCATATTGGGTGGTTAAATCATGGGTGATTTTTTCGTACTCATCTTTTGCCGCTTTAATTTCACAAAGTTGCCCTTCAATGGCATCTCTAACGCAGAGATTCTTTGCAAATTTGGGTTGTTGGTCAAGCATCTCAATTTTGATGGATTTATCAATGGATAAAATTCCACTGTCCGCTTCTGTTTGGTTCATGATGATTTTCATCAAAGTTGATTTTCCTTGGCCATTTTGACCAATAACAGCTACCCTTTGTCCCTCAAGCAGAGTAAAGTTTGCCTCTTTTAAAATCACTTTAGTGTCGTACTGTTTATTGATGTTTTGTAAGTCTATGAGTGCCATATTATTTAACTTTTTCCTTGCATATAAAAAATAGTGTTCGATTTTAAAAAGCTTAGTGTATCTAAAAATCGCTTTTAGAATATTTGAGTCAAAATATTAGAAGAGTGAACTATAAAACTACACAAATTTTAATTTTAGTTTAAATTTTTAAAAAATTATTAAAAAAATGATTTAAAAGAGACTCTTTTCATTTATATGACATGTATTAAATTATATAATTAAGAAAAGAGTTAATTTAAGGATAGTATCATGATAAATAATAATTGTAGCAATATTATTGATATGAATATAAACACAACAGATGTCACAAATATATTACAAAATATGCCACTACAACCAGATGAAACAACAGAGAGTTTCTCCGTGAATACAGATGAGTATTTACAAATGAGTTATATTCAATTAGATAATTTAACGTTTGAAGAGTATAAAAATTATGCCACTTTAATCAAACAAAATGTGCAAGAGAAAATGCAAAGTCAGACAAAACACAGTGATGACAATTTAAAATTCTCAGTTCTTGAAAAACTTCATGCTGCAACGTATACCAATAACGACACGGTGAATAAAACCATTTTTGTTGCGTTGTCTGAAAGTAATGAACACCCTTTAATTTTTATGACTACATTAAACAATGGGGTACAAAACTACATTAATGGCAATGATATCTCTACAAACCATGGTCTCTTAATGCCCTCAACGAATGACCCTGTGGTAAAAGAAAAACGAAGTAGCATCAATTATCGTGATTTTTTCTCTAAAGCCATCGAAAATTACAAAAATTTATTGGGGAATTTCAGTGAAGACATTCAAATGTACGCATCCCTTTTGAGTAATCTCAACGCAGAACATGAGAGTTCAACATACGCACAGTAATTTTTGCTTTAAGAATTACTTCTCATCATTGATTTCAAAATCATCGTATGGATCCATATGAATGGTAATAATCCAATCTTTTTTGGGGTTGATTTTTCGAATGGTGTCTTCAATTTTATCTGAAACTCGATGGGCTTCCATGAGCGTAATAAGACAATCAAACACCAAATGCACATCCACAAAGGCTTGATGCCCCGCTTCTCTTGTTTTAAGCAGATGATAGGTATTGACTTTTTCATTGGACAAGAGTATCTCTTCTATTTTGAGGACAGTCTCTTCCTCAAGAGATTTGTCCAATAAAACCAAAACCCCATTTTGTATGAGTTCGTAAGCCGAGTAGATGATAAAGAGTGAAATGGTTCCACCAACGATAATATCAAAAATTTCATAACCAGTAGATTGTACGAGAAGAAGTGAAACCAGAACAGCAATATTGGTATAAACGTCGGTTTTATAGTGCAAGGCATCGGCTTTAATAACCATGCTGTTGGTCTCTTTTGCAACGCTATTCAGAAAAATAACCAAAAAAACAGTGATTACTAAAGAGATCATCATTACGATTAAAGAGATCTCTAAATAACCAGAGATTTCTCCTTTTATGGCTTTTTGTATGGCTTGGTAAAACAGAAACAGACCCGAAATGGTAATGATGGTACCTTCAATGACAGAGGCTAAGGCTTCGATTTTCCCACGCCCGTAATTAAATGTTTTATCTGCGGGTTTTTCAGAGTTATTGATGGCAAAATAGTTAAAAAGTGATACGAACATATCCAAAACAGAATCCACAGCAGAGGCCAAAACAGCCACCGATCCACTGGCAATTCCAATAACAAGCTTAATCAGAGTTAAAACAGCAGCAACGGAAGTTGAAACGACCGTTGCTTTTTTTTGTTTTGTCATTTTAGTAGTTGTTCTCTACAAATCGTTTAATTCGAGCAATACCTTGTTGAATGCTTGCCAAATCAGTCGCGAATGAGAATCTAAAATACCCTTCTGTTCCAAAAGCAAGTCCTGGTACAACAGCAACTCCCTCTTTTTCAAGTAAATCAGAACAAAATTTCATTGAGTCATTGGTAACCTCTTTGATATTGACAAAAAGATAAAAGGCACCATGGGGTTTAACACAAGAGAGACCTTTGATGGCATTGAATTGTTCAAGTGCCACATTTCTTCTTTTTTCAAACTCTATTCTCATCATTTCAATAGAGTCATCAGCTTTACCTTCTAAGGCTAAAATAGAGGCGTGTTGAGTGATTGAGTTGATGTTCGATGTGACTTGACCTTGAAGATTGATCATCGCTTTCACCAGTGCTACATTTGGTGTTGCAATGTATCCAAATCTCCAACCTGTCATTGCAACGGCTTTACTTAAACCATTGATGGTAACGGTTCTTTGGAACATGTCATCGCTCACTTGTGCAGCGGCTGTAAATTTTTCTCCATCGTAAATGATTTTTTCATACATTTCATCTGACAATACTAAAATATCGGTTCCTTCAAGTACTTTTCCAATGGCAATGAGTTCATCTTTTGAGTAGATGCTTCCTGTTGGATTTGAAGGTGTATTGAGCAATAAAATTTTTGTTTTAGGCGTTATGGCTGCTTTTAATTGTTCAGGTGTGATTTTAAAATTGGTTGAATCATCTGTGTCAATAAATACAGGAACACCGTCTGAATATTTAACTTGTTCTGGATAAGTTACCCAATATGGTGCAGGAATAATTACTTCATCCCCATCTTCAAGTAAAACTTGAAAAAGATTAAATAAAGAGTGTTTTGCTCCATTGCTGATAACAATATGATTTAACTCATAGTTTAAACCATGATCTGTTTTTAATTTTGTAATAATTGCTTGTTTTGTTTCCTTGATACCCTCAACCGCAGTATATTTGGTGTGACCAGCTTTAATTGCATCAATTGCAGCTTGTTTAACGATGTCGGGTGTATCAAAATCAGGCTCACCTGCACTGAAACTTAAAATATCTCGTCCTTGAGCTTTAAGTTCTCTTCCTAATGCAGTAATTGCCATGGTAACTGATGGAGATAAATTTTCCATTCTTTTTGCAATTTTCATTTACGTGTTTCCTATGTTAAATTTTGGTAGGATTTTATCAAAATGTTTCTTAAGGTTGATTTTGAATTTTACCATAATAATAAATAATATTGAAGTAACCATCCAATTTATAAAAAGTGCAAAAGTCAAGCACTGTTATATGAAAATTATGGATGCACAAAATATACGAATACGAGCCAATCCCTTTTATACCATAAATGATGCGAAAGCTCTAGTAGAACGCAAATTTTCATGGTTGGAAAAACATATAACGCATTTGCAAAATAAAGCTTTAGATGAAAATGAATTTTACTATTTAGGCCAATTGGAAAATGTTGAAACTTTTTTGCCCAAACATAAAAGTGTGGTTGATTTTTATCGCACAAAATCTTTGGAGTGTATTCCCGAAATTGTTTCCAAATATTCCAATATGATGTCTTTATTTCCCACAGAGTTAAAATTTCGTAAAAATAAGAGCCGATGGGGAAGTTGTTCTTATAACAATAGTATCAGTTTGAATATCTTTTTGATGAAGTTTCCTTTGAGTGTGATTGAATATGTGGTGGTGCATGAACTTGCTCACATTAAACACAAAAACCATTCAAAGAAGTTTTGGGATTTTGTTGCACTTTATTGTCCCCATTACAAAGAGCAAGAGCGGTTACTTAAGTGCTTTTAATAATGCTTCGTATGAGTTCCATTTTTTGGTGCAGTTTTTTATCTTGAATTTTGTTTTCAAATATGCCATAAGAGCGTTCATCAAAAAATGCTTTTTCTTGAGGAGCTTCCTCTTTTTTTTCAATTACATTGGTGACAAAAAAACGTATGTCTTCAATATTGGCAATACTGAAAGTTTTTAAAAGCGATCGTATGAGTTCTTTGCTGTGTGTAAACTCCATTTTATAGACAGGGTGTGTGAGTACAAAAAAGAGAATCTCTTTTTTTACATAGGCAAATTTGACCCCTTTTTTTAACTTCAAAGGTAAGGTGTTTATTAGTTTATCTAGTGTAGTATGAGTGTTCAATTTTTTAAATTCAGGACTGTACTTCAAATGAGTAAGAATATCATCAACTTTTTTCATGCTTGCATTATAGCAAGTTTTTTATTATCTTTAAGTGGTTGTGGTTACAAAGGTGACCCAGTTTATCAAAATCAGGAACAACAACAAACAGCAAAATGATTTACGATTATATAATAATAGGAACCGGAGTTGCGGGTTTAAATGCAGCACGACTTATCCCTAAAGATAAGAAAGTTTTGCTTCTGTGCAAAAAATTGCCGTGGGAGTGTAATACTTTTTATGCCCAAGGTGGTGTTGCCACGGCTGTGGACAAAAGTGATATTGAACCCCATATTCAAGATACATTAACAGCAGGGGTTAATCACAACAACAAAGATGCGGTGAGAATTTTGAGTGAAAACTCAAGAGCGTCTATTGATGACTTGATTCAAGCAGGTTTACAGTTTGATAAAAATGAGCAAGGTCAATTGGCATTTACTAAAGAAGCGGCACACTCAAGAAGCAGAATTTTACATGCCGATGGGGATGCGACGGGTCGAATGATTCACTTGTTTTTACTTCAAGTTTGTCCTCATGCTATTGTTGCTGATGCCGTGGTGTGTGATTTGCTTATTGAAAATGGTGTCTGTTACGGCGTACAATACTTTACCGATGAAACCACTCAAAAAACAGCCTATGCTCACAATACCATTATTGCCAGTGGGGGTATTGGTTCACTGTATAAATATCATACCAATTCCACTGCCATTGCAGGGGAAGTTCAAGGCATTTGTTTTGAAAAAGGGCTTGAGTTAAAAGATATGGAGATGATGCAATTTCATCCTACTGTATTTAAAGGAACCTCTTATGCCAGAAAAACACTTTTAAGTGAAGCATTAAGAGGTGAGGGGGCGCATATTGTAGACGAAGATAACCGAAGATTTCTATTTGATTATCACGAAGATGCTGAACTTGCCCCACGTGATGTGGTCAGTCGCGCCATTTTTGATTACAATCAAAAAACAAAAAAAGCGGTCTTTTTATCGTTTGAAGACTTTGAAAAAAAATATTTTCAAAAACGTTTTCCCAATATATACAGCAATTTTAAAGAGCTTGGTTATGAGTTGCCTTTTGAGAAAGTGCCTATTTCCCCTGCTTTTCATTATGCCATGGGGGGTATTGCCATTGATTACAATGCGCAAGTGTTAAACATGAAAAATCTTTATGCCATAGGTGAAGCCGCTTGTTCAGGAGTTCATGGTGCAAATCGATTGGCATCGAACTCCCTTTTAGAAGGTTTGGTTTTTTCAAAAATTGCCGTTGATCACAGTTTGAAACAGCAATTTCAAATTGAGGTTCAAAACTACACACTTCCAATAAAAAACTATGTTCGTAACAAAGAGATTGACAAGGACATTAAAGGAAATCTTAGAAAAATTATGTGGAAAAGTGCTTCCATTTCACGGAATAAAAAGGACTTAGAAGAAGCATTGATACAAATTGATACATTTTTAAAAGAAGAGGTTGGGCGACTGTTATTTTTAAGGCTACTTACGGCAAAATCTATTTTGACGTCCGCTATAAAGCGTACAAGCTCATTGGGAGCTCATTATATCAAGGAGAATTAATGTTTAAATTGTTAATAACATTGTTGCTTGCTTCAGTTGCTGCTTTTGCATCTACAAGCGGTGGTGATGTTGGAGAAATTCCAGATTTAACTATGACATGGGTTGGGTTTTCATGCCTATTAATATTTGTAGTTGGTTACTATTTTGTAGCTGCAGAAGAGAAATATGTGATCGATAAAGCAAAACCTGCTTTATTTATTGGTACTTTTATGTTTATCTTGGTTGCCATTTATTATTCAATAAATGGTTTGAATATGGAATTGGTATCTATTGAAGCTGAACATATGATTTTAGAAATTGCTGAAATCTTTTTCTTCTTGTTTGTTGCGATGACGTATATTGAGTCACTTATTCATATGGGTGTGTTTGATCGATTAAAATACAATTTGATTTCAAAAGGGTATACTTATCGAAAACTCTATTGGGTTACTGGATTTTTAGCATTTTTTATCTCTCCTGTTGCCGACAACTTAACAACGGCACTTATTTTATCAACAGTTCTTATTACCATTGAAAAAACAAGAAAAGATTTCTTGGTACCAGGGGCAATTAATATTGTTGTAGCAGCGAATGCAGGTGGTGCTTGGTCTCCTTTTGGTGATATTACAACGTTAATGGCTTGGACTGCTGAAAAAGGGGCTTTTACGGACTTCTTTTATATTTTCCCAGCGGCAATTTTAGGGTACTTAACAACGGCATTTTTACTTTCACGATTTGTACCAAATGAAGTTCCTGCTTTTGATGCCTCTACTGAGTCAAAACCTAAAATGAGTGAAGGTTCAAAAGTTGTTATGTGCTTAGGTATATTTACGATTTTTTGTGCAGTTATATCACACCAAGTATTACACTTGCCTGCAATGTGGGGTATGATGTTTGGTTTGTCACTGTTAAAACTCTACTCTTACTCTTTAAAACTCAAATATGGTACAGACCATTTCAATATTTTTCAATCTATCTCTAAAATTGAAAACAATACATTGATGTTTTTCTTTGGTATTTTAGCCGCAGTTGGAGCATTGTATTTTGTGGGTTGGTTAGGATTGGCTGCTATGGTATATCACCCAGACATTCTAGGACCAACTTTGGCCAATGTGGGTGTGGGTTTTGTTTCTGCAATTGTGGATAACGTACCTGTTATGTCAGCTATTTTAAAAGCCAATCCAGATATGGGACTTGACCAATGGATGCTTGTAACTTTAACTGCTGGAGTTGGTGGAAGTTTAATCTCTTTTGGTAGTGCCGCAGGTGTTGGTGTTATGGGAAAACTTCATGGTATTTATACGTTTGGTTCACACATGAAATATGCTTGGACAATTCTTTTGGGATATTTTATTTCAGTTGCTGTATGGTATACACAATACGAAATTTTGGGTATTCAACACATTTAAAACCGTATAAAAGTGCTTCGGCACTTTTATATTGTACTTCTGCTTTTTTCTTCATCAAAACTTAACGCCTTTTTAGATACTATTTTATTTACAAATAGGATTATAAAAGGAAAATATCAATGAAACACGTTCCAATAGTAGTTTTAGACTTTGGAAGTCAATACACACAGATTATTGCACGAAAACTCAGAGAATCAGGTGTATACAGCGAAATTGTACCCTACAATGAAAAAATCGAAGATATCATGGCTCGAACACCCAAAGGTATTATTTTAAGTGGTGGACCAGCATCGGTTTATGCAAAAGATTCATACCACCCAGACAGTAAAATTTTTGAATTAGGATTACCCATTTTAGGAATTTGTTATGGTATGCAACTTATTTCTCAATATTTTGGTGGAAGTGTTATTGCTGCGGATCACCATGAATATGGAAAAGCAAAATTAAATTTTGCAAAAAAGAGTGATATTTTCAGAGATACAACAGATGGACAAACGGTTTGGATGAGTCATGGAGACAGAGTTGAGACTATTCCTGAAGGGTTTGAAAAAATTGCCACCAGTGAAAATTCGCCTTTTGCAGCCATTGCTGATTTAAACAGATTGGTCTATGCGTTTCAATTCCACCCAGAGGTGTATCACTCAGTTGAGGGGGCAAAACTGCTTAAAAACTTTGCCAAATATATTTGTGATTGTGAGAGCACATGGAACATGGGTTCTTTTGCCAAAGAACAAATTAAAAAAATCCAAGACCAAGTGGGCAATAAAAAAGTGCTTTGTGGTGTCAGTGGGGGAGTTGACTCTTCTGTTGTTGCCACACTTTTAGCTGAAGCCATTGGAGATCAATTGGTTTCTGTATTTGTGGACAATGGTTTACTCAGAGCCAATGAGCGAGAACAAGTTGAAGCGATGTTTAAAAGCCGAGGCGTGCCTTTAATTACGGTTGATGCCAGCGAACAATTTTTATCAAAATTAGCAGGGGTAACTGACCCTGAAACCAAACGAAAAATCATTGGTGAAACGTTTATTCAAGTTTTTGATGAAGAAGCCAAAAAACATGATGGCATTGAGTTTTTAGCACAAGGAACGCTTTACACCGATGTGATTGAGTCTGTTTCAGTAAAAGGGCCAAGTAAAACAATCAAATCTCACCACAACGTAGGGGGATTACCCGATTGGATGAAATTCGAGTTAATTGAACCTTTAAGAGAAATCTTCAAAGATGAAGTCAGAATCTTAGGATTAGAGCTTGGACTTCCTGCTTCAATGATTGGACGGCACCCATTTCCAGGGCCTGGTCTTGCTATTCGAATCATGGGAGATGTCAATAAGCCCGATTTAGAGCTTTTAAGAAAAGCAGATGTGATTATGTTAGATGTTCTAAGAGCAACTGGATATTACGATAAAACATGGCAAGCCTTTACCGTACTTTTAAATGTAAAATCAGTGGGTGTTATGGGAGATAATAGAACGTATGATAATACTGTTTGTGTAAGAATCGTAGAAGCAACCGATGGTATGACAGCCACGTTTGCTCATATTCCACACGATATATTGGAAACGATTTCAAGAAGAATTATCAATGAGGTTGATGGGATAAATAGGGTGGTGTATGATATTTCAAGTAAACCACCTGCAACAATCGAGTGGGAATAAAAGCGATAGCTTTTATTCATCTTGCACTAGATTTAGGTTCGAGGTACTTTTAGTACATCTTCACCTAAATCTAGCACAATCTAAACAAAATCTATCGCTTTTCACAGCTTTATTCGAGGTTAGAACAATTTTCTAACGAAAGCTTTTCCCCGTTTTATTTTAAAAATCCAATGGACTTCGTATCTCATTTTTATTTAGCTCTTTTACCACATGTGTATATATCATCGTTGTTTCTATTGATTTATGTCCTAAAAGCTCTTGGATACTTCGTATGTCTGTGCCATTTTGTAAAAGATGAGTTGCATAAGAGTGTCTAAAAATATGAGCTGTAATTCTTTTGTCTATATTAGATTTTGTTACAGCATTTTTAATATTTCTACTTAAAGTTACATCCAAAATGTGATGTCTTCTTTTTTCCCCACTTCTAGGGTCTGTTGAGATTTTATCCATAGGAAAAATATACTGCCATTTTGGTTCAAATTTAGCTTTGGGAAATTTTCGCTCTAGCGCATAAGGGATATATACACTTCCAAAACCATCTTGCAAATCTTTTTGGTGTAGTTCTTTTACTTTTTGTACTTGTATTTTAAGCTCCTCTTTTATTTTCAAAGGAAGTGGTAAAGTTCTATCTTTGAGAGACTTGCTGTCCCAAATATAGATTTTGTCATATCCGAAATCTATATCTTTAATTCTTATATTTTGGACTTCTTTCATTCTTAAGCCACAGCCATACATAAGTTTGACTATAAGTTGATAGATACCTGACATATTTGATATAATTTTTCTAACTTCATTAATTGTTAATACCACTGGTATATGTTTCCTTTCTTGCGCTCTTAAAGCTTGAATGTTTTGGTCTTGCATTGAAATATTCAATATTTCACGATATAAAAATAAAATAGCGTTAAATGCTTGATTTTGAGTTGTTGGACTTACTTTTTGTACAGTTGCTAAGTTTGTTAAGAATTGTTCAATTTCAATTTTACCCATGTCTTTAGGATGTCTTTTGTTATGGAAAAGTATATATTTTTTAGTCCAGTAAATATAAACTCTCTCAGTACTCATACTATAGTGTTTAAATCTTATCTTATCTCTCATAATATCAAGTAATTTTTTACCCATTTTATATCTCCTAAAATGTAGTATTATCACGATTTATTCCAAATAACATACAAAATGTATGTTTATTACTGTTATTTAGATAAAAAGCTTACATTGAGATGATAATATAAAATTAAAATATACTTAAAAAATATTTCATTTTGTAATATTTTTATATAAATATCCTATTTATAGGGGCTTACGGATAATGTTGTGTTATTGAGCTATTTAAGTAATAAATTTATATAATGTATGTTCAATAAATAGTTAGCTTAAAAAAGGATATTGATGCTTGGTGTTTTTAATATATTTTCAAAAAGACAAAAAAAATTAGATAACGATACTGTTGATGTATATGAATATGAAAGTATTCCATCCAATTTAAAAGTTCAAGCAATTCATATTTTTAGAGAAGTTATTGATACAGAACATTATAGTAAAGATAATATTTACTTGGAGATTCATAAAGTATTATGCAAAGAATATGGTGTCTTTACATTAAAAGAATATGCACAAAATAATGAAGAAGCAATATTTGATTTTTTATTAAAAACTAATGATTATCAAAAAGCACTGGATATAATTGAACTATTTTACAGATACTTTTATCTTGTATTAAAAGAAAAATATAAACATCATGATACTCATAGTAGAATGATTAATGATGCAATTATTGAACTCAATGAAAGGTTTAAAGAAAATGCTATCGGATATTCATTTGAATCAGGTGAAGCAATTAAAATTGACTCTAAATTTATTCACTCAGAAGTTGTAAAACCAACTTTAAAAATATTAAACAATTCTTTATACAAAGGGGCTAATGAAGAGTTTTTAAAAGCTCATGAACACTATCGACATAAAAGATATAAAGAATGTTTAAATGAATGCCTTAAATCATTTGAAAGTACAATGAAAACAATTTGTGATAAGCATAATTGGACATATAATCAAAATGACACATCAAAAAAATTAATAAAAATATGTTTTGATAATAATTTGATTCCGACATATTTACAAACACAATTTTCATCACTCCAACAATTATTTGAAAGTGGAGTTCCAACAATACGAAATAAAAATTCTGGACATGGTCAAGGGGTTCAACCAATTCAAGTTACGGCTGAAATTACAAGTTATATGTTGCATTTAACTGCAACTAATTTATTGTTTTTAGCAGAACATGAGCAACAGCTAACATAAAAAGCTAACAAATCATTGGAGAGAAATATTTGACCCTGCGGCTCAAATATTTCTCAACTCAAACGTTAGATGCATAAGGAGACCCAAATGGCGGAAGAACAACGAACTGAATTCAAGAATCCAACAGACTTAACGAAATGGACGAAATGGTTTCTATATGCACAGGTGGTCATTGCCGTTATCGCCATAATTTCGGGAACGCTCGAATATCAACTGCTTTCAGACTTTGAGAGCGGGGTTTATACCTCACAAGAATCAGCTGTGGCTGCCGGAGAAGCAAGTGATGCCCGGCAAGGCATGGTTGGAATTATCCAGTTCATAATATTCGTCATATCAGGGATTTTGATATTGAAATGGATATATCGTGCCAACTACAACGCACGCCAGATTGGCGCAACAGAGATGACATTCACGCCAGGGTGGTCTATAGGTTGGTATTTCATTCCAATTGCCAATCTATGGAAACCATACCAAGCCATGAAAGAGATATGGAAGGCAAGTTCTGATCCTCAGAACTGGAAAACCCAGTCCGTTTCGTCAATGTTGCCTTGGTGGTGGTTTTTTTGGATTGTATCCAATATGTTTGGGAATGCTTCTTTTCGGTTGGCAATGCGAGCAGAAGAAATTAACGAGCTTATGGCTGCGAATATAGTCACGCAGCTTTCTGATGTCACAGGCATTCCTCTGAGTCTTATTGTAATAGGCATTGTCAATAAGGTGCACAAAATGCAAATGGCACATGCAAATGCAGAGAAGCGCATCTAACAATCGCATGCACTCGGACAGCAAAAAGCGCCGCTCGTTCCTCGCTCTGCTTTTCGCTGCCGGTGATGCGAAGCGTTAGTACAAAAGGAAAAATTACATATGTGGTTTATTTTTGGATTTATTTCGTTATTTAATTTTATCATGTACTTCATCTATATCCTACCTAAGAAATCATGGAAAGGAATAGATGAAACCTATAATGATATATCATATAAATATAAAATCATAAGTCATAAAGGTAAAGTAATGCGATTATTACTTGGAATAAATGGTATAGAAGGATATGATTATTCATTAAAAAAAGAAAATTCAATTGATAGGTTTTTCAAAAGAATTAGGATATCTTATGAATTTCAATCTGGCAATATTGAATTTGATGATAGTATTTATATAATATCTGATGATACTTATTTACATCATCAACTTTCCAAAAATCAAGAAATAACTAATATTATTTTAAAAATATTATCATTTGATAATACTTATAATTGTAAAATAATGCAAATACATAATAAAGTAGGTCAGTTATGGATAGAATTTAAACCTTCTAAAGAATTTGACAGAAATATTATTTCAAAAATATCTTCTCAATTTATTCCTTTACTTGTTAATTTTAATAATGAATTAAATAAAGAAACAAGTAACATCACCTCTAAAAAAGACCCTTTTAGACTAAAATATTATATTTTTTTCTCTATTAGTATAGGATTAGCAATAAATGGTTTATTTCAAATAAATGTTCTTTCTTTCGTTAAATTACCATTTATTATAGATAGAAAAGAGTTATTAATAGATTCTATTTTAGCAGGCACAGGAATTATATTTATATTAATAATTTTTATGTTATTTTTATTTAAAGGTAGTGCGAGGACACATTTAGTTTTAATTCATTTAATATCAATTGGATACTTTGGTGCCATATCCTCATCAGCTATTGTATTAAGAAATTTAAATATTGAATTTAATCAATCGAAATCAAAACAATATAAAGTTAAAATTTTGGATAAAACTAAAAATCAAAGTGGAAAAAGTAGCGCAGCATATTATTTACATATAAAAGACTGGAATAATGTACAGGGAATAAGAAAAATACAAGTGACTAAATCATATTATAATTTATTTTCTAAAAATCAATATATTAATATTCATCAAAAGAATGGATATTTAAATTATAAATTTGTAGATAAAATAAAAAAGTACTAACAAAGCCTAGAAAAGGAACAAGTAACCCTATCAAATTTTCAAGCTTCAAATAGCTATTATATCTAGTGGTTGCAAAAAGAAATAAACGAACTGTTTTAATGGTTATTGTCATTTAAGTCGGTCGTTATGTGACATAGTAATAAGTTGACAAAATGAATAAAATTGAATATAATAAGTAAGATTAATATTCAAAGGACTTTTATGAAAACAGTTACAATGAGAGTGGATGATTCTGTCTACGATATGATTAAGCTTGCTGCAGAAGGTCAAAAAAGAAATCTTTCTAATTTTATAGAATTTGCAACAGTTCAATATTTAACATCATCTCAGTTTGTTGAAAATGATGAAATGACTGAAATTTTAAAAGATGAAGATTTAGTTAAAAACCTAATGAATGGTTTAGATGACTTTAAAAATGGTGATTACACCATTGTCTAAGTACCAAATTGCTGAAACTAAAACTTTTGAAAAAGTTAAAAAGAAAATAGATAAGAAGTTATATTCAAAAATTAAGAACTTTGTGTATCCTCAACTTAGAGAAAATCCTTTCTATGGTTCTAATATTAAAAAGTTAAAAGATGACCTTGAAGGGTACTACAGATATAGAATTGGAAATTATAGACTCTTTTATCTTATAGAAAATGATAAACTAATTATTGCAGTTGTTGATTTTAAACATAGACAGCAGGCATATGATTAACACATAACAGATACGAGGAGCCAATAATTTACCCTGCGGGCAATTCATCGGCTCATTTTAACGTTAGAGGATAAAATGAAAGATATAAATATACAAGAACATTTCGCAAAACAAGCTTCTGATTATGAAGCATTGATGATAAGATTGGTTCCACAATATTTAGAACAACACAAAATCATATCTAACTTACTACCAAACGATAAAAATAAAAACTATAGAGTATTGGATTTAGGTTGTGGTAATGGTATATTGTCTGAAATTGTTTTAAAAAAACTTCCAAATTCACATATCACTGGATTTGATATTACTACTGAAATGCTAGATGCTTACGAACAAAAAATATCAAAATATACAAAAAACTATGAATTGATCCAAGGGGATTATAAAATAGATTCAATTGGAAAATCATACGATATAATTTTAACAGGTATGACACTACATCATCTAAATTGGGAAGAGAGAAAAGTTTTTTATCAAAAACTTTTTAATAGTGCAAATCAAAATGCAGTTTATATCTCAAATGATATTATCATAGATGAAGATAAAGAGGTTAGAGAAAATCAATATTCTCTTTGGAAACAGTTTATGAAAGAGCAAGGTGAAAACCCAGAGTTTTGGTATGAAAAACATATTGAAAAAGATTTTCCAATTATTTTATCTAATCATTTTGATTGGTTAAAAGAAGTTGGATTTCAACAAAGTGCTTGTTATTGGAGAATGTATAATTTTGCAATAACAAGCACAATTAAATTTTAAAGAACCTCTAACAAAACCTTGGAGAGAAATAAATTACCCTGCGGTTAATTTATTTCTCAACTCAACCGTTATGAGATTAATATAAAGGTAAAAATATATGCAACTAACAGTAAGTAAATTCTTTTTTGATATACCAATTTACACACCAATTGAAATTAATAAAGAAAATGTAACAGAATTCAAAGCAATAGTAGACAAAACAGTATCTTATGAATTTGAAGGATATAATCCTTGGAAACAAGTTGATTCAACTTTTACTGTTACCACAGATTTAATTGGTAGTAACAGTACTTTTACTGGATACGGAATTGTGAAAATAAAATGTAAAAGAACTGATGATATTTTTCACTACTTTATTTATAAGAACCCAAGTACACACATGCTTATGAAAATTGGTCAATATCCCTCTATAGCTGATTTCCATATTTCAGAAATAAAACAATATAAAAAATTGCTATCAACTGATAAATTAAAAGAATTTACACGTGCTATTGGACTAGCTGCTAATGGTGTTGGAATTGGTTCATTTGTTTATCTAAGAAGAATATTTGAGTACTTGATTGAAGATGCTTACACTATGTGTAAAAGTGATGGTACGGTTGATGAAGAGAGTTATAAAAAATCAAGAATGGATCAAAAAATTGGATTATTATCTACTCATTTACCAGATTTTTTAGTAGAACATAAATCTATGTATTCAATTTTAAGTAAAGGAATACATGAGTTAGATGAAAAAACTTGTCTTGACCATTTTGATTCATTAAGAGTTGGTATTGAAATTATTCTTGATGAAAAGTTAGATGAATTAAAGAAAAAAGAAAAGATAGAGCAAGCAAAGAAAAAACTTATGAGCATAAAGGTTTAATTACCATCTCATAACAAATCAGAGGAGGAGAAACAAGGCTACCATGGCGATGGTTCGACCTTTTAAGTGTCGTACTTAGATACTTAAACTAGCAAACTATCAAGCCGTTAAATCGCCCTGTTCCTCACTTTAGGCGTTATGTGGAGAAAGAATAATGCAATTAAGTATGCCAAACGTCCCAACAGATAATTTATATAAATTCATAGCAATTTTTGGGCTCATATTATCTACGAGTCTATTTTTGTATGCCGACTATATGAAAAGTCAAGTTCAACTAGAAATTGTCAAACACGCCAAAGTACAAAATGAGCGTCTTTATGAATTGATTGAAGGTTTTGCTAAAAATAAACCTAACTTAGAGATGGAACTCCTAAAAAGGAAATATCTATATTTACTAGAAATTGAGGGTACAAAACTGATAGTTTCTTCTGAGAATTATGAATTCTATCAAAATGCAAGAAACTATGGTTCACCATTTTTTCTGATCATTAGTATCATAGGATTTATATTATGGTTTTATAAAGTTCAAAGGTATCAAGATAAAATCTTGCAAAAAGAGGCAACACATAACAAATCACGCCACATCAATATGAGACCCGCACGCGTGCCTCATATTGGTGCGTTCAACCGTTATATGCACTAGAAATAAAAATATAAGGAAAGATAAATGACAAGAATAAAACTTTCTAACTATGGTAACTCAGCATTTGAAAAACTTATTGGGCATAATAAAAATATTTTAGATAAATGGAATGAATTAGAAGTAACATTATTTACATCATCTTCATTATCAACTGAATTATTAGAACAAGTTAGAAGAACTATAGCTTTTGAAAATGAATGTGAATATTGTATGGTTAAGGGTGGTAAAGTAGATCCTTATCAAACTGATGAAAAAATAAATCTTGCAATAGCATTTGCACAAATATTTTCAATAAATCATAAAGATATAAGTAATAAACATTTTGAACTATTAAAAGAAGAATTTACAGATAAAGAGATATCAGAACTTTGTACATTTATTAGTTTTATTTCTTCTTCTCAAAAATTAGGTAGAATATATAATTTAACAGAAGAGTATCAACAAAATAAAGTTACTTCAATGAAAGAATTAACTTAGCATATAACAAATCATTGGAGAGAAATATTTGACCCTGTGGCTCAAATATTTCTCAACTCAACCGTTATATTTTAGGATAATAAATGAAAATTAACAGGTTATTAACTATCTTAGTTTTAAGTGTGATGGGTGCAGTAAATTTTTATCTTGATCATGAAACTATAAATTTTAATTTTAAAATGCTCTCACTGATAATATTAATAGGTATAGTAACTTCATTACCATCATTAGTCTCATATTTAATATCATTAAAACTAAAATGTATAATCAAAAATATAAATATTTATCAAGTTGCATCAGATTTAATTTTATTAATTAGTTTAGTATTATGGATATTCTTTTTATTTATTCGTGAGCGTCCAGAATTTTATCATGGTGCATCACACTTGTATGTGGCAACATGGCCAATTGTAATTGGATTTTTTGCAATATTTTTGTTTATAATATGTTTATCAATCAATTATATTTTTAATTTTTGGAGTAAACATAACAAATCCTAGAAGTGAACAAGGGTATACTTGCGATACTTTGAATTTCTGAGTTGCGTGTAGTAGCTGAACAAGCAAAAATGATTTTTAAATCCCGTTGTCAAAGTGTTACAAATTATCAATACAACAAGGATGTGGCTGTTATTGAAATCGACTATGTCGGGGAATTTGCATCTGACATCCCTGACGCTCCGAAGGCTGGAGATACAATAAATTTAAAGGGAAAGTCTGAATTTGTATTTAAAGACGGTTCGATTATAAAACTCACGGATATTAGCTAAGGAATCGGCTTTTAAATATTTGTTGTTCCCAATGTGGCTACGCCATGCTAGACAGCACAGTGTTATGCAAAAAGGTATCAATACAAAGAGATTTTCATAAATGAAAATTAATATTCTGATATTAAATTATAAAGTCCATAATAAAAATGTAATCACAAATCAGAAGAGCCAATAAATTACCTTGAAACCTCAACTTAAACGTCATCTTAAAAAAGGATTATAATGAAATTAAAGATATATCAAATTGATGCATTTACAGATAAAATATTTACAGGAAATTATGCAGCTGTAGTACTTTTGGAAGAATGGTTATCTACAGAATTAATGCAATCAATTGCAACAGAAAACAATCTCTCAGAAACGGCATTTATAAAAAATACTACTAATAACCGTTATGAAATTCGTTGGTTTTCTCCTCTAAATGAAATTGATTTTTGTGGTCATGCTACGTTAGCTTCTGCTTTTGTTTTATTTGAAGAAAATAACTCACTTAAGAAGATTGAATTTATTGCAAAAGCAGTTGGAAGCCTTAAAGTTACGCAAGAAAAAGACAATTACATTAAAATGGTATTCCCAAACAGAAAACCCAAAGAGCTTTTGGATATTCCTACTGAATTGATAAAAGGATTATCTATTGCTCCAAATGAAGTCCTCTTAAATCAACAAGCTTATTTTGCCATATACAACAATGAAGAAGATGTTTATAAAGTAGAACCAAATCTTGAAGAGTTAAAAAAATTAGCACCTTATGATATTGTTGTTACAGCAAAAAGTGTTGAATATGATTTTATATCAAGATATTTTTGGCCTGCAAATGGTGGGAAAGAGGATCCTGTAACAGGTTCTATTCATACAGGCCTTGCACCTTATTGGGCAGAAAAGTTAAATAAAAATGAGCTAAAAGCTTTTCAAGCTTCAAAAAGAGGTGGTCTTTTACTGTGTTCAGTTTCAGATGAAAGTGTAGTGTTACTTGGTAAAGCCATTAAGTATCTCGAAGGATATATTGAGATTTAATTGATATAAGAGATAATAAAAAATAAAATTTAATAAAACTTGTTGTGCAAAAGATGCACCCGCTTGTTTTTATTTAGGAAATATACATTCTAAAGGTCAAGGCGTTAAAGTTAATTTTTCTCATTTAAAAAAGCTACTTATTCCCTATAATACGCTAAATTTATGATATAGTACAAATATATAGTTTTTAGTTTGATAATATTCTTGTCTTTACTAAATTGTACTTTATACTACTTTGAAATTTATCATAGAGTAAATAAGGTTTTTTATACATAAGGGGAAAAAATGAAAAAGGGGCTAAGTTTTTCAAAACGTCTGTTTTTAAGTATTATGGGAGTAGTTTTAGTTTCATCAGCGATTTCTACATATTTAATACAAGATAAGTCATTTAAAAACAGTAAAGAAACTGCTGAGTTATATATGGACAGTATTGCAGATATTAATGTTCAAAAATCAAAAGATTTATTAAATAAAGCGGTTGTTATTTCTCGTGGATTTGCTTCATATTTTGAAGTTGCATTGAAAAATAAACAAAATCTTAAAAAAGAAGATATTAGAGAAGTAATGAAAAACATGCTTCTGAAAAATACGGAAGTATTTGGACTATGGGTAGAGATAAATGGGGGAATATTATTTAAAACCGATTCAACATTGGCAAATATAGATGGACATGATAAAGATGGAAGATTTGCACCTTTTATTGTAAATGTGGATGGTAAAATAAGTGTACTTCCTGGTGCAGATGAAAACTATCCAGATAGACCATGGGTAGATGGACCAAGAGAATCTGGAAAAGAGTTTATTACTAAACCATATTTTTATCCAATAAATGGTGTTCAAACATTGATAACAGCTGCGGCACATCCAGTATATTATAACGGTGAATTTATTGGTACTGTTGGGGTTGATATAGCTTTAAAGAAAATGTCTGAGAGAATAAGAGACCTTAAAATATTTAAAAATGGTTATGCAAGTTTAATTACACAAGAGGGTACCATTGTTGGATATCCAGATTTAAAACTTTTAAGCAAAAATATAAACGAGATTACAAAAAATAAATTTCTTCTTGATTTACCTAAAAAACTGTATGAGAATAAAGAGCTAATTTACAAAGAGATAGATGAGAGAACTAATCTTATGTCTGAGTTTATTGCAATCCCTTTTCAAATTGAAAGAACGGGTGTTTTTTGGGGTTTAATATTATCTGTTCCTATAGAAGAGTATCTGGAAAGCACCATTTATATTAAATGGTTTTCAATCATTTCAGGTATTATCAGTTTTGTTTTAATTGGTATTGTTATTGCTTTTAATACAAGAGTTTTAGATAGAAATTTAAAAAATATCACAAATGGATTGAGCTCTTTTTTTAGCTATTTAAATAAAGAAACATCATCGACCGAACAAATTAAAATCAATTCTAACGATGAATTTGGCGTCATGTCGAAACAGATTAATGAGAATATATCAACTATTAAAATTAAATTAGATGAAGATGTTGCTTTAATTGATGAAGTTAAAGATGTTGTTGAGCATGTAAAAGAGGGTAGAATTAAACAAACTATTACTAAAAATTCAAAAGATGAAAGTTTAAATGAGCTTAAAGTTATTATTAATGAAATGCTTGAAATTTTGTCTGTAAATATCAGTGATGATTTAAATAAAATATTAGATGCACTGAATTCATATCAAAATTTAGATTTTAGACATAGAATTCAAAATGATACAGGAAAAGTAGAGAAAGGCTTAAATAATTTTGCAAATATAATAAACGAAATGCTTGTTGAAAATAAAAAAACAGGTTTAGTTCTTGCCAAAAGCAGTAAAGTACTGCTTGAAAATGTAAATGTTTTAAATAAAAATTCAAATACTTCAGCAGCTTCTTTAGAAGAGACAGCAGCTTCTTTGGAAGAGATTACCTGTAATATTAAGCAAAATACTACAAACGTTCTAAAGATGGCAGATTATGCTAAAGAATTAACTAGCTCTGCAAATGAAGGTAAAAGTTTAGCCGAAGAAACAGTTACTTCAATGAATGAAATTGATAATCAAGTTTCTGCTATTAGTGAGGCTATTGCTGTTATTGATCAAATTGCATTTCAAACAAATATATTGTCTTTAAATGCAGCAGTTGAAGCAGCAACAGCAGGAGAAGCTGGAAAAGGATTTGCCGTTGTTGCACAAGAAGTAAGAAATTTAGCTTCAAGAAGTGCTGAATCTGCAAATGAAATTAAATCTTTAGTTGAATCTGCAATAAATAAAACGAACAATGGAAAAGAGATTGCTACAAGAATGATAGATGGTTACCAAGGTTTAAATGGGAATATTTTAAAAACCATTGAGCTTATTTCAGAAGTAGAAGTTGCAACAAAAGAACAACAATCTGGAATTGAACAAATTAATGATGCTGTCAATTCATTAGATGCTAAAACTCAAGAAAATGCAAATATTTCAAATCAAACAAAAACTGTTGCAGATGAAACAGACGGCATAGCTAAAGTGATTGTAAAAAATGTAGATGAAAAAGAGTTTATTGGGAAAGATGATATTTAATCATAAATCTATACCCAATGGAAAACAAAAAGATTTTTTAACTTCAAAAATTCTGGGCAGGCTATATAGTTAATTATATATAGTGTTCCCAGATTTTATCCCTTTTAACATATATAATGCATGTTAAAGTTCAATATATCAATATAAAATATTCATAAAAGTATAACTACAACAATATATACTAAACGAGCAGATTTAAGTACTTTATTTATATAATGTACAATCAATGAATAGTTGGGAATATTTTATGAAAAAAATCGCAATATTTTTATTTGTTTTCTTTATGGTAAATCTTTGCCATGCTAACGAGATGCAAAAGTTTGGCAAACAAATGTCATATTTTTATTTAAACTCAACGGAAAAAAATTATATTGAGTTTCAAAAAAGAGCATCAAGTTTTGAACAACAACTAAAGTCTTCAAAAAGACACACTGATACTATAGTTGCCTTAATGATAGCTCGAATTTCTGAAAAATACAATTGGTCTATTCAAGACACATTTTTAAAAAAACAAGCACTTGAAATTCTTCAAGGAAAATCGAGGTTAGCAAAGTTTATAAATGATGATAATGCTGTAAATCCAACTAAACTCGATATGTGGTGGGCAAGTTATTTTGCTACTGGTGATGAAAAATATTTACATAAAATACTGTTATATGCTGGTGAAGAGTTACCTGGAAAAGATAACGTTTCTAAATTACTAATTATAGGTGCTGCTACATGGTCATTCAAATCAAATTGCAAACAACACAAATCTGTACGAGATTTTGCTTTGAAAATGAGCAATGATAGCTCATTATCTATGAAAAAAAGAGCGTATCTATTAAAGGTAGTTGAGTTTGCAGACAAGGCACACTCCTAACAAATCACTGGAGCCAATAAATTACCCTGCGGGCAATTCATTGGCTCATTTTAAACGTTAAACACGTAAAAGAAGGAAAGCTAATGAACCAAGTTGAATTTTATGAAGCAAAATTAGGGTACGAAATGGATTCGTGGGATTTATCAGAAGCATTGAAAAATGGTGAAAATTTAGTTATTGTAGATACCCGTGCAAATGAGGTATATGAAATAGAACATATTCCATCTGCAATTAGCATACCTCACAGAACTATGTCTGAGAAAACAACTAAAAACTTGGATAGAACTAAGCTATATATTACTTATTGCGATGGAATCGGTTGTAATGCATCTACAAAAGGTGCGTTAAAATTAGCTACACTAGGTTTTAATGTTAAGGAATTATTAGGAGGGTTAGATTGGTGGAAAAGAGACGGTTATACGACTGATGGTAAAAATGGAACTGAAGGTAAAACAATTGTTTGTGGTTGCTAAGCGATCTACGTATAACAAATCATTGGAGAGAAATAAATTACCCTGCGGTTAATTTATTTCTCAACTAAAAGTTAATCGTGACAGAACATATAAATTGACCGACTTTCCCAATGTTGTTCAGACTTACAGCTCCTTGGAATTATGAGTCCAAAAGAACTTATTGGTCGAAATCCATGTTAACCTTTGGCAAAATCTGCAGAAATTTTCTGACGAAAGCTTTTTAAACTCTTCAACTTTTTTGAGTATATAATTTTTTTGTATCCTATTGTTGGGATGAGCATATATTTAATAAAACAACATTTATGACGTTATTTATATCATTAATTTAAGATTTTTATATATATAATTTATGATTAATACACCGTCAGTGTTTAGGGAGAATTTTATGGAACAAATTGCTTATAGCCAAGAAGTTAGGGATCTCTTGGTTGCTTGTGACTTGCCAGTTGCTGATTTGTTAGATAATGGGGATGTCTGTTTTTTTGGCTTTCGTCAAGAGAGTGAGCTTTTGGGTGTCATAGGGGTTGAGGTACGAGGTGATTACGGACTTCTTCGTTCACTCGCGATTTCTGCAGCACATAGAGGTAATGGTCTTGGACAGAAACTTGTAAGATTTTCAGAAGAGTGGGCAACTCGTTTTAATCTAAAAGCGTTATATCTTCTTACGACTACGGCTAATGGTTTCTTTGAAAAATTGGGCTACGAGAAGTTACCTCGTTCTAAGGCTCCAAGCGCCATCATTGAGACTCAGCAATTTTTGAGTTTATGCCCAGATTCATCGATTTTTATGGGTAAAGGGCTTGGTGCTAACCAAGTATTGCACTGAACGAGCCAGTGAATGAAGCGTTAGGCACTGTATAGGAAAATAATGCAAATGGGAAAAAAGGATTAAAAATGTCTCTTATCGCTGATACACCAAAACCTCCTTACTACGCAGTGATTTTTACATCTCACCGTACTGAAGGGGATAATGGTTATGACCAAATGGCGAATCGAATGATTGAATTGGCTTTAAAACAACCCGGTTTTTTAGGGATAGAGTCTGCAAGAGAGGATGTTGGAATTACCGTTTCATATTGGTCTGACCTTGAGTCCATCAAACAGTGGAAAGCAAATACGCAACATCAAGAAGCTCAAATGCTTGGACACCAAAAATGGTATTCATCATTCAAAACTCGTATATCGAAGGTAGAACGTGATTACGGCATTTAATTACTCAGAATAATTTCCTGCTGTTTTGGCGTTATTATTTGAGCTTATTTTTTAACTTCTGACAACAATTATGCGCATCAAATTATATTAATATCCATTGTTTCATATGATTATTTGTTTGATAATTGTTTGATATTGAGAAATTGGAGTTTTCCGTTTGTCGTGTTGAAAAGAGCTCTTCGTAACTCTCTCTTTGTGATTTAAACAGATTTTTAAAATCATCAAGCGTAATGTTTGTTCGCTTATTCAAAAGCTTTTTTTTCATGTTGTTTAAAGAGTTCATTTAGTCCATTAGAGTTGTTTATGCTTTTTATCTCTTTCATATAATCTTTCATTTTTTGTTTTGCTTCTTCTAACTCTTTTTCTGATTTGTTGTTTCTCTCTTCTTGAGATAAGCTTTGAGTGGCAAATGCATTGAGTATGGTTTCAAAGAGTTTTCTATGTAATAACTCCTTTTCACTCAGTTGAGAATCAGGAATATATTCAGAGGGTAAGCTGGCGTTAATATCATCGTTTTGTTCTAATGAGTTCACGTTGTTTGATTTTTCTAAAACGGCCTCTTTAGAGATGGTTTGTGAAATATCATTGTAAATTTGTTGGCTTAAGTGATTGATTAACATCTTTACTTCTTAAACTTATTTTAAGAATTGTATAATTATATTGCTTTATATTCACTTAATGATTATACAAAAATGTCATTTATAATGAATTAAATTATTAATTAATAACATTATGGAAACAGTTGTCACTATTCAGATACCTAAGTAAAAAAAGAGCCGATTTTTATATGAAATTTTGCTAAAATTGAGTCTCTAAAAGAATTGATGATGTAATGATATTAAGGTTATTTTTTATAAAATATACTGCCAGATGGCTAAGTATTAGATTATAAAAAGAAAAGAGCAGGAAGAAAAAACATTCATCCTGTTTAAATTATAAAAGAGTCAAATAACATGATTGAACAAGATGAAATAATGACAAATACGAATTTAACGGATTTTCCCCCTAAATTGTGGAAACGTTTGTTGATTATTGTGTTTGGTCTGCTTGCATTTATAAGTTATGTTGCTTTGGTATCTTTTAACCTTATTCAAGCCAAAGAGCGAGAGTTAGAAACCGCTCATGAGCAACAAACAAGTTTGTCTAAGATTCTTGTCAGTCATGCTGAAGCAACGTTAAAAAAAATTGATACAGCCCTTTTATCCGTACAGTTACAACTCTCTGGAAAATCAGAGAAACTTCGACCTGAACCTTTAGAAATGAACGCAATATTGGCTTCACACCTTGCCTTGATTGGTGAATCTCAAAGTTTACGTGTAGCCAATGCACAAGGGCGATTTATTTATGACGCCAGTGGTATTTTGCACTCTGCAACAATTAATGATAGAGACTATTTTTTACGTAATCGTGCCAACACTCATGGAGAATTGGTCATATCAAAACCCTTATTTGCGCGAATTACTCACAATTGGGTTGTGACGTTAAGTCGTCCGATAACCGATGAAAAAGGAGAGTTTGCTGGTTTAATTCAAGCAGCTGTTCGAGCTGAATATTTTCAAAATATGTATGCTTCCCTTGATATGGGTGCAACTCGCAGTATTACACTATTTGATGATAAATTGCGTATGTTAGCCCGTTTCCCAGCCAAAGATGAACAGTTGGGAAGACCAATTAACAGCTCATTCTTACGTGATTTTATTAAAAATGCTGAGACAGAAAAAAACTATACAACTATATCCGCCGTGGATGGTATTGAACGGCATTATATGACTCGAAAAGTAGGGGAATACCCTCTTTATATTGTGGTAGGACATACAACAGAAGATCAATTATCTCAATGGTATCAAGAACTTTATTGGAGTATTGCTGGCGTAGTTGTCTTAGGGGGAGCATTGTTTGGTTTGATAATTGTTTGGTTAAACAGTTATGACTCAGCACTTGCCCTTGCGAAACGTATGACATCAGCTTATAAAGAGACGGTTGAGCGTATTCAGCATATTGCGGAACACGATTCTTTGACTGATTTACCTAACCGTATTTTTCTAGAACAGCATATGACATCCATCATTGCAAAAACAATTGGTCGTCGAGTGGAACTTGTATTGATGTTTTTGGATTTGGATCATTTTAAAGATGTTAATGATACATTAGGACATGCAGTAGGGGATAAACTTTTAATTCAAGTGGCAGAACGTTTACAAAAAAACCTTAATGAAGAGGATACAATCAGTCGAGAAGGGGGTGATGAATTTACGGTTTTATTAAAAGGATATTCCAGTCTTGCTCATGTGGCTGAAACGGCAAAGCGCTTAATTGAGGCTATCAAACAACCTTTTTTAGTAGACAACCACGAATTTATGATTTCAGCCAGTATTGGTATCAGTGTGTATCCTCAAGATGGTGCTGATATTATGACGCTATTAAAGAACGCAGATACAGCCATGTATCAAGCCAAAAGCGATGGTGGAGGGAAATTTCATTTCTTTAATGAAGAGATGAATACCAGAGTTCTTAATCGTGTTGCTATGATTACTAACCTAAGACAAGCACTGGAACATGATGAATTTGTATTGCATTATCAGCCACAAGTAGATGGTGTGAGTGGACGTATAATCGGTGTTGAAGCATTGATTCGTTGGTATCATCCAGAGCAAGGCATTATTCCTCCATTACAATTTATTCCTGCAGCAGAAGAGAGTGGGTTAATCAATGTTATTGGCGATTGGGTACTCAAACAAGCATGTACTCAATTAAAACAGTGGATGGACTTAGGGTTACGGGAAATCACGATGGCAGTCAATATTTCAGCGGTTCAATTGCGTCAATCTGATTTTATGATAAAAGTTCTTGATGCGATGAGCCAATCCAAAATCCCAGCACACTGCTTGGAATTAGAAATTACAGAAAGTGCACTCATTCGAGATACACAACGAATTGTCAGTATGTTAGAAGAGCTTAGAGATAATGGAATACGCCTCTCAGTTGATGATTTTGGAACGGGGTACTCAAGTTTTGGATATTTGAAAAATCTCCCTTTTGACAAAATTAAGATAGACCAATCTTTTGTGCGAGAGCTTCCAGAAAGTGAAAATGATGCGTCAATCATTCAAGCCATTATTGGCGTTGCGAACAGTTTGAAAATGGAACTTATCGCTGAGGGAGTAGAGACTCAAAAACAACGTGAATTTTTATTGAATCAAAAATGTCAACAGATGCAAGGGTATTACTTTGGGAAACCTGTATCGGCATCTGAAATGGAAGAGTTATTACGACAAGGCATAGAGTAAAATCATTGGGGTTGAAATACCTATTTTTAGTCTATATCTAAGAGATTATATTGGTAAAATAATAAAGAATTTTGCACCTGTATACATTTTATTATTAAATTCGATATTCTCATTTTTAACAACAATTTGCCCTGAAAAATGTTCACGAATGATTTTTGAACTCATATACAATCCAATGCCTGTACCTTGACTTTTATGTTTTGTTGTAAAATATGGGTCAAATATTTTGTCAATTATATCTTTATGAATTCCACCTCCATTATCTTGTATGGTAATGGTTATTTTGCTGTTTTCTTTGAAAAATTTTACCTCTATTACTTTTTGATCTATGTGGTTTTCATTTAATATATCTTTTGCATTGTTCAGAATGTTGATAAAAACTTGAGCCAACTCATTGATGACACCATGAAGAAACAATTCATCTTCAGAAGGGGTAATATTGAGCGTAATATAATGGTTTTTCAAAGATGCTAAGACAATATCCAAAGATTTATTTAACGCAGTTTCAATGCTAAAGTACTCTTTTTTAGTGCTGTGATCTTTGATATAATCTCTAAAATCATCAATGGTATTACTCAAGTAAGTCGCATATTTTATCACACTGTCTGACGTCTTTTCAATCTCTTTATCTTCTAAAAGATTTAACTCTTTTTTGAGTTTTAAACTGCTCATTTGAACCGTAATTGCATTTAAAGGTTGTCGCCATTGATGGGCAATGTTATTGAGCATTTCACCTATGATTGCCATTCTTGATTGATGTTTAAGAAGGATATCTTGTTCATGATTTTTCTCAACTTGTGATTTTAATTTTTGAGATAAATTTTTTTCTTTTTTATTTAAATATTTCAAATCGATGATGTTTTTTTCTATATTTTTTGCCATAAGATTAAAAGACTTTTGCAGTTCAAATGTCTCTTTACTGTCGCCCAAATTGATTCTTTGTGAGTAATCTCCATGGGCAATGGCATCTGCACTGTGGGTTAATTGAACCAGATTTTTTATAATCCATTTACTGACAGTTATAAGGAAAAATGCCGAGAGGAGCAGTTCTATTAACGCAATAATAATGCTTCGAATAATCATCTCTTTTTTGGCTTGAATATAAAACTTGGTAGAAAGACCCAAATAGACTTTTCCTAATGATTGAGAAAAGAGTGTAATGGGAATATTGGTATCGAATCTTCCATCTTCAAGGGAGTTTTTACTAAAAGGGTCTGCTTCTTTTTGTGGTAAATTTGAACAATCATCCCATCCAACAGTTGTTACACAATTATTTTGATTATCTATAACGGCCAAATAATCTATGGTTTGAATTTTTTTGGTCTCTTTTAATATGGCATCAATTGTTGCATAATCCATTTGAACAAGAGGTGCAACTAAGGCACTTTTTAATAATATTTCTTGTTCTCTTAATCTGATATTTGTTTGAGTTGATAAGTTTGTTTCGAGTTGATTTACATTTTTTATTACCATTAAGGTAAGCATCAAACTCTCAATAAATAAACTGGCAATTACCCATTTCCAAGATAAAGATAATCTCATCTATTTATATAACCTCTTCATTGTTTTTTCTACAATTGAGTTAAGGTTATTTAAGTCTTTTGGATTGATTTTTTTGAAGCCTTCAAGTTTTGTGATTTCCAAGTGTTTTTTCCCTTCAGGAGATTTTGAAAAAGCATCCAATGCTGTTTCCCACTCTTTTAAAGTAATGCCATCAGTAGTTTTTGCTAAGTATATTCTGCTTGGCTTTGGATTACTTTGATATATGACATGAACTGAGTCTTTGTTTTTCTTTGTGATGAGTTTGATATAATTTGGCAAAGACATAATGATCATATCGGCATTATTGTTTAAAAGTATAGATATTGAACTGTCTGTTGCACTGGTATAGGTATAGTTGACTTTCCCTCCATCTTCAAACCCTTTTTTTTCTAACCATTCTTGCGCATCTAAGGTGGGGAAAGAGACGGGATCTAATCCAATCACATGAAGTGGCAGTTTTTTGCTTTCTAATATACTTTCATTGGTTGCTAAAAGAATGGTTGAAAGACCTTTGGTATAAGTCATTATAGGAGTATATCCCCCTAATCTTTGAGCTAGAACGGCTAAATTTGGTGAGGTTAAAATTAAATCATAATAGGTTCCCGTGTTTGAACGTTTTGTAAATTCACTGAAGTTTTTTGCCGTTAAAATTTGAACAGATCGTTTAAAGTAATTCTCTAAAAAAAGTCTTAAATCTTGGTGCGATTGTAAAATAACTCTTGTTGATGAGTGTGGAGCAATGCCAATTCTAATTGGATTTTCTTTTGCATAAGAAAAACTTGACATAACAAAAATTGCCAAAAGGAATAGTTTGAGTTTCATATTATCTCCACCAAAAAAATGTTACATTATTATAACATAGAATAATATTGTTATTTATTAACTGTTTTTTTCACACAGAAGAGACATTGAAGCACTGAGTATGTATTAATTGAAAATTATAATGTGGATATAACAATAAAATTTATAGAAGTTAAAAAAGATAAAGCTATAATTCTTAGACAAACCGAATTTTATTTTGAAAAGGATATTGTATTTCAGATTTTTTACACAATGCAATTGAGTCTCTTAATGTTATAACAACTTATGAAGCCGTAGCAATGCTTTTAGCAATTGCATATATTTTTCTTGCGATTAAACAAAGTCTTTGGTGTTGGCCTGCAGCGTTTATTTCAACACTGATTTATACCCTTTTATTTTTTGATGTCTCTTTGCTTATGGACTCTTTTTTAAATGCCTATTATCTTATCATGGCACTGTATGGTTGGTACTCATGGAGATATGGGGGGAAACACGAAAATCAAGAGCTTGAAGTGACTACATACGGCGTTGCTAAAAACATGAAAATTATCTTGTTTCTTACACTGCTTTCATTGATAGTTGGTTATCTTATGGCAAATTACACAACGGCTGATTTTGCGTACATGGACTCTTTTACAACACTCTTTGCCCTTTTTGCAACTTACATGCTTGCAAAAAAAGTTTTAGAAAATTGGATTTACTGGATGATTATTGATGCTGTTTCTATTTATATATACATTCAAAAAGGGCTGAATTTGACAGCGGTTTTGTTTGTCATTTATACGGTTTTAGCTTTTGTTGCTTATCAAAAATGGAAAGAAGAGTATGACAATAGAGAAATTAAAAGCGTATAAAATATTTAAAGGTGAAACCCTTTTAAGCCTTAAATTGCTTAAAAATCAAGGTTATTGCAATATAAATTATCGGCTGAAGACATCTCAAAAAAGCTACCTTATACGCACATTTAAACGTGATGAAACGGTCAATATTAACCGTGAATTTGAGTTTAAAACGCAACAAAAAGCGTACAAAAAAAAGCTCGCAGCACAACCTTTGTTTTTAAACAGTGATGAAAACTTCATGGTGTGTGAGTTTTTAAAAGGGAAACATAAAAAAAGTATTTGTATTCAAGAGATAAAACAGTTAGGTAAAATGGTTAAAAAACTGCACAGTATAAAAAGTGATGAAAAACCGTATGATTTTAAAAAAGCATTAATGCCTTATAAAAAGGCTCTTAATAGCCAAGAAGCACGAAAAAGTATTCATATTTGTCAAAGAGAACTTAACTCACTTAACAAACATAAAAAAATATGGGTAACAACACATCATGATTTAAATCCCAGAAATATTCTTTTTCATAAAAAAAGTATCAAATTTATTGATTGGGAATATGCAGGTGTCAATGATGCCTTTTTTGATTTGGCAACGTTATGTTTTGAATTTGGATTCAATAAAAAAGAGGAAAAAGTGCTCTTAAAAAGTTATCAAAACAAAACCAATAAAAAAGATATACATAAGCTTCACTCTTATATGGTTCTTTACAAACATATATGCAAGTTGTGGTTTATGCATTTGGTATCAACGTCACAAAATTAAGCTTTTTTTCAATACAATGCAGTGGTTTAAGAATGATTTCAATTGAGTTTTGCTTGTTCTTATGCTAGGAACAGGTGTGTTATATCGTGTATCGGTAGCTTTATTTGTCGGTATGCCAAGAGAAGCTTAGTTTGGACATTCAAAAGTTTTTTGCAGGCAGTTTTGCTGTGCTTGGTTTAAAACTGGCGTTTAGAGAACGGACATAATATGTCGTTATATCAAGGATCAAAATGGTTTTTCATATCTGTGAGAAAATTATAGCACGAAGAAGATATACACCAATGTATGCAATAGCAATCATAGTTGTTGCATTCATACTGTATGCTTATTTTAATCAAAAAGAGAATACAGATTGGACAATGGTGATTGTATTTTCATCTGTAACAGTGATTACTGCTGGCAGTTTAATATTTGATGCATACAGAGATATTAACAATATGAAACAAACTTCGCTTTACATTACGGCAAATGGAATATGTGTGGATAATCAAAATGAAAATGTTATTCTCCCTTTTGATCGAATAAAAAAAATTAAAACAGTATATAAAAACGGAGAAATTAAAAAACTTATAGTACAAACAAAATTAAATATAACACATGATTATTCAGGATTTGAGAATTTAAATGATTTTAACCATGAGTTAAAAAAAGTTTTAAACAAAGAATTATGGGAATAATAAAGAACAATTCATGGTGAGAATAAATAGGTATTTAGCTACTTAATAGGCACTGCTTAAAAAATAATCTTTATTCATTTAACCTTACAGACAAAATAATCTGCTAAGATAGTTTTAAAGCAGCAAATGGCATTTAGCCCTTAAGATGCCTTATACCTGAAAGAGGAGGATACATGGCCAAAATAAATTACAATTATGAAAAACGTGCTCGAGAGATAGAAAAACAGAAGAAAAAAGAAGAAAAAATTAAGAAAAAAGAAGCACTCAATAAGAGTGAAACAGCGGAAGAGACTTCTGCCCTTGTTGATAAAAAACAATAAAGATATATAGGGAGTAAATCTACTCCCTTTCCAAATTATTTTTTACTTTTTTTACTGCTTTTTTTCTTTGAAACTTTTTTCGCTTTGGGAGATTTGAGTTTTTTAGCTGCTTTGAGTTTTTTCTTTTTGCTCTCTTTTTTCTTTGTCTCTTTTTTACTTTTTTTTACTTTTGGAGAGTCGGTTGTTTTACTCTTTTTAGCCGTTTTTATCTTCTTTTTTTTAGGCTCTTTTTTCTTGGACATTTTTTTTATTTTTGGAACTTTTACTTTTTTCTTTTTTTTAGTTTCCAGTACAATTTGAGGGATTTTCTCTGTGATGGTTTCTTCTGCATTTACAACTTCTATTATGGGTTGGGTATCCACGAGATATTCGTTTTTTATAACTTGGGTATCCTCTGTTGCAGTGATTTCATCTATTTTTTTGATAATATCTGTTACAGGTGTCGTATTCTCTTTTAATACAACAAGTTCAGCAGGGAAAAATGCTATACCTATGGATTTATACTTTGTAAGAACATATCTGACTTGTCCCACACTCAACGTTGAACTCTCAGCTGTTTTAGCATGACTGATTCCTTCATCTAACAACAGTAAAGCTTTTGCTCTTTTTGCATCAATAGAAGTACCTGTTTTAGCAATGTTTTCACATATTGCTTTGTCGTTTTGGCTCAGTAGATTTGACATCGTATTTCCTTAAAATAAGTATTATAGCGCTGTGATAAAATAAGACAATTGTTGCACCTAGAAATGATATATACTATTTGTACATTGAAACTTTCTCGTAAAATAAAAATAAGAAATATCGGATACGGCTATATTATATATCCTAAATACTTAAAAATAGAAATATTTCTTTGTTACCAAAGGGTAACTTTAGAAAAGAGTAGTCGAGCATAATAGAGTCAGATGACTCTTTTTAAGGCTTTAATAGAGATAAAGAGGAGATTATTATTTTCCGTAAATTAAGGCTTTTTTATATAAAATAAATTCTTAAAAATTGAAAAAATAGGAATTGAAATATGGATTGGGCACTCTTTAGTATATTTGTAACAGTAGCAGTTGCTCATTTTCTTGCATTATTAAGTCCAGGACCTGATTTTGTACTTGTTGTTAAAAGTGCTATAAAAAATGGTACTCAAAAGTCAATTGGAGTTGCTGCTGGTATAGCCAGTGCGAATGCTTTGTATATTGCCTTTTGTTTAATTGGCGTGGGTTCATTGTTAGCTGCTTCAGTAATGGTAATGATTGTACTGAAAATTGCTGGTGGTCTTTTCCTTATGTATCTTGCAATTATGGCGTTAAGAGCAAAAAAAATTGATTATAAAAATTTAGAGTTTTCAGAAATAAAAGTGAATCAGCCTGAGAGTACGTTTGTCAAAGAGTTTATTACGGGGTTCATGTCGGGTATTTTAAATCCCAAAAACCTCTTGTTTTATTTGAGTTTATTTACGGTTGTTTTGACAAATGAGATTAACTTAGGGTTTAAAGTATTGCTTGGTATTTGGATGACATTGGTTGTTTTTTTCTGGGATGTGTCGGTGATTTATCTTTTGTCACGAGATAAAGTACGTCGTAAATTCTCCCATTTAGCGTATTATATTGACAAATGTACGGGCGCTATTTTAGGTTTAATTGGTTTCTCAATTGTAAAATCAGCGTTGAGTAAATAATCAATGTTCTTGTGAATATAAAAACAAGAAGAAATATCTTTTTTAAAGAATTTTTACCAACCCCAAAAAGAGTAAAACACTCCTCAAAAACAAATGGCAGTTACAAGTTAAAATAAGGATGGTGTGATACAATACGAGTAAATTTATTAAATAAGGTTATTTTATGAAAAAAATATTACTTGGATTACTTATACTCATTATTCTGGCAACGGCTGTGCTTTTCTTTTTGAAAGGGAAAGATACTTATGCCAATCATCAATCTTCTGCATCGTTGAGTGATGGAATCAATGTTGGTTCAACCATTACTTACACACTTCCCGATCAATTTGGTATGTCTCACTCTTTAGATGACTCTGTGAAAACACTTATTTTAGTTTTTGCTAAAAATACGGGTCATACTGTCAAAGCTTATCTTGGGACACAAAGTGTGGATTATTTGGCACTGCATCATGCAGCTTTTGTTGCTGATATCAGTCCTATGCCTGTGGTCATACGTAATACTTTTGCTCTGCCTGATTTGAAAACTCAACCCTACAGTGTGAATCTTATTCTTGATAAAACGATTGCTGATTCTTTGAAAAAAGGTGCAAAAACGGATGTGATTAATATTGTTACACTCAATAATAAACAAGTGCAAAAAATTGAATACGTTGAAAGTGCTCAAGCACTCAAAGCAATCATTGAACGGTAGAGTTTAACACTGTACCATGTTTAAGACAGATGATTATTGGGAAGAAGAGTTTGTTGAATATAATGAAAAAGAGTTAGACTCAATTTATTTTGATAACTGTACGTTTTTAAGATGCGATTTTTCAAAAAGTTTGATACAAAATTCAAAATTTACTGAGTGTAAGTTTGTTCATTGTGATTTATCTTTGGCTGTGTTGAAAAATTGTGTTTTCAATGACGTTACTTTTGAGAACTCAAAACTTTTGGGTATCTCTTGGCGTGGTTGTGAAGAGCCTTTTGAAGTGCAATTTGATGCTTGCAATATTTCACAAAACTCTTTTCATCTTTTAGATTTACGGCAAATAAAGTTCGTGAACTCACTCATACGAGATACGGGTTTTGAAGAGTGCAATTTAGAGCGAGCTCTCTTTGATAACTGTAACTTAGAGCAGAGTGTTTTCATCAAAAATAATTTGAAAAAAGCCAATTTTGAAACTTCTAAAAACTATCTTATAGACCCTAAACAAAATGATTTAGAAAAAGCCCAGTTTTCACTGCCTGAAGCTCTGAGTTTTTTAAGTTTGCTTCCTATAAAAATAAAATGATCTTTTGACTTAAGCCTTTACGTTATGCCACGACATCAATTGAGTTAACGATACCTATTCCAGAACCATCCTCTTTCACAAAAACACCATTGCTTTTTTGTACTGCCTCGGTTTGATCGATGGCACTTTGGTATTTGAACCCGCTTTGTACATCACCTAAGTATATTGCACCGACATTGCCATTAAGTAGTGAGACCAAAGAGTGTTTGCCATTTTCATCAATACTCCAGATTTTGAGTTTGTCAAAAATGGTGTCGTTTTCATCTATCCAATTGTTTTGATCACTGTCATATTGCGCCAGTTCTGCAAAACCATTGTTGGTACTTGGTCCAAACAGTTCACTGCCATTGTCAATTTTCCCATTTTCATTTTTATCCAAAGCTAAAAATCCCGCACCTTGTTTGAGTTGAGGAATCATCTCTGTGCTTCCATCATTGTCTAAGTCAAATGCAAAGTGTAACTTACTGATATTTTCAAAAGGGTTAATATCTTCCCCATAATTAATGACTAATGGGTCAATAAAATTCTCATCGCCAATTATCATTTGAGTACTTTTTGATTGATAGAGTTCTTGTGAGAATGAGAGGTCAATGTTCATATCATAGCTTTTATTTGGTGTTTGAATTTTCACAGAAGCAGAAAAATCTACGGTTTGCTTTTGGTAATATTGTTCTTGTGTAGTAAAGACCATGGCTTTAAGTTCACTTTGAGTGGAGTGTTTACTGTAAGGATTCTTCAAGTACTCAGAATTGCTATTATGGTAAGGCGTAGAGCTCTTAGTCGGATGTATTTGAATAACAGTTTTGTTACCATAAAGCCGACCTAAAAGTATCTCAATTATCAATTTTTTGATACGGTCTTCGTTGCTGAGATTATCAGTGTATTCATAGACTGCACGTTTATATTGAATGGTGTTTGAATACGAAGATTGCATATTTAAAACAGTATCAACATTATTCTCATTGTTTTTTTCTCCATAATGGAGTTGTACGGATGTTCGTTGAGAGTGTTGAAAGGTAAATTGAGTTTGAGAGTAGAGACCTACTTGAGAATTTTCTATGACCATCATCAATCCTTTTTAAACTAAATATAAGAATTGTAGTATAAAATTAAATAATTGTCAATATTATTTTTTGAGAATTTCAGACTCTTGATAAATGGAGAAATTAAAAAACGTTATACGATAGAATTTACGATACATCTTTTTTATAATCTTTAGCTAATCATAGTTTAGCTAGAATTTTTGAAATTTATTTCTCAGGGCAAGGTGAAATTCCTTACTGGTGGTAACTGTTAATAACAGAAGTCCACGAGCGCTTTATGTATAAAGGTCAGCAGATTTGGTGCAAATCCAAAACCAACCGTTAAAGTCGGGATGGAAGAGAAAATAATATATCTTTTTATTGTTAAATTATTAGGATAATATTGCTTTTAGCATAGCCCTGATTCAATAAGTTTTACTTAAAATAAAGGTATAACACAATGAATCAAAACCGTAGAGATGGTGATTTTAAATCGAAAGTTAACAGTGCTCTTGAAGCTTTACAAAAAGGTCAAGGGGTTATTGTTGTCGATGATTATGACAGAGAAAACGAAGCAGATATGATTTTTTCTGCACAAAATTTGACAAAAGAACAGATGGCGCTTTTAATAAGAGAGGGCAGTGGTATTGTCTGCTTATGTTTGACTAAAGAAAAAGTTGATGAACTTCAACTTCCCATGATGGTTCAGGACAATCATTCCAAGTTTCAAACGGCATTTACTGTTTCCATAGAGTCCAAAGATAATGTTACAACGGGTGTATCTGCGCAAGACAGAGTAACAACCATTCAATCTGCCATTTCAGATGATGGCATCTTTAAAATTGTCTCTCCCGGACATGTATTTCCATTAAAAGCCAATGAAAGAGGGGTCTTAGGACGAGCAGGGCATACTGAAGCCAGTATTGATTTGATGAAATTAGCGCAGTTAAATCCCTATGCAGTTTTATGTGAAATCACAAATCCTGATGGAACAATGGCAAAAAAAGATGAAATTATAGAATTTTCTGCAAAAAACTCTTTACCAATTGTCAGTGTTCAAGATATAATTAACTACAGAAAAGAGCGTATGAAATAGTTTTCTGATAAATCAATCAAAATAACATTAAGGGGTTCTTATGAAAATTTTAGCTTTTGCCGCAAGTAACAGCTCAACTTCAATCAATAAACAGCTTGTGACGTATGCCACAACACTTATAGACAATGCCGATGTCGAGATATTGGATTTAAATGATTATGAACTTCCTTTATACAGTGAAGACAGAAACAAAGAGTTGGGAGAACCGGCGTTAGCAAAACAGTTTTTAGACAAAATTGCCTCTTGTGATGCGCTTATTATCTCATTTGCAGAGCATAATTTATCTTACAGTGTGGCATATAAAAACATTTTTGATTGGGCTTCACGAATTGAGCGTAATGTGTTTGCTCACAAACCGATGGTCATGCTTTCAACTTCACCTGGTGCCAGAGGTGGGTTGAGTGTATTGGAACAAGCGCTTAAAAATGCTTCTTTTTTTACAGGTGATGTTAAAGCAAGTTTTTCCGTTCCCAACTTTTACGAAAATTTTGACATGGAAAAACAAGTCATTAGCAATGAAGCGATAAAAAAAGGTTTAATTACTGCACTTAATGCTTTGTCTTGAGTTTATGTTAACAGTAAATCAATGGAAACTTAACTATAATTTCCAGAATAAAAGAAAAAGAAGAGAGAATGGACAATAACAGCAATAACCCTATGCACGGCATTAAACTTGAAGATATTATTAACACCTTAGTGGAACATTATGGCTGGGAAGAGTTGGGGAAACGCATCAATATTAAGTGTTTTAATATCAATCCCAGTCTCAAATCAAGTTTGACTTTTTTAAGAAAAACCCCTTGGGCACGAACCAAGGTTGAGAAATTGTATCTCTCTTTGAAAAAAAAGATATAACAACAGTTAAAAAGAGCAGTAAAAGAGTCTATTTTATTGCTTGACACCCCATAAAACTTACAAATTTATTTAAAAGTTTTTCACTTAAGTCTTTTTTCATCTCGCCAAACATGATACCAAACGCTTCATATGTGCTCATTCTCTCTTTGTATGAACGTCTTGTTGTTAGGGCATTAAAAACATCACAAATGCTCACTATCTTTGCCAAATCGTTGATTTGATCCTCTTTTAAGCCTTTGGGGTAACCTGTTCCATCACATTTTTCATGGTGTTCACCAATGGCTCTTAGCAGAATCTCATCACACTCATTTAACTCTTCTAAAATTGTTACACTTAATGAGGGATGTTTTTTCACTTCATCAAACTCTTCTGGGGTGAGTTTCCCATTTTTAGTGATGATATTGTGGTCAATAAATTTTTTCCCAATATCGTGCATCATGGCAGCTTTACCCAAACGAATCAGCGTGGCTTCATCAAATCCCAAATAGGCACCAAACCCAATGGCATAACTTGCCACATCAATGCAATGGGTGTAGGTATAGTAGTCATAAGAAGTTGTTTTAAGCATCGAGTACATCGCTTTGGTATCCGATAGTATTAATTTTATTGAGCTTTTAACCGTCGTATCAACATCATGAAGTATTTCAGTCGTAATGTTGTGATTAAAAAGGTAATACATGGTTGCTGATGCTATCTCATTGATAAAAAGTGTTTTGTTATCTAAAGGAATGGTTTCGTCATCTAAGAGTGTGTTGATATTGTTTTGTATATAACTTTGATAGAGCGTTCGATCTTCTGTTTTTATAAAAAGAGCAGAACACTTTTCATCAACACATAAAGAGGCTTTGCTCTGTATCAAGGGGGTCTCTTTTTCTAAAAAAAGAGAAAAGAGTTCTTTATCCATCTGCTTGTAAATAGTAAACGCATAAGATTCCCCTTGTACCAAAATCTCTTTGGATATGGGTCTGAAATTTTCTGTTTGCATGAGGATTACTCTTCCTTGTAAATATATAGTAACAAATTGTACTTTAAATCAAAAGATAAACAATGAAATGTGACATATGATTCATTTCTTTAAGTTTTCTATAAGCAAAAGGTTGTTTTTTATGTTTATGGTATAAAAATTGCATTGACATTTATACTTACAGAACAAAGGCTTATTATGAATGCATTAAAAGAAACTCAAACTCTATACAAAGCGTTTGAGAAAGAGAAACATCAGTTAAATAATCCCATTATGGATGAGTTGCATCAAGAGTTTTTAGATATTTATAACAGTGTTGATAGCAGGTCAACAAAAAGTTTACAGGATAAATTGACAGTGTTATTGGCTCACAGTAAAAAACATTTTTTTCAAGAAGAACAGCTTATGGATACCTATGGGTATCTTACAAGCAAAGAGCACAAAGAGGAGCATAATAAAGTTTTAGCAGAGATGCAATACTTTTTGAATTTAAGTCAATCTGTTTTTGGGCAAAAGATGCTGAAAGCTTATTATATGGAGAAAATTCCTTCATGGTTTGATTTGCATTTGTTGAGTATGGACAGTGACTTGGCACATTTTTTAAAACAAAAGAGCGCATAATGTTAAGCCAAAGTACAAAACAGTGGATGAGTGAAAATGAGTACGATATTGAGTCTATTGATAAAGTAGGGAAATATGGTAACACAGCACTCATGAAAGCAGTACGTGAAGGTCGTTCGGATATTACCAAAGAACTTCTTGAAGCTGGTGCTGCCTTGGAGATAAGAAACATTGATGGCAATACCGCTTTATGGAATGCCAGTTTTGGACAAGATTATGAGTGTGTTAAACTGCTTGTGGAAGCGGGCATTGAACTTGACTCTAAAAATGATAATGGGGTCACGGCTTTGATGTATTGTGCAAGTGCAGGTAAAACCGATATGGTTAAACTGCTTTTAGAGTATAAAGCGAATAAAGAGATCACTAATTTGGACGATTTCAAAGCCATCGATTTAGCGGCAAATGCACAAATATATCGATTGTTAAAGTAGGAGCAGATGTTGTTTTATAAAAAAAAAGAGGTGGTTTTTTACGAAAAGCCCGGTTGCAGTGGTAATGCGAGACAAAAAGCACTTTTAAAAGTGTGTGGCGTTGAGTTTAGTGTGAAGAGCATCCTTGATACACCTTGGAGTAAAGAGGAGTTAGAGAGCTTTTTTGACGGCTTAAGTGTACCTGAAATCTTTAATCTTACAGCACCTAAAGTCAAAGATAAAAGTATTGATATTCACACCATTTCAAAAGATGAAGCGATTAAGTTAATGTTGGATGAACCTCTTTTGATTAAACGCCCTTTGCTTCAAATTGACGATGTTAAAGTGTGTGGATTTGACATTGACAGAATCAATCAACTTCTCAATATCAATATGGATAAACCGCATGATATCAATGAGTGTACCAGCAGTGTGCCGTGCAAAAGTGTCTGATAACCATTTGTCAAGAGTTTGAAGCCATTGATGACTTTTTACATCAACAAACCAAAGAAAAAGAGGCGATTGTAAATCGTCTTTTTATTGAGTTTATGGAATGCTTTTCAAGCATAAAAGAGGAGAAACTTCAATATCCCAGTGAGTTTGTTAATGATGTCAGACTCTATAATGAAGGTTTTGCTTTGGTACATGAAAAGTTTAAAGATGTACAGATTCGTTATTTGATGTTAAGTGACTTTTATGATTTTGCTCGGTTGACAAAAAAGTATCAAAAATAACAAAATTGTATATTAAATAAACAATACTATTCCCTTGAAACTGCCTGAGAGTAGACTATAATTATAAACCAGGGAGAAGATAATGTATAACTACTCAAATATTGATGTTTTATGGATTTTAGTCTGTGCATTTTTGGTTTTTCTTATGCAATTTGGTTTTGCTTTGATTGAGACAGGAACCGTACGTTCAAAAAACACGATTAATGTTGCCATGAAAAACTTAATTGATACCATTTTTGGTGTGATGTTTTTTTGGATTATTGGTTTTGGATTGATGTTTGGAACCGATGTAATGGGTCTTTTTGGTACAAACAGTTTTTTAATTGATGGTAAAAATTATCATGAAAATGCTTTTTTCTTTTTTCAAGCTATGTTTGCAGCAACTGCAATTACAATTGTATCGGGTGCTGTTGCTGAAAGAATTAAATTTAATGGTTATATTGTTGTTGCCATTATTGTTACGTCAGTGATTTATCCAATCTTTGGACATTGGGCTTGGAGCGAACACGGTTGGTTAAAAACCTTGGGCTTTTTAGATTTTGCTGGTTCAACCGTTGTACACTCTATGGGTGGTTGGATTGGATTAGCAGGTGCAATGTTTTTAGGACCACGGCTTGGAAAGTTCAGAAAAGGTGAAATTATTTATTTTGCTCCAAGTAATCACAATATGATTGTATTTGGTGTGTTTATTTTAACGTTTGCTTGGTTTGGATTCAATGCAGGAAGTTTGCTCAGATTTGATGGAGAAGTTACTGCAATTTTATTAAACACGCTCTTAGCTGCAACTTTTGGTGGTTTTGGTGGTTGGTTGATCAGTTTAATCAACAAAGAAAAAGTGGGTGTTGAAATTTTCAGTTTTGGTGTTATTGCTGGTTTGGTTGGAATTACAGCAGGGTGTGATCGTTTTGATACAATGACTTCAGCTTTTGTTGGGTTAAGTTCCGCTTTTTTGATGCACATTTTTGACCAATTTTTATTGAAAAAACTTAAAATTGATGATCCCTTAAGTGTGGTCAGTATTCATGGTGTGGTTGGAGTATGGGGTACATTGAGTGTGGGATTCTTCTCCTATTTGCCCGAAGATATGACACGACTTGAATTTATTGGTGTCCAAGCGTTAGGGGTGGTTGTTGCGTTCATTGTTGCTATGGTATTTGGCTTGTTACTTTTTTACTGTTTATACAAGCTCAATTTACTTCGAGTGGCAAAAAAACATGAAGTTTTAGGTTTGAATGTCAGTGAACACAATGCCAAACTTCCTTGGGTTGAAACCATTGAAAGTATTGTCAAAATCATGCGTACGGGTAACATTAAAAAGAAAATTTATGAAGACAGAAACAGCGAAATAGGTTTGGTTGCAAAGTTTTTTAACTATTTATTGGATATTTTACGAAAAAAGCAGATTGAATTGCGAAAATCAAACAGTGTGCTTAAAATCAAATCAGAGATTGATCCTTTAACACAAATTCTGAATCGACGTGCCTTAATGGAGTATATCGTCAATAAAAACTTTTTTGAAAATACATGGGGTATGATTATCATTGATATTGATAAATTTAAATCAATCAATGACACCTATGGGCACAATGTCGGTGATATTGTATTAAAAGAGTTATCAAAAGTGGTTTCAAATAACATTCGTGAGCAAGATATTTTTGCTCGTTGGGGTGGAGAAGAGTTTGTTCTTGTCATTGAAGCCCCTTCCATTTCACATTTAGAACTTATTGCTGAAAAGGCAAGAGTTGCCATAGAAAAGCATGAGTTTGATACGGTAAAAAAAGTCACCGCTTCATTGGGAATTTGTTTTCCAAAAAATGCAAATGAGAGTTTTGAAACGATTTTCGAACATGCAGATGCAGCTTTATATCAAGCAAAAAAATTGGGCCGAAACAGAGTATGCAGTTGGTAAAAACCGCGGAATAGAAATTGCATACAATAAGTAAAATACACACAAGGAAAAAATATGGCAACTCCAATTGAGTTTATCAAAGCAAACGAATTAGACTGGCAACCATCATTGAATGCTAAATTAAGTAATGGATTATATGGTTATAGAGGAGCATTAATTATTGAACCAGGTAAACAAATATCTGCAGATAGAAAATTACCACCTAAGATTCAAGCAAGACAAGTGATCATGATGACAACAGATGATTCAATCAAATTTTTAACATGTGAGTTAGAAAGTTTTAACGATTTCAAACCAATGTTTGAAAAATATAAACAATTTTTTGTTCCAGATAGTATGAATTTATTGTATGTTACTGACCTTGAAGCCAATGGTACATTTGAGTACGAAGGTGTAAAATTTACAGCATATATGCTTGATGAGAGTTCGGTTTGGAATGAATTATTGGATTTGGCTTCTTTAGAAAAAAGTGATATGAAAAGCTTAAAACAACCCGAAGAAAAAATCGAAAAATTGTATGAAGAACTTTTAACGTGTAATGTTGAAGATACTCCAAGAACATATGAAGAGATGTGTTCATTTATTGGTGAAAGCTCAAAACAATTGATGGGTGCTGTATAATTTTATAATTGAGGTTAATTTTTAACCTCATTATAGTGCTCTACTTTTTTAACCGCCTCCACAGCTGCTGGAAGTAGGGCTTCACTCAGTGCTGGGTGAATATATAACATCTCTTTTAAGTGTCTGATATCATTTTGTATGTGCATAACGGCTAAGACTTGATGCATCATAATTGAACTCTCTGGCCCTATCATATGGCATCCCAGTATCTCATAATTGTCAGGATTGATAATCAATTTTGTAATGGGATATTTTATTCTCAACGATTGCGCTTTGGCACTGGCTTGCCAATTGGTGGTTGAAACCACATATTTCAGTTGTGACTCTTCTGCTTTTTGTTCGGTTATTCCTACGCTGGCAATTTCTGGATGAGAGAAAACAGCATGTGGCATATACTTAAATTTTAAAGGCTCTTTTTCCCCTTCAAATAACATTTTTCCCAAATGATTGATTTCATAAGCGGCTGCATGTTGAAGCATGTACTCTCCTGCTGCATCCCCTACCACATAAACTCCTTTGGCTTGGGTTTGAAAGTATTCATCTCTTTGAATAAAACCTCTTTTATTAAGTTTAATGCTGGTATTTTCAAGATGCAGTAGGTCACTGTTGGCTTCTCTTCCTGTGGCATAAAGTAGGGCATCACACTCAAGATTTGACTCTTTTTCATTGGTTTGTAAAATCAGTTTAAATTGGTTGTTTTCATAGGTGGTTTCTTTAATCGTGGTATTAAAAAGCACATCGACATTTTTGGTAAATTCCTCTTTGAATATGCGAGCAATATCATGGTCTTCATTACGTAAAAGATTTTCATTACGTATGAGCAGTTTGGTTTCAATGCCAATAGCATCAAAAAGATTGGCCAACTCAGCTGCAATAAAGCCTGAACCTACAATCGCAATTGAATTGGGAATTTTACCTTTAAGGGGGAAAATATCATCGCTGCTCCACGCTTTTTCATGGGGAGGTTTGATGGGTCGAGTACCTGTGGCAATGACAATACGTGGTGCGGTTAACTTTTGATTATTGACCTCTACAACATGGTCTGAAATAAATGAACCTATGCCTCGGAATATTTCTACATTTTCGTTGAATTTATTTTGATAAATCTCATCAATTTTAGAGATGTAATGATTGGTTTTGTCAAAAATGGTTTGTTGGTCAATGGTGTTAATGGTTGCATCTATAAAGTGTCGTTTGGATTCTTGAATGGCTCTGGCTACATTGGCATAACCTATTAAAAGTTTTGAAGGAACACACCCTCTGTTAGGGCACGTTCCCCCTAAAGTTGATTTCTCTATGATGGCAACTTTTTTCCCCAATTTACCCGCAGTAACACCTAAACTTGTGGCTCTTCCACCACCAATAATAATCAAATCAAATTTTTGCATAGAGAACCTTTTATCTAAAGTTCTCTATTCTAACATATTTCCTATAAAGTGAGTTATAGCTGATAAATTAATTGTTGGTTTGATGAAAGAGATTAAAAAATAGGCTTCCGCATAAAATATTTTCTTAACACTTTTAGTCTTACTTTCTGGGGATAAACATTGGGTTTAACCATAATTTCTATATAATGCAAAAAAATAATGTAAAGAGTAAAACGTTGAATGATGATTATGATGTGATTGTTGTAGGAGCAGGTGCTGCAGGCATGATTGCTGCCATTTGTGCTGCAAGAGATGGCAAAAAAGTGCTTCTGTTAGAACAATTAAGTAAAATTGGTGCCAAACTCAAAGCCACGGGCGGTGGTCGATGCAATTTAACCAATACTTTAGACAATGAAACCTTTATGTCAAAGTTTGGTAAGCAAGGGCGTTTTATGCAAGATGCTCTGTACCATTTTGATAATGAAGCTCTCATTGAATTTTTTAGAAGCATTGGTGTACAAACGCATGCCCCCGATGGGTTTAGAGTTTTTCCTGTGGGGCATAACTCATCTGCGATTTTAGCTGCTTTAGAAAATGAGCTTAAAAGAGTCAATATTCATCTGATCTGTTCTGCCAAAGTAGAACACATTAACTCTAAAAATAACAAAATTGCTGGTGTTCGTACCACCCATGAAAGGTATTCTTCTTCGCATGTTATTATTGCAACGGGCGGGTTAGGATACCCCATTTTAGGTGCCAATGGTGATGGTTATACCTTCGCAAAAGAGTTGGGGCACAAAGTAACAACGCTTCACCCAGCTATGATGCCACTGCATACTAAAGAGACTTGGGTGGCTTCATGTAAGGCCAATACCATTGCCAAAGCAACATTAAAAGTGAATTTGCCCAAATATAAAAAAATAAAAGCTTGTGGCGATTTGATTTTTACTTCAACTGGAATTCGAGGGCCTGTGGTGTTGGATTTCGCGCGAGATGTAACGCCTATTTTAGAGAAACATGGGGAAGTGCCCTTGTTGGTGAATTTAACCAAAGGACTCAATGAAGAGCAAATTTTTGCACACTTAAAAAATGAGTTTATTTCCAATCCTCAAAGCACCATTTTGGAGAATATTTCAACCCTTTTGCCTTTAGCATTAAGTGGGGAAATTGCCAAGTTGTGTGAAATTGATGGGAATGAAAAGTTTAAAAGTATTGAAGGGCATAAAAGAGAGAAACTTGTAAAAACCTTGGCTTGGACACCCCTAACCATTATAGGGCATGATGGATTTAAAAATGCTATGATTACACGAGGTGGGGTCGATTTAAAAGGCATTGATCCTAAAACCATGCAAAGTCGAATTGTGGATGGATTATACTTTTGTGGAGAAGTGATGAACCTTGATGGACCTTGTGGTGGATACAACTTGCAATGGTCTTTTTCAAGTGGGTATTTAGCTGGAAAGTTGGGATAGACTCATGGAAAATGTTAAAGCCTTAATACAAGAGAATCTTAAAGATAAAAGCGGTGAGTTTAAAAGAGTTTTCCATGGAAGAGGAGGGCGTTTTAAAGGGTTTGAATTTTTAACGGTAGACAGCATTGACAAAGTTCTGTTTGTAATCTTTTTTCAAGAGTGTGAAGAAAATATTGAAAAAGAGCTGTTGGCTTTTTTTGAAACTTTAGGTAAAAAGTTTGCTTATGAGAGTGTTGTTTTACAAAGACGTTATTTGCCAAAAGCTCCTTCTGAAACTCTTTATGGAGTCTTAAATGAGCAGAATTTTGCCCTTGAAAATGGGTTAAAATATCAAGTGAATTTTTTAAACAATCAAAATATTGGTTTTTTTGCTGATATGAAAAATGGGCGAGATTTCATCGCAACCATTGCAAAAGGGAAAAAAGTGTTAAACCTCTTTTCTTACAGTTGCTCTTTTAGTGTGGTTGCTATTGCCAATGGTGCATCTAAAGTGGTCAATGTGGATATGAGCAAACAAGCGTTGAGTTTAGGAAGGCAAAATCACCGCCTCAATCATTTGAGTACTTCAAATGTGGAGTTTATGCCTTATAATATTTTAAAATCTTGGAACAGAATTAAAAAATCGGGTCCTTATGATATTATTATCATTGATCCTCCCTCTTTTCAAAAAGGCAGTTTTGAAGCAACAAAAGATTATGAAAAAATCATTCGAAGATCAGATGAACTTTCAAGTGCTGATGCAACGATTTTATCTTGCTTAAATGCTCCCCATTTGGATTCACAATTTATTATTGAGATGTTTAAAACATCTGCACCTGAGTTTATTTTTCAACGACGATTAGATAACGTTGAGAGTTTTGCTTCATTGGATGAAGAGAGAAGTTTAAAAAATTTAGTTTTTAAGCGGATTTAATTTTAAGCACAGTAGCCACAAGCTTATGCGGCTACGTTAGAATGAGCAGATAGAATATATTCTTTGAACAATGTAACGGTTGTTTGAACAGCAAACAAAACAGTAATTGCAATGAGTGATAACGTTGCTTTTAACATTTTCTTTTCCTCCTTATTGGTTTTTCTAATGGAAGTGTATAGTTTAAAAGTTTCATTTTGATTGCATGGGTTTTTTTACAGTAAAAAAAAGATAAAATACGACATGAATGAAATAATAGATAAAAATTTATGCCCATTTTGTGGCAAAGAGAACAACTGTATGGCAAATAAAGCTGAAGATTGCTGGTGTAACCATGTTGAAGTCCCTTTGTCTTTAAGAGAATTAATTCCAGAACATAAACGAATGAAAGCATGTATTTGTAAAATGTGCATAGAACTTTTTCAAAACGACAGCAAAAATTTTATTCAAAAATACAACAAGGCATAACATGGATTTTAAACAACAGCTTTTAGAGATTATTTATCAAACACAAACGGTTAATTACTGGACAGTATTTATTTTCACGCTTTTTGGTTTTTTCACGCTTATATATATTGCGGGTTTTTTGTTTGCTAAAGTGCCTTTTGTTAATAAAATGGTAAAGTTGACAGGTGTTTTTAACACGGTTTTGTTTATTCCATATATCTTTTCTTTGATAAGTTATATTAAATTGGAGAGTGCAAGAGAAGTTGGATTTGTGGTGTTGCTTTCGCTTCTTTTTGTGTTTGGTTTTTTAATCTTTATTTTGGCTGCATCAAAAACTTTTTATGAAAAAGAGTATTCATTTTTACTGTTTTTAAAATCTTATAAATATATTTTGATGATTACCTTGCTTATTGTTGCTTTTTATTCAAAAACCTATCTCAGTGAACACATCAATTTTTTTGAACAAAACATTAAAAAACAGATTTATAATGAGATCAGTTTTTTAAAACAACAAAACAATAAAGATTTTGAATTGGCAAAGATTGTAGCACTCTATCATGCCAATGAGACACAAAAAGCCATAAAGAATTTTAATGCAACCACAACAAAAGTTCAAAACAGTTTTCAAAAAGATTTAACACATTTTCAAGAAGTGATCAATAAAAATAGAGATGAAATTTTAATGGAGTTTGAAAATAAAATGCTCAAACTTCAAACAAAAAATGATGCTCTTGAACAAAAAATAGAAGCACAATCAAAACTTTTAGAACAAATCAGTACAACCAATGCGCAAAAAGTTGCAGAACTGCAAGCTTTGTATAATGAGTGGCAAGATGCTTTTGGCATTGCACACAATCAATTAAAAGAGTTAAAAGTAAAGTATGAAGAGAGTATCAATGCTGTTGATGTAACACGTTATGAAAAGCTTCTTACCGCTGTTGCACAATTTGAGTCTCGTCTTAAAGATATCGTGCAAAAAATAGAAAATAATGATAAATACGATCAAGAAAATACTAAAAATATTTTGGCACTTAAAGAGCTTTTGGATACCAAAATTGCTTTTTTAAATAATGTCAATTTGGATTTGGATAATAATTTTAAATTAAGTTCAAAAAAAGTGGATGCCTTGGAGCTTAAATTGATTGAACTTGATAACAAAGTCAAGGAACTTTTAGTACCTAAAACTTCTAAGCAGTAGGTTAAAAAGCGTTTTTAATGGATTTGAAAATAACTTCTGTGCGATTCGTTTTAGTGTCGGTATTTAAAACCATGTATACAAAGTCATCGTTTAAAAACTTTGTGTAGAAGTGTTTGATGTGAACATAACTGTAACTTTTTTTTAAACTGTTATAGAGCAAGTTTTTACTTAAAGTAATTTGCATAAGAAGATAGAGTGAAAAAGTGATAATAATGGTTATTTCAAGCAGTGTAACGCTTTTTGCACAGAATTCACGAATGCTTTGATTGTTGATGTAATTGTTGAAGAGTTTGAAAATGAATTGGTAGGAGTTCAGTATAAGAAGAATATTCACTCCAAAACCAATCAAAACAATCATGGCAAAAGAGTCTGCGTTTATCACATGAGAGTCTTCTAATAAAAGCCCCATCTTTGAAGCAAATTTGGCACTGAGAGTAATGAGTACAAATATTTTAAAGTACTCAAAAATCTTCAAATAGATCTTTTTTTGATAGCTGTAGTAACTGCAATATGCAATCAATAAAAAGAGTGCTACATCAATAAAGTAGTAATATGACATCGGCTATTTTAACTGTTTAAAATTCTCAGAGGGTCTTCCTATATGGTAACCTTGATAATAATCGACATGCATTTCATCTAATATTTTTTCAATATCTTCATTTTCTACAAACTCAGCAATGGTTTGTATGTTCAACTCTTTAGCTAAGGTGACCATACTGTGTACAAATGCTTTATCTTTGCTGTCTTTATTGATATTGATAATAAAATCCCCATCTATTTTTAAGTAATCAATTGGAAATTTTTTAATGTAATGAAACGATGAAAACCCTGAACCAAAGTCATCAATGGCAAATTTATACCCCTCAGCTTTTAGGTTTTGTACAAATTTTTCAAGTAATGAAAAGTTTTTGACTGTTTCTCTTTCGGTAATTTCAAAAACAATTTTCTCTTTATTGATGTTGTGTTTTTCAACCAAATTATTGATTTTATTGATAAAATCACTCACAACCAATGATTTTGGTGAGAGATTGATAAACAATATTCCTTCATAGTGTGATGCATTAATTTGTGCAAAAGCTTTTTCAATGACCATCAAATCCATTTTATTAATTAAGCCCATTGACTCTGCGATTTCAATAAATTCATAGGCAGCAATGAGTTTATCATTTTGATCAATTCTCATGAGCAACTCATGAATAACCAAACCATCTTGATTTGATTTTGACATTTGAATGGGTTGGAAATATGGGATGATTTTCTCATTTCGTAATGCGTCAAGAAGCAATGAAGATTTATGTTTTTTCTCATTTAAAATAATTGAAATATCATGCTCCGTTGCCATTTTAACTGAATTTTTCCCCTCTTCTTTGACTTGATACATCATTGAATCAGCAATGGTAAACATATCTTTTTGTGAATGCGTATGATCAGGATAAACACTTACCCCAACAGAGATGGTGAGACTTACTTTTGTTCCTGTTGGAGAGATAAGTGTTTCATTTTCAATGCGTTTTAAAATTCGATTGGCAACGGTAATGGCACCATTTTCACTGCACTCAGGAAGAATAATGGTAAATTCGTCACCTCCATATCGTGCAACAATGTCTTCATCTCGTTTCTCTTCTATGAGTATTTCGGCAATTTTTTGCAAAAAGGTGTCACCAAAGGCATGCCCATAACTGTCGTTGATAGATTTAAAGTTATCACAGTCAATCATCATTAAAGCAAAAGAGTATTCATGTCGTTTGGCTCGTTTAACTTCATATGCCATGAGGTCATTAAAGACTCTTTGGTTAAATAGGTCAGTTAATGGATCTCTTGCGGCATAATACTCTAAATCTTGGGTATATTTGTTAATGGCTTTAATTGAACCAACCAAATTGGCCATGGTGGTTAAAATAGAGTCAATAACAATATATCGTACGGGATCTGTTGCAAAAACAGATTGGAGTCCAATTCCTACAATTCCACCAATTTTTGGCGTATCTAAAAAGAGTGATTTTGAACGATACTCTATCTCTTCTTCTTTGAGATTGCTCAAGTTCATCGTTTTATTGGCAACAATATGTTTGACTGTAAAGTCTGTGATGCCCTCAAAGTGTGATGAACTTCGGATACTGGCATTCATATAGTTTTCAAAATGAATTTTTGCACTCTCTTCGGGTACACCAAGCCAAAAAATATCAACTTCAAATTGATCATCTCCTACTCTGAAAATAGTCATCAGCGTATACGTATCCATAACTTGATTGATTTCAATGAGTAAATCACAAATATACTCTTTCCAATCTTTAACTACATCGGAAGTGATGATAAACTTATCCAATAAACGTACTTCAAACTCAAGTAACTCTTTATCTACAGCAACTTTTTTTAATTTACTCGCCATAGTATCGATTTGGGTGACCACTTGATTGAGTTCATAAAAATATAAATCAATATCTTTTGAGTTAAACGCTTTAAAATCTTTAATGGAGTTGATACTCTCAACTTTATTTTTAAAAAGTACCAATTTTGACGTTACTTTTTTGCTGGTATATCGTGAAGAGATGAAGGCAACAAGATAAAAAATAGGAATAATGATGAGGAAAAATATGATGAATTTATATTTTGATTCTGCAAAGATGTACTCCAAATCTTGTTTAAGTTCAATGGCCCCTAAAACATCATTAACTTTAGCATTGGTATGGCAAGTAAGGCACTCTGCTTTGGCTTTAAGTGGCAAAATATTTCTGACAACGTCATTTTCAAAATATTTAAGTTGAGGCACATCTTTCCCGTCTAAGAGGTCTAATAATATATTATCTTTTGTGCTCTCTTTGACCTCGCCAAAAAGTTCTTTCACTTTATTGCTTCGGTAAATATGAATGGTGTAGCTGCTTGATTTAAAATTTTCTTTGATGGAGTTCATGAAGACTTCAACATCATTTTTGCTCCAACCTTTTCTCATGATTTGATACATGGAAGAGAAGATTTGATTAGAGATGGTATCGGCGTGTTTGATGGCCTCTTTTTTTGTCAGTGCGGTATGTAAATAGGTACTGAAAATAAAACAGATGAGAAATATCACTGAGACTAAAATTATATGACTGGAAAAAATGTAGTTTTTAAAAGTTTTTTTCATCAGAATGACCTTTGCAGAGAGAAAAAAATATCAGATTTTTTGATATTTTATCTGAATAACATTTAAATAAAATAAAAATCAGCAAAATCATGCCTATATTCGTTTCATTATTTTAATCATTGTATTTCAAATAACACAGGGATAAATCTTTTACTTATTGAAGTTTATTTGCCACTTCTAAAAACTCTAAAGGATTGACTTGAATGCCGTGAACCCTAAATGAAAAGTGTAAATGTGGCCCAGTTACTCTTCCTGTATCCCCCGAAATTCCTATGAGTTGACCTTGTTTAACGTGTTGGTTTTTTTTCACAAGCAGTTTACTTAAATGATAATAGCCAGAATATACGCCATAGCCATGATCAATAACAACGGAGTTTCCAGCATAAAATCTGTTTTGTGCCATTTTAACAACACCTGATGCAGTGGCATAAATTTTTGTGCCTATGGGTGCCTTGTAATCGGTTCCTGAATGATAGCTTTTTATGGTGTTATTATAAACACGTTTGGTTCCAAATTGACTTGTAATAGGGGTGTTTAATGGATTGATAAAAGAAGAAGTGGTGAATTTCTTTGATGAAATATAATGGTAAAGTCTCATTGCCTCCTCATACTCTTTTTTTGTTCTTTCTTTATCTTTTTTATTGAGTTCAACCTTAGATTTTGCTACGTTAATGACTTCACTGCTGTAATGTGCATCTGTGACGTTTAACGTAACCGCTTTGAATCTTTTTTTCCCATTTTCTTTATACGAAACAATAACAGTATAAGAACCCAATGGAGTATAATAATCAACAGGAATAAATGCAAAATATCCATTAGGCAAAGTTGGGTGCGGGGCAAAGTCAATATTCAATTTTTCAAAAGTTAGTTTGGGGTTTTTTAAAACATGAGAAGAGTTTAAATAAAGAAGTGCTGTTGAACCACTATTGACATGATTGTTCTCTAAAAAAAGTTCGACATCTTTTGCATAACTTAAGAGATTAAAAAGCGTGATAAAAATGAGTATTTGAATTGATTTTCTCATGAATTTCCTTTTATATTTAGTGTGATTATGGGCATAAAACTTTGCTTTGTTTAATCCAATACTCAAAAGTAGCCACTTTTCTTTACAAACGAATTCTCTTTGGCTATAATCTAAATATTACATTAAGAGTAAAAATAACATATTATAAGAAAATAACTTGCATCATTTTAAAATAAACGACGATATCGCTCAATTAAACTTAGAAAAGATAAAACATAATCTCTTTCACTATACTTATACCGTAAAAAATATAAAAAATTTAATGAAACGAAATGAACCAGAAACTTCACCTTCATTCATTGCCTCATACACCAGCTTTAAAGGTGAAATATTTGAGAATATTATTTATGAACATTTGGTTCAGTATGCAGCCAATGAGCCATTAATTACAGGATTTATTCTTAAAGGCCCATACCAGCAACAGACCCAAAAATTTTATAAAAGTGGATTGATGATTGACAGCAGTTCACAAATTGTTTATAAAAGTGCGTATAAAGATATCAGTGAATTTGATGCACTTTTTTTTACAGAAGATAGCCTCTATTTTGTTGAAATGAGTACATCTAAAAAAACAGAGAGTTTGATCAAACGATTGCTTAAAAAACAAGCTTTGTTAAAAATGCTTTTCCCACATTTAATCATACGTGCATTGATAGTATTAACAGAGGGTTCAAAAGGGATTTCAAAGTTTCCTTCTTATTGCACTGTATGGATTACGAAAGATTTAGAAGATGATGAATTTGTCAAACATATCATTTTTGATTGCAGAGAAAAAAAACATATCTTTACTCCACGAAATAAGAAATTTATTCAAACGTACAAAGTTAAATATGAAAAATTTCAATATTTTCAAACCTTAGAGTATATTTTAGAAAAGTCAAGAAGCCATCCAAGATTTAAAGTGGATTTGAATTTTTTTAAATCAGAGCAATTGGGAATTTATTTCGATATTTTTTCAAAACTCTATATTGGATTTATGTCTGAACTTGAATTTATAAAACTTTTTCCTGAATATGATTTAAAAGCAAAAGATAAACGCATTATTGTTACGTTAGAAAAAATCAATACCAAACTTTATGATTTGGTCTATTATATCAAAGAAAATAATGGCAAATTAAAACGATTTTACAGTGCCAAAAATGAGATAAAAATCAAAGATAAAGAGTTGGACGGATTTACCAATGCCGAAGTGCGATTTATTACCAAGATATTAAAAAATGAACATGAACTTCTCAGTGAAGATATCAAACAGCTTTGTAAAGTAGGGTTTAAATTCGTATAAGCTACTTGTATCGTATGGCCTCTTCTTTGGCACACTCCAATTGATACTCCACCATTTTTTCAAAAGGTTGTAAAAACTCTTCAAAACTCCTATTTGTAATCGTTTCAATGCCTTGATTATTGAGCAGGCGAATGACAAAAAGGGTTGATTCTATGGTTGAAAGACAATAAAGATTGGGTTGGGTTTTAATATAAAATTTTGAGCTACTCTCATTTTCAAAACTTATTTTTTTCATTGCTTGCAGTTTGGGATTGACTCTTAAAATTTTTCTTGAACAAGGCCAGGTTGAATCTACAATAAAAATAACCAGATTTTTTTGGGTTTTAATTTTTTCATGGTTGAGTTTGAGTGCTTTTTCATGAGGGTACAACATAAAACACTCATTTTGTTCATCATTGATAATGGCTTGCACTTCTTTGTGTTTTGTAAAGTCAATTCCCACATACATTTCTGAATTGGGCAAGGAGTTATGGGTTAAATGTCCTGTCCCATTTTTTGTTTTTCTGAACTCTTTTGGGTGCATTAAAAGTACAAATCGAGTTTTTGTTTCCATGGGTTTAATGTATTCACACATGCAGCTTGTTTGAGGACGATAACAGCTGTAGCATACTTCTCTGGTGTGTTGCAAGACTATTTGTGTCCTTTTGAATCTCTTGGTATTAGGGTTAAATCATTTGTAATATCATAGGCTTTCCCAAAACCAAATACCGCTTCTCCTTTTTTTACACTCAACTCAAAAAGATTAAAATCACTCATTTTTCTTAACATTTTAACGGTTTTACCATGAGTGGCTTCAAACTGATTGAGAATAGCGTTATGCGTATCTGATTTTTTATCTATAAGTGTGCTACTACACTCTAAAACAACGCGTTTTCTTGCAAAAATATTTTCACACTCTTGTTCATCTTCAATAAAAAAAATTGAAAGCTCTTTGTGTGCTTTTAAATTTTGTGAATGTTTTGCAATATCACTGATAAAAATATAATATTTTTCCTGAGAATAGACAAAAGGTGCATAACTTGTAAAGGGGTTGGTATTGCTATCAAGAGTTGAAATAACCATACTTTTAAAACTTTTTAAAAAATCTTTTAACATTATTACGCTTCTATTTTATTTTGATATTACCATTTTATTACTAATTTTGTGTTAAAATTAAGAACTTAATATAAAGAGAAATAATGAATAATAAAATAAATAAATTCAGCTATTGGTTCGTTTTTTCAATTGTTTTGAGCATCGTCATTGTTTTGTATTCACATGAGTATCGTGCAGAGAATATAATCATGATTTTGTCTTTAACGATTGCATCATCGACTTGTGTGCATCTGTTGATTGATGTCATTTTTAAATTTAATGCACCAGATTTTTTTCAATACAATGAAGACATTTTTTATAATGTTAAATGGAATTGGGATTGGACGCAAGATAAACACATTTTACATTTAACCCCTTCATGCCCAACATGCAATCAAGAGGTCAATTATGTGTATGATCATTTGTTATCTCAAACTGAGTTTGTCTGCAATCATTGTAATGTACAAATTGCCAATATAAACAGTTCAGATAGAAATTTTGTTGTAGAATCGGTCAAAAAATCAATTATACGAAAACTTAAAAAAGAGGAACAAAAGACGTCTGAGTAAAAAAAGTTCACTCTCTTTTTTTACTCTTTATTTTCGTTTACTTTCTCTTTGTCTTTACCGTTCTCTTTTTCTTTCTCTTTTCTTTTTGCTTTCATCTGTCGAAGCGCTAATTTTCTCATATCTGCAGTAGTATCAGACTCATCCATAATTTCAAGCCCAAGTAGGGTTTCAATACAATCTTCAAGCGTCACAATACCCTCTGTTTGATCATAATTATCCAAAACTAAAAACATATGTTCTCGTTTTTTAATAAAGATATTCAGTGCTTTTGAAACAGGAATGTTTTCATTTAACGTAAAAATAGGGAACATGATAGATTCAATTGTTGCATCTTTATTATTTACCGCTTGTTTAAAGAGTTTTTTCGTTAAAACAACACCAACAATATTGTCAATAGATTCATCATACACGGGAACTCTAGAGAATTTAAAGGTTCTTTTGTCATCTAAAATATCTCTGATTCTCATATCTTTTTGCATGGTATACATTACTGATCTTGGTGTTAAAATTTCTTTGATTTTAATATTATGTAAGGTCAAGGTATTTTCAATAATATCGGATTCTAAATCACCAATAATTCCCTCTTCTTCACTTAATAGGGTTGAATGCAGTAACTCTTCTCTTGAAATAGAGTCACACGAATCTTTTCCTTTTGAGATTTTTTTTGTTACAAACTGAGTTATGATGATAATGGGTGTGGTAAAAAATATGCAATATTTAATGATAACAGATGCCACGGGAGCTAACTGTTTCCAATAAATGGCACCAATGGTTTTGGGAATAATTTCTGCAAAAAATAAAATCGCAAAAGTCAGTACAACGGAAACGAACAGAACTAAGTTACTGTCACCTTTAAAGACGGTTTGAGCTTGAACACCAATGGCCGTTGCACCTAAAGTATTGGCAATGGTATTTAATATCAAAATTGATGCGATTGATTTATCAATATCTACTTTAAGTTTTTTAAGTAAAGCACCCCTAGCAGGATTGTTTTTCTCTAATATCGAAATATAAGAGATGTTTGTAGATAATATAATTGACTCTAATATAGAACACAAAAACGAAACACTGATAACTAATATGAACAGTAAAATTAAAATATCCATGTTACCTCATTCATAGTTAACTTACGCCTCTGGGAATTTTCGTCCAAGTATTACTCCTTAATATTTAATGCAATATTATACAATAAAATATGTCTATTTGGACAAAAGTAATATAAATTTTTTTTGAAAAAGAAAAAGAGTATAAAATTAGTTTATAAAGTTATGACTCATTTAAGAGTTGTAGAGTTATAATGACAATATAAGGATGGGGATGGTCTATTAAAAGGAGGCTATTATGGAAGTAGGTAATATACCAAAGTTTGAGCAGTTTGAAAATTTTTCACAAAAAAAAGTTGACACAGTTCAAAAAACGGATAAAATTTCTTTATTAAATGAAGAAGTTAAAAATAAAAATATTAACAATCCAGAGACCAATAAAGAGGTAAATGCACAAGCTGCAAGTGAAGTTTCAACTCCTCAAAAAGCGCCTAAGGTAGAGTTTATAATTTCAAATGTCAATTTTGGGTTTAATCCAGAAAGTCGAGATTTTTATGTAAAAGTCAACCGAAGCGATTATGTTGCGCAATATCCAACAGATGAGATGATGAAATTAAAAGCGTACTTGATCAGTTTGTCAAACGATAATATTGCATAAGTAAGAATTTAGAGCATATTTTGAGCAATCTCTTTTATATTTTCTGCAAGTTTTTCTGTAATTATTGTTTGCCATCTGATTAGAATATTGTCATACTCTTCGTCAAAAAATGCTTTCATTTTTTCATTAAAAAAGTTTCCACTGTTTATCTTTTCTACCGTCTCTTCTAAGAACATTTCAGGATGAATCAACTCTTTGTCTTTTTTGACATAATCTTCAAGTGCATTAATTGATGCGTGTTTTTGAAGTTCATTTTCAAAGTTTGCTTTACACGTATTGGTATTATTGCAGTTTCTTGTAATTGCAATGATGGTGTAAAAGACATTTTCAGGTTCAATTTCTAACGCCATCTCTTCAAGTTTTTTTAAAGCTGAATCTTTGTCAAATTCTGTTTGTTGAACCAAATATTCTAAGGAGATTTGATAATAAAGTTCATATTTTGCTAAGTTATCTAAAATATGCTCGTAACTAAATTGTTCGAGTACGCTCTTTTCATTTTTGGTCATATTTTGTTTAACCTATTGCCTTTTATAATATTTAATATGATTTTATCTTCTCCTTCTTTAAGCTACACTTTATGCGGCATTTTTTTTACTTATTGTTGAAAGCAGTATCCCACTGAGTATCACAACAGTAGCTATGATTGTTTGCACGGTAAGTGTTTCCTTGAGAAAAACAACTCCCCCTAAGGTTGCTAAAATAGGTACAGTAAGTTGGATGATACTTGCTGTTGATGTCTCAATTTTAGTGACTACCACATACCAAAGAACGTAACCAATACCTGAAGTAACGGCTCCACTGATAAGTGCATAGATAAAACTGGACATTTGAATATTTCCAGTAACAGATACAAAAAAACTTAATATGAAAATAAAGACAAATGCCATTAAAAAGTTTGAATATGTCACCGATAAGGGGTGTTGCGTCTTTTTTCCTATGATAGAATAAATGGCCCATGCGATACCAGCAATGGCCATAAGGAGGGCACCTTTTAAAGAAACTTGTTCATGTTTTGTGGGCAAAAGCAGATAAATTAACCCTATAAATGCAATTATTGCTCCTAAAATTTTAAAAAAGTTGATTTGCTCTTTTTTTAATACAGCAAACGTAATCATAATAATTTGAACCACTCCAAAAAGAATTAAAGCCCCAATGCCTGTATCAATTAAAACATATGAATAAGAGAAAGTGATTGCATATAAAAAAAGCATAAAACCAGCCAACCAATTTCCTTTTTCTAAGGGTTTGGAGTCTGTCTTAAATTGAAGTAAAATAAAAAGAGAGAGTGCCGCGCTGAAAATTCTTATGGCTGAAAAAGAGAAGGGATCAATGCCTTCATTAAGAAATGCCAATTTACATAGCAGTGAATTAGCCGATAGAAACAGAAGTGCCAAAAGAGTGTAAACAGTTAAAAACAGTGGCTTCTCTTTGACTTCTTGCATTAAATTTCTTTCTTATTTTTATATATTATAGGCAAGATTAAATTAATAAATACTGTGTTAACTTTTATTTACAATTGAGAATTTTAATGGCATTGAGTTGATTAAATATATGCAGTGTCAGTTCTTCAATTTTGGATGAAATTTCAACCAGTTCGCTGTTTTGTACTTTTTGTGCACTTTTGGTGATATACTCTTGAACAATCTGTGCATATTCGATATTTAATGCTTTTAATTCACTCCAGATAGATGCGTTGATAAACTTTTTATCTTTTTGCTCTTGTTCAATAATCCACTCTCCTAAAAGTGTTTTTTCATGGTTTTGTACAGTGATATTTTTATACTCTTTAAGTGCAGTAAAATGATTGTTTTTAAATCGAATGACATCGTTTTTGAGTTTGGCGGTTTGATACACCAAATCAACATCGCACACTTGTTCTCGAACATGAATATTGTAGTTTGATTTTGATGCTGCTTCAAAAAGTTTTTGAGAGAGTTGGGTTATTTCTATGGATAAGCTGTTAATATCTTGAGCATTTTTATTGTTTATTTTTACATTGTCTTCTAAAACAGTAACCTCTTGATTGATTTTATTGATTCCCTCTTGTTGCAGTTTAGATGATATTTCAAGTTCTTGTACTAACGTTGTTGTATTTTGAATCTTTTCACTTAATTTTTTGTACCCTTCAATCATATTTTGTGCAATATTTTTCCCCGATGCAGTTTTTTCATTGGCTTTTTCAACCAAACTTTTAATCTGTTTTGCCGCTTCTGCTGAACGATTGGCTAAATTTCTTACCTCTGCTGCTACAACAGCGAACCCTTTGCCCGCTTCTCCTGCCGTTGCTGATTCTACGGCAGCATTCAGACTTAAAATATTGGTTTGAAAGGCAATTTTATCAATGACATCAATGGCTTCATGAATAGAAGTGACTTCATTGGTGATGTCATTCATGGCTTCAACGGTTTTTGTTGCCAGTGTATAACCATCGTTTGTTGATGTTGAAACTTCTGAAGCCAATATGCTCATCTGTTTACTGTTGTTGGTATTTTGATTAATGGTATTGGTAATATCTTCTAAAGTTTGCACACTCTTTTCTAAAGAGAGAGTTTGATTATTTGAACTGTTTGTCAATTTTTCTACAGTAGTATTGAGTTTTGTAGTATCAATATTGAGTTGATCTCCGGTATTCATAATCATGGCTAAAAATTCTGAAATATTATTTCCAATGAGTTTTGTGCTGGCAACCAAAGAACCAAAATCTCCATTGAGTCTCTCTTTTAAGGCATTTTGGTCGACTTGATAATTAAAATTATACTCACCATAGTTCTCTAAAGCATTCATGATAATATCAAATTTATTTTTGGTTTGTAAAATCATTAAATTCACTGACGTGACCAATTTTTTCATATCGGGAGAGATGATATGTTGTTCATTGATATGATAAGAGAAAAATCCATTTGAGATTTTGTGAATAATGTCATTGGTTTCATTGATGATTTGTTTGTTATTTTCCAATGTATTAATGCTGTTGTCAATATTTTTATTGATTTCAAGCGCCATTTCATAAAATTCATCTTTGGTTTTAACTTCAATCTTTGAGATACTCTCTTTTTTATAGTTGATGAAATCAAAAAACTCATTCAGCCCATTTTTAACACTTTTTAGAGAGTTATTAATGGTATCAAACATGATGTATGCCAATATGAGTTCAATGGTTATCATGGCAATTGAGATAAATATAAGAATTTTAATGAGCATGGCAATTTTATTATTGACCACTGTGTCAATTTGCGTTAAGTTTGTATTCACGCTTTTACTGACATTTTGAATAGAGATATCCATTTGTTGCAGTTTTCCACTGTGTATATCTTTGCCAATTCTTTTTTCAACTTCAACAATATTGCCCATCATATCTTTATATAAAATCAAAGCTTCATTGATAATTTTTTGAAGTTCTTTGTCCGTTGTAAAGTTTGCAGAAGCTCGAACAGATCTTCTCATTTTAAATTGTATGGTATTGAACTCTTTTAAATCTATCTCCTTAAAAAGTAAAAAGTTTTTTTCATAGAGTTCTAACTTCATCATATATTGTAACAGTTTGTAATCGTAATTTTTTTCGAAAAGTTTATTGATGGTGGTTTTGCTTTTTTGCATTTGAAGTAAATACTCATCTACTTGCTCTTTATCTTGTACAATCTCTAAAAAGAGTTTATTTAAGGCTTCAATCTCTTTTTTTGAATTTTCAAGTTTGGCATCGGACAGATTAAGTAAATTCATCTCTTGATGAAGTTTTTCTATGGCAAGATTTACTTTTTTATACGTTGTGTTGTATGCATCTACGTTTCTGTTTGAAAAATAGTTTTCAATGTTTAAGTTCAGTTCTGTGATATTTTTTTGCAGTTTGAGTAAATCATAGCCTAAGGTTTTGTATTTATCAGTAGAGTAAAACATAAAAATCATCATGAGTACTACAAGCATTAATCCCACCACAGATATGACAGAAAAAATTCTCAGTTTTGCTTTAACTGAAATATTATTTAATATATTCATTTCATCTCCATTAATTAAGAGAGGAACTATATCTAAGAGGAATTACAGATTGATTACTTGAATAATTTTAGTTATTATTTAATGAGTTCATCTTTTTTTTGAATAAGTAAATCGCGTGCTTGAAAAAAAGCATCGTGTTCTTGAAGTTCAATTTCGTCCAGAAGGGGTTGGTATTTTTCAAACGTTGCCCAAACTTTTTTAAAGCTTTCAGGTTTTCCTTTGATATATAAAGCAAGAGCTGTTGTACCATTGATTAAGCCTTGCAAAGCTTTGGCTTTTTTGATTTCACCTTGTTGTTTAAAGGTTTTCCAATCGTGTTCAAGTATTTCATGTGCCGGTGCAAATTCATGATTTTGCACCGCTTGTATAAATTGTTTAATGGCACTCATCGTTTAAGTTCAGCCAACTCTTTTTCTAAATAGTAGCCTGTATATGAACCACTTTTTTTATGGTTTTGTGCCAATTGACTTGGTGTTCCCGTATCCACAATGAGTCCACCTTTATTTCCCCCATCTGGACCCATATCAATGATCCAATCGGCATTTTTAATCACATCCATATTGTGCTCAATGACCAAAACAGAATTGCCCAAATCCACTAAATGGTGAAGTACTTTTGTCAATCTATCTACGTCTGCAAAGTGTAGTCCCGTAGTGGGTTCGTCTAAAACATAGAGCGTATTTCCGGTATCTTTTTTACTTAACTCTTTAGAGAGTTTGATTCTTTGTGCTTCTCCACCACTTAATGTAACGGCATTTTGTCCTAACGTGATATATCCTAACCCCACATCATTGAGTGTTTCAAGTTTGGCATTGATTTTTGGAACTTTAGCAAAAAACTCTAAGGCTTCACTTACACTCATGTCTAACACATCTGCAATGGATTTTCCTTTGTATAAAATTTCCAAAGTTTGTGCATTGTATCGTTTCCCATGACAATCATCACATTTGACCATAATGTCAGGTAAGAAGTGCATCTCTATTTTAATCTCGCCTTCTCCTTGACACTTTTCACATCGTCCACCTTTGACATTAAAAGAGAATCGTCCAATGGCATAACCACGAAGTTGTGCCTCTTTGGTTTTAGAAAATAGGGTTCTTAACTCATCCATAAGTCCGGTATAGGTTGCAGGATTACTTCTTGGTGTTCTTCCTATTGGGCTTTGATCAAGATAGATTACTTTGTCGAGTTTTTCTAAACCTTCAATGCTCACTCCATCAACTTTTTTCACTTTCCGCGCATGGTTCAATAACTCTTTTGCAACAGGGAGTAGGGTTTGTAAAATCAATGAACTTTTTCCACTTCCACTGACTCCTGTAATGGCACAAAGATTTTTTAAAGGAATCTGCAGACTTAAATTTTTGATATTATTGAGTGTTACATTTTGAATTTCAATAAACTCTTCTTGTGGTCGAGCATAATAGTAATCAATTTTTTTCTTACCGGTCATATATTGTGCAGTAAGTGTTTTGGCTTTTTTCATTTTATCTAATGTTCCAGCAAAAACAATCTCTCCGCCATATTTACCCGCTTCTGGACCAATATCAACAATAAAATCAGCTGCTTGAATGGTCTCTTTATCGTGTTCAACAACAATAACGGTATTGCCTTTTTCTTGTAAGGCTCGAAGTGTTTTTATGAGTTTATTGGTATCTCGTTCATGCAGACCAATAGAGGGTTCATCTAAAACATACATGACCCCTGTTAATCCCGAACCAATTTGTGAAGCTACTCTTATTCTTTGGGCTTCTCCTCCTGAAATTGATCGTGCATCTCTTCCTAGAGTGATGTAGCCTAATCCCACATCATATAAGAAGTAGATTCTCTCTTTTATCTCTTTTAAAATGGGTGCAGCAATGAGTTTAAACTGTTCATTGAGATATTCAAAGTTTTTTTCATCTTGAAAAAAAGCATGGGACTCTTCAATGGGCATTGAGATAATTTCTGGAAGTGTTTTTTTGGCAACTTTTACAGCTTGAGAAGAGGGTTTTAATCGGTTCCCTCCACAATCGCTGCAACTCTTTTCTGTCATATAATCGCCCAAATCTTTTTCATCTTTGATCATATCATAAGCAATTTTGATGATACCTTCCCATTTTCTAGTAAGTTTATGTCGTTTCCAAAGAAATTGAGCATCTTCTACTCCCCCATGTAAAATGGCTTTTTTCTGATGCTCTTGTAAATCCACAAATTTGGTATGGGTATCAATTTTTGCCGCTTCACAAAAGGCTTTCATCATTTTAAAGTAGTACCCTTTGTTAAAGCCATAAATGACTTTAATTGCACCATCTTCAATGGTGAGTTCTTCATCAATGATTTTTTTCATATCTAAGGTGTATCGAATACCTAATCCATCACAAGATGGACAAGCTCCTTTGGGTGAATTGAATGAAAAACTTAAGGGTTCCAGTGGTTCAAAAGAGATTTTACAATCAAAACAAGCCATGTGTTCACTGTAGTGAATGTGTTGTTCTTGCAGTCCCACTTCATTATGATTCATCACTTCTATTTCCAGTTCACCAAAGCTCTCTTTGAGACCTTTTTCTACATCTTGAGCAATTCTTTGTCGATTTTCTTCTTTAATGACCACTCTGTCGATGACCACTTTAATGGTGTGCATTTGTGTTTTTGCCAATTCAAAATCTTCATCAAGTCTGACCATGACACCATCAATCATGGCTCGGACATACCCTTTATTTCGTAAAGCATCGAGTAAATCAGCAAAACTTCCTTTTTTACGATTAATTAAAGGAGATAAGATGACAATTTTTGACTCTTCAGGAAGACTCAATACTTGTTCAATGACATCTGATGAACTCATATGTGAAATGGGTTTTCCACATTGATGGCAGTGTTGTTTTCCTACTCTTGCATATAAAAGTCTTAAGTAATCATAGACTTCTGTAATTGTACCCACAGTTGAACGAGGATTTTTAGAAGTTGTTTTTTGATCAATGGCAATAGCAGGTGTGAGCCCTTCTATTCTTTCGACATCAGGTTTTCCTACTTTGTCTAAAAATTGTCTTGCATATGCTGAGAGCGATTCGATGTATCTTCTTTGACCTTCAGCATAGAGAGTATCAAACGCCAGTGTCGATTTTCCAGAGCCACTGAGTCCTGTAAAAACAATCAGTTTGTTTTTTGGAATTTCTAAATTAATATTTTTTAAATTATTCTCTTTAGCATTGAATATTTTGATTTTATCAGTCATTCTTGTCCTTATATAAAGTGGCTATTATATCCAATCAAAGTGTTTATTAAAGTTAAAGTAAATGGTTTAAATAATGATAATAAGCAAAAGGAAATTTTAACAATTGATTTGGAGGCAAAAAGAGAAACTATGTTATATAAATGTTTTATATAACATAGCGACAAAGATAAGAATATACATAATCATCGTATATTTTTTATACGATTTAATTGTGATAATGGCTTTGGTTTTAATCCCAAAAAAGACACCCACCAATGAAGCAATTCCAACAACAGTTCCTTCAAAATAGAGCATTTGACCTCCCAAAGAGAGTGAGACAAATCCCGCAATAGAACTGAATATGATAAAGAAAAGTGCTAAAGAAGTTGCTTCTTTAATGTTATAATATAAAAAACCAACCAAAACAGGTGTGAGCATAATAGAACCTCCCACACCAATACTCATGGCAATCATTCCAATAATAAAACCAATAAAAAAGAGCATAAAAGGGTTGTGGTTTTCATGGTTGTCAAGGGCATCGCTTGTTTTTGTAAATCCCACTTTATAAATGGCAAAAGCAACTACGACAATAAAAAGATGTTGCAAGGTAAGGCTTGAAAATGTTTTTAAAATCAGACTGCTTTGCAGACCTCCTAAAAAGCCTCCAATACCAATAATTAATCCATCTTTTACTTTTAAGAGATTGTGTCTAAAATTTAAGAATGAACCAAAAATTGAACTGAAAACCATCTGCATAATAGAGATGGCAACGGCATGTTTCATATCAAAACCAGCAAAAAGCAGTATTGGAACGAGTATCATTCCCCCGCCAACGCCAAAAAAGCCAGAGATAAACCCAGCAAATGTTCCAAATAAAAGCAGTTCGGCTATCATTACTTAATCGAATTCATTGCGGAAATAAATTTTTTATAGATGCACTCCAACTCTTTGTCTTCGTCACTTAAGTCAATGCCATCAAATTTTTTAATGGCATGCTCTAAAACAGCCACTCGTTTTAACAGATATTCAAACATCTCTTTGTTGATGTCAGGTAAATCAGCATGGTTGAGTTTATTGTTTTGATCTTCACGTTTAATGACTTTAGCTGGAACTCCTACTGCCGTACAATTTTTTGGAACATCACAAATAACAACAGAGTTTGCTCCAATTTTACAATTCTTTCCGATGGTGATATTTCCAAGAACTTTCGCGCCACTTCCAATGACTGAGTTTGATTTAATTGTGGGGTGTCGTTTCCCTTTATTTAAACTTACTCCACCTAAGGTTACTCCTTGGTAAATGAGTACATCATCTTCAACAATTGCTGTTGCTCCAATGACCACACCAATACCATGGTCTATAAAAACTCTTCTTCCAATAGTACAAGCAGGGTGAATATCCATATGGGTTAAAAATTGACTGAGACCACTGATGAATCGAGCGAGTACTTTCCAATTTTTATTATACAGTCGGTGAGCAATTCTGTAATTAATAATAGCCCAAACACCAGGATAGTTAAAAAGTAACTCTAAACTTGAATCTAAAGCGGGGTCGTTGAGTTTAGGGACAATAAAATCTTCTTTAATTTGCTTCCATAAACTTAATGGCTGATGGTTTAACTCTTCTTGCATATTAACTCCAAGTTGTTTTTAAGTAGTTGTTATCATTTAAATATTGTTCAACTACTTTATATGAGTCACTGTTTAACTTTTTCTGAAGAATGGTTCTGATCTCTTCTGTGTCATAATCAATGTCTTCTAAAATATCAATTATTTTTTGTGATTCACATATTTTTTCCAGTTTCATTTCACCGTTTTCAAATACAATATTAATCTCTGTTGGGTGCGAAAACAAATTGTGTTTCATTCCCAAAATATCTTGATAGGCTCCGACCAAAAAGAAAGCAAGATAATACTCTTCTTTACTTAAATCAACATCATGTAAATAGAGAGGTTTTCTTGGATTAAATGGAATCTCTCCATCACTGTCACAAGTAATATCCCATAAGCTTGCACTTCTTGTTGGTTTTTTATTAAGATGGGTAATTGGCATAACAGGAAACTCCTGTGCGATTCCCCAGAAGTCAGGGAGTGATTGGAAAATAGAGAAGTTTAAAAGATATTTTTCTTGAATTTTATTGTCAATTCTTTTAAGTTCATCATAATCATCGACTTCTAAAAAGCAGATGGCTTTTTTTATAATCAGATGAGTGAGAATCTCTGCATTTGAACGATCTTCCAAATCTATATACCCCAAATCAAAAAGTTTTAAAAGTGATTCAAGGTGATCAATGGAATCGTGCATATACTCCAATGCCATTTTAGAATTGATGTCATTATATAGAGCATTTAACTCTTCAATCAATGGCGGATTTTTCTCTTTTAACCGTAGATGTTCGGCTTCATACTCTGCTGAAAAAAGTTCAAGTACGGGAGCTATAAGAACCGTAGAATTGGCGGCAATAAAGCGACCTGATTCGGTATAAATATCGGGTTCTTCAACACTCTTTTGTTTGGCAATATTTTTGAGTGTAAAAATAACATCATTGGCAAACTCTTGCATAGAGTAGTTGATGCTCTTTTTAAATTGAGAATACTCAATGGCCAAACCACCACCAATATTAATTGCTTTTAAATTCGTTGCACCCAGGTTTTTAAGTTCAGCGTAAATATGACCAGACTCTTTAAGTGCTTTTTTCAAAGGTTTGATATTGGTCATGGATGAACCAATATGAAAGTGAATCATGGTTAATTTCTCTTTTAATCCATGATCTTCAAGCATTTCATACGCTTGTAATATCTCAGTAGAACTTAATCCAAATTTTGAGTCAATTCCTCCACTTTTTGCCCAAACACCACCACCTTGGTTAAACAATCGAACGCGTAAACCAATGTTAGGAGAGGTGAGGTTGGTCTCTTTTTTAACTTCTAAAATGGTTTCTAATTCGTTGAGCCCTTCTATAATTAAAGTAATATCATGACCCATTTGTTTGGCAATAAAGCCCAAATGAATCATCTCTTTGTCTTTAAATCCATTAACGGTTATTGGGGCATTTTTATTAAATGTCATGGCAATAAACAGCTCAGCTTTACTTCCTGCTTCTAGTCCATAATTGTATTTTTCACCCGCTTCAATTAATGGGTGTAAAAAGTTTGGCAATTGATTGACTTTCAGTGGGAAAACAGCATGAAATTTCCCATTATAGTTGTACTCATTAATTGCATTATCATAAAGTGTAAAAAGTTTGTCAATCTGCAGTTTTGTTAAGTGTGGAAATCGTAATAACAAAGGCCCTTTATAGTCTTGTTCTCGTATATCTTTAACTAAGTTAATTAATGCAGGTTTTGATTTATGGTTGACTTTTAGTAAACCGTTCTCAATTATAAAATTATTCTCTCCCCAGATATCAATACCATAATTTTCCAAAATTATATGTCCTTTACAAATAGTGTTTTTTCTTCTTTTGAAATGAGATTTTTCAGTACTATTGTACCATTTTTTAACTCTTCCTCACCTATTATTGCCATTACTGTAGCACCCAATTTTTCTGCATTCTTAAAATGTTTATTAAACCCTCTTGGCGTATATTCTATTGAGCATTTTACGCTTTTTCTTTTAATTGAAGCAGCTTCAAATGCGGCATCCACACAAGATTCACTTAATGCACCAAAATAGTAGTGTTCTTCTTGTGTTTGATTCATTTTAATCAGCTCCCAAATCCGTTCAATTCCAATGGCAAATCCAATGGCAGGAGTGGCTCTTCCGCCTAAAAACTCAACCAATCTGTCATATCTTCCACCACCGGCAATGGCACTTTGTGCGCCGATTTCATCACTGACAAACTCGAATGCAGTTTGCGTATAATAATCCAAACCACGAACCAAGTTTGAATCTATATCAAAATTTACATTATTAAGCGTTAAAATGGCTTTTAATTTTTCAAAATTCGCATCGCATGTTGGGCATAAGTTGTTGGTAATTTTAGGCGCATCAACCAAGAGTGTTTTACACTTTTCATTTTTGCAATCTAAAACTCGAATAGGATTTGTCTCAATTCTTTTGTTACAATCTTCACAAAGTTCCGTTCGTATGTTACTTAAATATTGAACCAAACTTGTTTTATAAGGTGGCATACACTCTTTACACCCTAAGGAATTAAGTTGCAGTTTGAATCTGATGCCACAAAAATCTAAAATATCTTTGATAAGTAAGATGACATTGGCATCTTCATAAACAGAGTCCACACCAAACGATTCACAACCAAATTGGTGAAATTGTCTTAATCTTCCTTTTTGTGGTCGTTCATACCGAAACATAGAACCAAAGTAGAAATACCGATACACTCCACCTGCACGGTCAAGTTTATTTTGCACAAAACTTCGTACAACTCCTGCTGTACCCTCTGGTCTTAAGCAGACATCATTCTCACCTTTATCAATAAATTGATACATCTCTTTGTTAACAATATCACTGCTCTCCCCAACACTTCTTTTAAAAAGTGCTGTTTCTTCTAAAATGGGTGTTTCAAGATAGGTATAACCATATCTTTTGGCTATTTTAGAAGCATTTTCAATAAAATAGGTAAAAAGTTCACTCTCTTCATTTAAAATATCTTTCATTCCCCGTAGGCTTTGAATATTACTCATTTATAAAATCCTTAATTCTCTTTGCAATTTCTTCTATACTTAAACTGGCATCTATAAACAGATGATTAATCTTTAAAAGTTCTATGGTATGTTTCATTCTTTTTTGAATATCTAAAAGATACTCTATTCCTCGTGATTCAATGTTATCATGCTCTTTTTGTGATAACCTTGATATGAGTTCTTCTTTGCTTAATTCCAGTAAAATAACATGAGTTGGCAGCAGATTGTTTGTTGCAATTAAATTCAAAGTTGTTACTATTTCTAAAGGAAGATTAGAAGCATATGCAATACCGCTGATCATACTTCTGTCACTGATGACCATGTTATTTATATTGGGCTTTATGATCTCTTCAATGTGTTCTGCACGGTCTGCTAAAAACAGAAACATTTCGGCAATATTTGATTTGGCTTCTCCATTTAAAACCATACGTCTAAGTTCCAAGCCAATTTTTGTACCACCGGGTTCTTTGGTGAAAATAGCGGTAGGATTATTCTGTTTTAAAATATCTAATTGAGTCGATTTTCCTGCTGTATCAATACCTTCAATAACTATATACATGGTAAAATTTCCTTTGGTACAAGGTGCTCAAATTTACCTTTAAATGTGATGATTTCTCTCACAATTGTTGATGAAACAAAGGCATTTTCAAGTGTTGGCATGAGATAGAGTGTTTCAATATTTTTGTTAATAGAAGAGTTAGCATAGCCCATTTGGAGTTCATATTCAAAATCAGATACGGCTCGTAATCCTCGAATAATGGTATTAACAGATAACTCAGTTGCCAAATCAACCAAAAGCGTATTAAAGCCAACTACTGTGACTCCCTTGAGTCCAACAATTGCTGCTTTTGCAAATTCAACTCTTTTTTCGTGTGAAAACATAGGTGCTTTTCTCTCACTTTTAGCCACAGCGATAATGACTTCATCAAAGATTTTAGTTGCACGTCGGATAATATCCATATGACCTTTTGTAATTGGATCAAATGTTCCACTATAGATTGCACGTCTGTATGAGGCAATTACTTCGCTGTTTTCTTTTTCTGCCATAGATTTACTCCCATCGTTTATATAAATTATTATCTATTTTTAACAAATCAAACCATTTTCCTATAAGAAAATTTTCCATATCTTCTAGGTTTTGTTGGTTTGAATAATATCCTAAAGTAGGGGGTGCAATTGTAATACCCAACACAGAAAGTTTATGCATATTTTCTAATGCTATGGGACTAAAAGGCATCTCTCTTGGAGCAAGGATTATATTTCTTTTCTCTTTTAACATGACACTAAAAGCTCTTGTTATTAAATTATCTGCGATACCAACTGCACATTTTGCAAGGGTGTTCATGGAACAAGGAAGAATAATCATGGCATCAGTTTTGAATGAACCAGAAGCAATACAAGCTCCAATGTCACTCTCTTTTAAAAGTGTGAAATTTTGATTTTTAATATCTTTGTAAAGCAGATTGTTTTCAAGTTTTAAAGCAAGAATTGCACTGCTTGAAAACACAACATAGGTCTCAATATTTGAAGGGAGTTTCTCTAAAAATTTTAGGCTCAAGTTTATGCCGCTTGCACCAGTAATTGCAACAATTAATTTCAAATTATAAACCTTGTGATTATCTCTTATAAAGAAGCGATTTTAGCAAAATTTAACTTTTTTTTCAAGTTGTATAACAATATGAGGTCTTTCATAATAAAAAAGAGTTCAAGAAGGCATTATTTATAGGCATTTCTTAAGTTTAGTTTAAAAATATAAATGTTAACATTACGTATAAGTTAAATTAAAATATATTCTATATTTTGTATTAATATAAAATATTATATATTACAAAATGTTAAAGGAAATAAAATGGCAAAAATTGTAAGTTTTGTAAGAATTAATAATTACAACCTTGAATATGTGAGCAGTCAGAAAGAAGCAATAAATAATTATGTAAAAAAACATAATATAGATTTAAGTGATACTATTGAGATAGAAGTGAATATTCCCAAGCAAGAAGAAAACATACTTAATTTGCTCAAAAATTGCCATGAATCTTGTACGGTTATTGTTTCTGATTTAAATGTTTTTGGACGAACGACTGAAGTAATTTTAGAGATATTAAAATACCTCTTAAAGAAAAAAGTCAGAATCATTTCTGTCAATCAAAATTTGGATCTACTTGACAGTGAAGATATGTTGACTCAAATGATTTTAGGTATCATTGGAATGACAGTAAATTTAGAAAAAGATTTGATGAGTCTAAGAACAAAAGAGGCGCTCAATGCTAAAAAAATTGATGGCATTCATTTGGGTAAACCAAAGGGTACGATTCAAAAATCTAAATTTGATAAACAAAGAGACAAAATTGAAGAATTACTCTCTGTTGGATTATCTATTCGGAAAATTGCAAAACTGTTGGGATATAACAATCATATTGGATTAAATAATTATATTAAGAAAAGAAACATTCGATTAAAAGTCGATGAAGATTCAATGGATATTGCAAGTTAAGTTTGAACTCGCAATGACTTTAACTTTATTTTTTATAATTTATTGTAAAATGTGCTCTATTTAATTATTATGGAGATGTTATGCAAGTATTGTTAATCAAAGATGTTAAAGGCTTAGGTAAAGCCGGTGAGGTTAAAGAAGTTAAAGATGGATATGGTAAAAATTTTTTAATTGGAAAAGGGTTGGCACTGTTGGCCACCAATGAAGTGTTAAATAAACACAAAGCACAAGAGAGAAAAAAAGCAGAAGTTGAAGCGCAAGAACTTGTAGATGCCAAAGAGATTGCAACTAAAATTGAAGCAACAAAATTTACGATTAAACATAAAGTTGGAGCCAATGGTCATCTGTTAGGTTCTGTTACAAATAAAGAGATTGCAGAAGCTTTATCTGAACAAGCAGATATTGAACTGGATAAAAAACAGATACATTTAGAGACTAAAATTAAAACCGTTGGTATTTTTGAAGCAGATTGTAAACTTGGACATGGAATTCATACAACTATCAAAGTTGATGTAATTGCTGAGTAGTTTTTATGTTTGATGCAACTACTATACTCGCCTATAAAGGTGAAAATAAAGCGGTTATTGGTGGAGATGGTCAAGTTACTTTCGGTAATACGGTTTTAAAAGGTAATGCAACAAAAATACGAACACTGTATAAAGGGAAGATTCTTGCAGGTTTTGCGGGAAGCACTGCAGATGCTTTTAATCTTTTTGATATGTTTGAAGAGCATTTAGAAACCACAAAAGGGGATCTGCTTAAAGCCGTAATCGCTTTTTCAAAAGCGTGGCGAAAAGATAAAGTGTTAAGACGTCTTGAAGCCATGATGATTGTTTTAAATAAAGAGCATATTTTTATTTTAAGTGGTACCGGTGATGTGGTTGAACCAGAAGATGGAAAAATAGCAGCAATTGGAAGTGGTGGAAATTATGCCATCTCTGCTGCACGAGCTTTGTTTAAACATACAACCATGGATGAAGAAGATTTGGTTAAAGAGTCTTTAATGATTGCCGGTGAGCTTTGTATTTATACCAATCAAAATATTAAATTGTTAAAAATTGAGGAATAAAAGATATGGATTTAACACCTAAAGAGATTGTTAAATATCTTGATGATTATATTATAGGACAAAATGATGCTAAAAAAACCATTGCATTAGCATTACGGAATCGTTACAGAAGAATGCAACTTTCTGCTGAATTGCAAGAAGAGATTATGCCCAAAAATATTTTGATGATTGGTAACACAGGTGTGGGGAAGACTGAAATTGCGAGACGATTAGCAAAAATGATGAATTTGCCTTTTATCAAAGTGGAAGCCAGTAAATATACCGAAGTTGGTTTTGTAGGTCGTGATGTTGAATCTATGGTCAGAGATTTGGTTTTTGAATCTGTTTCATTGGTGACTAAAGAGTATGAAGAGAAGATTCAAGAGAGTATTGATTTGGATATCACACGACAAATTGTTGAAAAACTTGTACCTCCTTTACCTAAAAGTGCAACGACAGAAGCTCAAGAGAGTTTTATTAAAACCTATAACAAAATGGAACAAAAAGTATTAAGCGGTGAAATTGATGATAGAAAAATTGAAATAGAACTGCCTAAAAGAGCAAAAATTGAAATTGTCGATTCCAATATCTCCATGGATTTCAGTTCAATGCAAGAGAGTTTAAATCAAATGTTGGGTGGTTTGAATAAAGACAAAGTCAAAAAAGAGGTCACAATAAAAGATGCCAGAAAACTTTTACGTTCAGAAACCAGTGAAAAACTTTTAGATCATGAATCGATTAAACTCGAAGCATTAAAAAGAGCCCAAGATGGTGGAATTATCTTTTTAGATGAAATTGATAAAATTGCATCGGGTAAGAGCAATCAAAATCAAGATCCAAGTAAAGAGGGGGTTCAACGAGATCTTCTTCCTATTGTTGAAGGAAGCACGGTGACAACAAAGTTTGGACAAATTAAAACTGACCACATTCTTTTTATTGCCGCTGGTGCATTTCATGTGAGTAAACCCAGTGATTTATTGCCAGAGTTACAGGGGCGATTTCCCCTTCGTGTAGAATTGAATGCCTTAGATGAAGAGGCACTTTATCAAATACTTACGCATACTAAAAATTCTTTATTGACTCAATATAAGGCACTTTTAGAAGTTGAAGGGGTTAATTTACAATTCCATGATGATGCCATTCATGCTTTTGCGCATTTGAGTGTAGCGGCGAATTTAAAGGCCGAAGATATTGGTGCACGAAGATTACATACGGTCATTGAAAAAGTATTAGAAGATATCAGTTTTGATGCCGATGAAAAAAGTGGACAAACCATTGAAGTAACAAAAGAGTTGGTCTATGAAAAACTTGAAAATATTGTAGAACATGAAGATACCGCAAGGTATATTTTGTAGTTTTTGTTTTTTTTTGCTACAATTATTAAAATATTAAATCGAATGGGGAAGATGATGAATATAGTTACATTTTGTGATATTGATAAAGGTTTATTGGATTCAAAAAATACTTTAGAAGTTTTTGGACAAGGGCATACAGGAGAAGCAAATGTTGTTATTCTAGACATAAACTCAATATTCGATTATGAAGAGAACAAAGCGGATGCTTGTGCAGATGAATTTGTCTCAATTGCCATTATAGATGATGAAAGCGATTATGATGCTTTTAAAAATTTTGGTATTGATGCTTGGATTAAAAGACGAGATATCGATAAACTCAATGAAATTGTAGATTTAGTACAACAAAGGTTATAAAATTATTATTGATACACATTGTCATTTAGACAATGAAAAATTTTATGATGACATAGACTGCGTTATTGAAAATGCACTTAAAAATGGCGTTAAAGCTTTTTTAATACCCGGTGCAGATTTTAAAGATTTGCCAACTGCCATAAAACTCTCCGAAACGTATGACGAAGTTTTTTTTGCAGTTGGAATTCACCCTTATGATATAAAAAGTTACAGTGAATCCATGATGGAACAATATGTCACTCACCCCAAATGTATTGCTATTGGTGAGTGTGGATTAGATTACTACAGACTCCCTGAAGATGAAGAGGAAAAATTAAAAGAGATAGAGCTTCAAAAAGAGGTTTTTATTGCACAAATTAATTTTGCCAAAAAAGTAAAAAAACCATTAATAGTACATATTCGTGATGCTTCAAATGATTCAAAAAAGATACTACTTGAGTATAATGCAAAAGAGGTGGGAGGTGTTTTACACTGTTATAATGCCGATGAACAACTTCTGAGTTTGGCCAATGAAAATTTTTATTTTGGTATTGGTGGTGTATTAACGTTTAAAAATGCAAGAAAGTCAATTCAAAGTTTGCCAAAAATCCCACGTGATAAACTCTTAATAGAGACCGATGCCCCTTATTTGACTCCTCATCCGCATAGAGGAAAGAGAAATGAGCCTCAATATACGACTTTTGTGGTTGAAAAAATATCTGAACTTTTAGATTTGAGTATTGAAGAAGTTGAAATTATGACAACGAATAATGCAAAACGCTTATTTAAAGAGTTTTCTAGTATAAATTAGATAAAATACCTACTATTTATAAAATTTTTAAGAGGACAGCCTATTGTATAAAGTCTTTATACTCCTATTGATTTCAATTTCGTTTTCATATGCTTCATTAATTGGTTCAAATTTTGACAAAAGAGATATTCAAATTTTAGATGAGTTGGATATTGATCCCTCATTTATTACAGACTATTCTCTGCAGCAAACTTACAATAATTATCTTCGTGGGAATAAAGAGTATTACAAACAAAAACTCAGCAATGCGACACTCTTTGTTCCTAAAATAAAAGATATTCTTCGAAAAGAGGGCATTCCATCATCTTTTGTCTATCTTGCAATGGCAGAATCAAATTTTACATTAGATGCAAAATCTAAAGCTGCTGCTATAGGGTTATGGCAATTTATGCCAGAAACAGGTAAACGTTATGGGCTTGAAAACAATTTGTATATTGATGAGCGAATGGATTTGGTTAAATCAACGTATGCTGCAGCTGAATATCTGAAACGACTGCATGATAAATTTGGGAAATGGTATCTTGCAGCCATGGCATATAATTGTGGAGAAGGTCGAGTAATTGAGGCCATTACTCGATCTACCATTGATGTTTTTGTTGAACAAAATGGTTCAAAAGTTAAAAAAGAACAGATCAGTAAATACAGAGATATTATCAGAGATTATCAAAGAAAACGAGTACGTTTTAACGAGTTGTATAAAGTCTATAAAGAGGTTATTACATGGGGAATTACACCAGATATTTATAAACTTTTGGTAGTACAAAAGGGATCAAGACGACAATATTTGCCCAACGAAAGTCGGAATTATATTCGAAAAATTATCTCTTTAGGGATGATGAATAACAAAAGTTTTATTTCGGATGAAGATTCCCATTTATTAAATTTGGGTTCAACATCAACTTCAATTGCAACTGTACAAGTCAGTGGTGGGGTTCATTTAAAAAGTGTTGCAAAAGCAATCGGCATGAATTACAAAGAGTTGGCAAATTTTAACAAACATATTAAAGAGCTCATTGTTCCTCCCACAGTTAAAGAGTATGATATTTATATTCCATACAGCAGACTTTCGCGATTTAATGCCAACAAAGATAATATTTCACAAGAAAAATTTACAATTTATAAAGTAAGAAAAGGGGATACATTAGCATCAATTGGTCATAAATATGGACTGCCTTATAAAATTGTTAAAAGTTTCAATCATTTGAGATCTAACTTTTTATCTTTGAATCAAAAATTAATCATTCCTATTCCTCATGAGAGTAAATTGCAAAAGGTTAAAGATTATTTTGTACAAAATGGTGATACGTTAACTCTTATTTCAAAAAAATTCAATATAAAGCTTGAACAAATTATGCAAGACAATAATTTGACTGATGGCATTATTCATATTGGAGATAAGCTTGTTCTTAAATATTAAAACAGCTGTTTTGTTGATATCTTGTTCGCTTGTCTTGCTTTTTTCAGGGTGTTCAAATAAGACATACAGTTACAGTGGTGGTTACTCTTCGTCATCTTGGAAGAGTAGAAAGTATGTCAACGTTCCCAAACAAGAGATCAGAAACTCCCCCAATATGCACAGAGCTACAATGAGACCCTATCAGGTTGCTGGCAAATGGTATTATCCTACATTGGCAAAAGTATCAGATGTTCAAGCGGGAATTGCTTCTTGGTATGGACCCAATTTTCATGCTAAAAAAACTTCAAATGGCGAAATTTATAATATGTACGCCGATACAGCAGCGCATAAAACTCTGCCTATGAATACCATGGTAAAAGTTCAAAATATTGAAAATGGGAAAACAGTTATTGTTCGAATCAATGACAGAGGGCCTTTTGTAAGTGGAAGAATCATTGATCTTTCCAACAAAGCTGCTCATACAATTGATATGGTTAAAAATGGTACAGCAAAAGTTAAACTTACAATTTTAGGATTTAATGCTAAAATAGCAACAACACAAGCAGAAAAAGATGAAGTTGCAACGGTAGGGAAATATTTTGTTCAAGTGGGTGCCTTTAGAAGATATGAAGGTGCTAAAATCACCCAAAGAAAATTTAAATTAATACTTGAAGATAAATATGATGTTATCATAAAAGAGGGTGAACTTGATGGTACAGCCATTAATAGGGTTTGGATCAGTGGCTTTAGATCTGAAGAAGAGGCCAGAGATTTCAAAGCAAATAATGGCTTAAACAGTGCAATGATTATCGCAGAGTAATGGGAGAAAACATGTCAGAATTAAACAGAAAAACAAAAGAGACCGATATTAAGTGTAAAATTGATATCAATGGTACAGGAGTGTCTAATATCCATACTGGAATAGGTTTTTTCGACCATATGTTAGAAGCTTTGAGCAAACACAGCTCTATTGATATTGATTTGAGTTGCAATGGAGATTTGCATATTGATGCGCATCACAGTGTTGAGGATTGTGGTATCGTCTTAGGACAAGCGCTTAAAAAAGACATTTTTCCTATTCAAGCGGTTGAGAGATATGGGAATGCAACGGTGGTTATGGATGAAGCAGCAACTACGTGTGCCTTGGATTTAAGCAATAGACCTTTTTTCCTCTATGAAGTAAACGTATCTGGGAAAGTAGGTGATTTTGATTGTGAATTGGCAGAAGAGTTTTTTCATGCACTGGTTATGAATGCTGGCATTACTTGTCATATCATATCTGATCGAGGAAGAAACAAACACCATATTTTAGAAGCAAGTTTTAAAGCCGTTGCTGTTGCATTAAGACGTGCCTTAATAAAAAATGAAAAGTTAGGAATTCCAAGCACTAAAGGTGTTTTATGATTGAGTTGATTGTATTAGATGTGGATGGTACATTAACCGATGGTAAAATCACCTATACGAATCAAGGTGATGAGATTAAGAGTTTTGATGTCAAAGATGGTTTGGCCATTTCAACTTGGACAAAACAGTTTGGAAAAAAAGCTGCCATTATCACTGGGCGAACTTCAGAGATTGTTCAAAGAAGAGTCCAAGATTTAAATATTGTTCATCTGCATCAAGGTGTACACAATAAAGATGAAGTATTAGAAAGCATTTTAAAGAAAGAGGGGCTTGCATGGAACCAAGTTGCTGCGATTGGCGATGATTTGAATGATTATAAAATGTTAAAAAAAGTGGGTCTTTCTTTCGCTCCTGCAGATGCCAGTTGTTATATAAAAAATATGGTCAACGTCGTTTGTACAAAAAATGGTGGTGATGGTGCGGTCAGAGAGATGTTAGAATATATTTTTAAAGAGTATAATCTTGAAGAGGAATTTATAAACGCATGGGCATAAAACTGTTTATAACTTCACTTTTTTTTATCAGTCTTATTTCACTTTTCAGTGAAGTTAAAAATGAGGTTAAAAAAGAGCTGGTTGCAGATAAACCTTTAATTACTTTTAAAAATTCTATAATGTATACTATGGATAAAAATGAGGTCAATAGAGTTGTTCAATCTCAAAAAGCTGTGCGATATAAGAGCCGAGATGAACTCTATGATGGTACAATTGTATTGCGTGTTAAAGATCAAGTAAATGAAGATTTAAAAGATATAATAAGTGCTCAAAAAATATTAAAAAAAATGGACAGTTACAGTTTTTACAATGATGTTAAATATGACCGAGGGGATTTTTTTAAACTCAGAACCAATGAACTGTTTTATGATGTAAAGAATCAAATTGCCTATAATGATCAGCCATTTAAATCAATCTATTATGGAGATATTTTAAATGGTACTGCTTTTTATATGAATAATTTAACTTCATTTTTTAAAGCAAAAAGTTCTCATTTTGAAGTTAATATGAATAAAAAAAGCCAAAGCAAAAAGAATTAAGGATAAATATAATGAAGTTTTTATTTTGTTTATTGGTAATGGTGAATGTACTATTTGCTGCTGAAGATAAACTGATTATAGATGCAAACAAGTTTGAAGCGTATGACCAAAAAGGAATTGCTATTTTTACGGGTGATGTAAAAATGACTAGAATTAAAGATAAGTTAGATGCCAATGAAGTGATTGTTTATTTGACCCCAAATCCAGATGGAAAAGCCAAACAAAAAGAGCCATTAAAATATGTTGCAACAGGGGATGTCTCTTTTGAAATATACAGTAATTTAAAACACTATACGGGGAAAGGGGATAAAGTTATCTACTTGCCTAAAGAGTCAAAATATGAGATCATTGGAAACGGGTATTTAAAAGAGATCAATGAAGATAAAACTTTAAGTGGAGACGTTATTTATATTAATCAAGTTACAGGAGAAGCGACTGTAAAGGGAAGTAAAGATAAGCCCGTGAGATTTATTTTGAATATTGAGAGTAAAAAACAATGAAAATAGTTGATGCTTATTTTATGCAGTCTGCTCAAAGTATTACAGACTCTCCCAGTCCAGATGTAGCTGAAGTTGCATTTTTAGGACGAAGTAATGTGGGAAAAAGTTCTTTATTGAATACTTTAACCAATAGAAAAGGTTTGGCAAAATCGTCTTCAACTCCGGGGAAAACACAGTTGATTAACTATTTTAATATCAAATTTAAAACCAATGAAGAAGAGAGTGAAGTCCCTTATCTATTTGCAAGATTTGTCGATTTACCAGGATTTGGTTATGCGAAAGTCTCTAAATCACTTAAAAAAGAATGGAACAAAAACCTAACACAATATTTAGAACAAAGACCATCACTGCAAATATTCGTTCATCTAATTGATTCACGACACCCTCATTTACCTATTGATGATAATGTGGATGAGTTTTTAAATCTTATTAAAAGAGGGGATCAAATTATCATTAACGCTTTTACAAAAATTGATAAACTGAAACAAAATGATTTATCAAAATTAAAGCGAGATAATCCTACGGGAATATTTATCTCCAATTTAAAGAAAAAGGGTGTTGAACAGTTAGAAAAAGCCATTTCGGAGTATCTATTTGGAAATTAAACTTTTTAAACCGACATTAAAAGATATTGATGCCATGCAAGCCTTGGTTAAAGGTGAAGTGGATAAAGGGATTATATTACTTCGTACTCCTGATGAGATGGCAACAACCATTCGATCATACACATGTATCAGTGTGGATGATGAGATTGTAGGCTTTACAGCGTTGCATGTGCATTCACCTAAATTGGCAGAGGTAAGAAGTTTGGTTGTCAATGAAAAATATCGAGGACTTAAACTGGGACAAAAATTGGTTGAAGCATGTAAAGTAGAAGCCAAAGCTTTAAATCTTGAAGAGATTTTATCGTTAACTTATCAGAAAGGTTTTTTTGAATCGCTGGGGTTTGAAATGATCAATAAAGAGGATTTACCTGAACACAAAATATGGGCCGATTGTATTCGATGCAAACATTTTCCTGTTTGTGATGAAGTAGCACTTATTTACAAACTCTAATTGTTTATTTAAATGATTGTGCGAGGTTACCAATGATGAGTTGCCAGCCGTCAATGACAATAAAGAATATCAATTTTATGGGCAGTGAAATCATAACGGGTGGTAGCATCATCATCCCTAAACTCATTAAAATTGAAGCCACAATAATATCGATAACTAAAAATGGTAGGAATATCAAAAATCCTATTTCAAAAGAGGTTCGTAACTCACTTACAAGAAATGCTGGCATTAACAGTGTTAAGGATACATCATCAATATTTTTGGGATTTTCAGTTTTTTTAATTCTATAAAAGAGAGCCAAATCAGACTCTCTGGTATTTTTAATCATAAACTCTTTAAAAGGTTGAATCCCTTTTTCTAAGGCAATTTCATAGCCAATTTTCTCTTCCATGTAAGGTTTAACCGCTGTTTCCCAAGACTTTTTCCCATAAGGTTCCATTACGAAAACAGTCATAATCAATGCCAGTGAGACAATAACTTGACTGGGAGGTGTTTGTTGAAGTCCCATGGCTTGTTTTAACAGTGAAAAAACAATGACAAATCGAGTAAAGCTTGTGACCATTAAAATTAAGGTTGGTGCTAAAACAAGTAGGGTTAATATAATGGCAATATTGATTGTACGTACAAATTGAGCAGGTTGTTCAACTGCTGCAACAGAGAGGTTTATCATTGGTGCATCAGCTCCAAAAGCAGTTATGGTTAAAAGAAGTAAAGCTGCAACTATTTTCAATATAAATTCCTAAAGTATTATGGCGTAATGATACCACAATTCCAATTAATTTTTTTGGATATATCCCAATGCAATCATTTTGTTATAAATCTTGGCGGTTAAATCTCCAGCAGCACTTCCCCCATGACCACCATGTTCAACAATAACAGTAATAACGTATTGGGGATTTTCATATGGGGCATAAGTGGTTAGCCAAGCGTGTGATCTTTCATAATATTCCAGTTCATGCTCTTTCATTCTTTTCTTCTCAGATTGTGGAATACCAATAACTTGTGCGGTTCCTGTTTTCCCTGCCAGAGTCACTTTACTGTTTTTTACGTGCCAGTATGCTGTACCATTGCTGTCATTGGTGACATCGAACATCCCTTTACGAATCAATTTCAAAAACTTTGGATTAACATCAACGGCTACAGGCTCTTTATAATTTTCTTCAAAGAAGTGAGGTTGCGGCAATTTTCCCGTTGCTAAAAATGCTGTGTACCTTGCAACTTGCATAGGAGTGACCAATACATATCCTTGACCGATGGATGAAATAACGGTTTCACCCATATACCACGCCTTATTGTATCTCTCTTTTTTCCACTCTTTACTGGGATTAATCCCAATAAACTCATTAACTTGGTCGATGCCTGTTTTTTCACCAAAGCCTAATTTTCCCATGGTATCATGCATCTCATTGATACCTATTTTGAGACTTAGTCGGTAAAAGAATACATCAACACTCTCTCTTATGGCTTTACGAAAGTCTGTCCATCCATGTCCTTCATTTTTCCAATCACGAAAGACACGTTCCCCTAATTTTAACTCTGGACTGCAATACAAAGAGGTATTAATATCAACCCCATTTTCTAAAAATGCAAGCGCAACCCCCATTTTCCAAACAGAACCAGGAGGATAGAGTCCATTGATGAGTTTATTGGTGAAAGGGTGGTTAAAATCATTTCGTAACGTTTCCCACTCTTTATGCGTAATACCATTTACAAAAATATTGTTATCAAACTCAGGAAAACTTCCTGCACTTAATATTTCACCAGTATTGGCATTCATCACAATAACAGCACCACTTTGATCCGCAAACTCTTTTTGGATAAACTCTTGCAGTTCAATATCCAGTGTAGTTTTAATATTATTATCTGTTGAAACTTCTTTCTCATCTAATATTTCCAGATATTTATTCAGTGCATTGACTTTGACATCTTTATATCCCAGCTGACCTTGCAGTTTTTCATTATAAAATTTTTCCAGTCCATTTTTGCCAATAATTCCACTGTATTTAGAGACTTTATTATTATTAATGTCTTCTCTTGAAGCCCGTCCAACATAGCCTAATACATGTGAAGCCACATTTTTAAAAGGGTAATATCGTTTAATAGCAGACTCAATTTGTATGTTTTCCATTGAATTAAAAAGTGTGTACTTACTGAAAAAATCATCATAAGGAATATAGTCAATGAGTTTCACATAGGTATGTTTATAAGCAGAATCAAGTTTGGTATATTTTTTAATGAGTTCCTCTTTTGTAAATTCAGGGAAATGAAATGAGATGGTTTCACACAGTTTGTCTAAAATCATTTTATTTTTATGTGAACGCAAGTGAGGTTTTACACTGATTGAAAAACCCAAGTTATTAATGGCTAATGCAACACCATTTCTGTCTTGAATGATACCACGTGATGGGGCTTCATAAACTCGTTTGATGTAGTTTTGTTTTGAAAGTTCTTCATAATATGTA